>JBIKXA010000063.1:0-17885 GCA_044356015.1 Roseomonas sp.
ACGGCCGGGATCACAGGCCCGCTCACACGTCGTGTGCCGCCCTTTGATCCCGTGACGGGGTTTTCGCATATCTCCATCCTCGGCATTACGCCGCTCACCCTGGCGGTGCACCCGCAGCTTGGCGTGAACAACCTGGCCGAATTGATCGCCATGATCCGCGCCCAGCCGGGCCGACTGAGCTATGGCAGTTCTGGCATCGGCGGCGTCCCGCATCTCGCGACGGAATTGCTGCGGCTGCGCGCAGGCAACCTTGACGTGGTGCATGTGCCCTATCGAGGCTCGGGGCCGTTAACCCAAGATCTTCTCTCCGGCACCATCTCCTTCGCGGTGGACGCCTTCACGACGCTGCTGCCGCAACATCGCGAGGGGAAGCTCAAGCTCATCTCCGTCTTCGGCGAGCAGCGCGCAGCGGTGGTGCCCGAGGTGCCGACCGCGCGCGAGGATGGCTTCGACGTCGTGATCCGTCTCGCCAATTACCTGGCCGCTCCACCCGGCACACCGCCGGACCGGCTGGAACGGCTCTCCGCTGCCGCTCGCGCGGTGATGTCCACGCCCGAGATGGCCCGCGCGCTGGGGGCCATGGCCTTTGTGCCCGTGACGGATTCGACACCCGAGCGCGCCACCCGCTTCATCGCGGATGAGGCGGCGCTCTGGAGGCCCGTGATCCGTGCCACCAACATCGAGATCGATTAGACGCGCATGTTCAGGCTGACGGACAAGGTGGTGTTCCTGACCGGCTGCGGCTCGGTCGGGCCTGGCTGGGGCAATGGCAAGTCGATTGCGGTGCTCTTCGCCCGGCAGGGCGCGCGCATCTTCGGCGTGGACATCAATGAGGCGGCGGCGCGGGAGACCAAGGCAATTATCACCGGCGAGGGCGGCACCTGCGAGGTTGCGATCGGTGATGTTACGGATGCGGCGCAGGCCGCTCGGCTGGTTGAGGCTTGCATGGCGCGCTTCGGCCGCATCGACGTGCTGGTCAACAATGTCGGCAAGTCCGAACCTGCCATCCCCGGTGAGATGGAGGAGGCGCTGTGGGACAGCCAGCTCGCCGTCAACCTCAAAAGCGCTTTCCTCTGCTGCCAAGCGGTGCTGCCTATCATGCAAAAGCAGGGAAAGGGCGCCGTGGTCAGTATCGCCTCCACGGCGGGCATTCGCTACACGGGCAAGCCCCAGGCGGCCTATTCGGCGGCCAAGGCGGGGCTGATCCATTTCAGCAAAACCACCGCCATTACCTATGCGCCGCGCGGCATCCGCATGAACTGCGTGCTTCCAGGTCTCATGTACACACCGCTGGTGGCCAAGCTTGCCGAGGAATTTGCGGGCGGCGACCTGGAGGGTTTCGTGGCGAAGCGCAACGCCGCCGTTCCCATCGGCCATATGGGCGAGGGATGGGACGTGGCCCATGCCGCGCTGTTCCTTGCTTCTGACGAGGCAAAATACGTGACCGCAACGGAACTCGTCGTCGATGGTGGATTGACGGCTTCCACGCGTTGATTGCGGTAGCCCGTCCTGCCACCCGGGCCGCATGGCGGTGACCTTGGCTGCCGGCGCGATGACACAAAAGCGATTGCCCGGATTGGCCCCATCCTGACGCGCAATCTGGCTTCCCCGCTGATTGATCTGCGCCTGGTATCCGGGTTCACCATCGGGCTGAGGGCCACGTTGATTTCCAGCCGCGTGCCATTCGCAAGGTAACCCTCTGGTGAGCTCCACCTTCCCTTTCTGATGAAGCATCTGTCACTTGTTCTTGTGGACAATCTTAAGGGGAAGAGGCGTTTGCTAGGAGCGAATGATTCGGCGACAGCGTCAATCAGATATTGCAAAAACCAGTAATATCAAAAATCATCCCCAAACAGATCCGCATCTTCTCATCATGATTGTCGCGCTCATCGCATCCTGATTGTCGCTGTAGAGCCGAAGCTTTTGGTGCGATGGTATAATGTCCGGAATCCACGCAGGGCATGCCGACAGGGCCAAAAAATCACTGAGAAGAATTGTGCTCAGCCGCAGACGGCGTTGACAACAACTTCGTTTGCCAGAATCGCGATGCTCAATGACAGGTTTTTGGCACCCTGCTATAAGAACGAGGCCTAGCCCGCCTGGCGGAATGGTAGACGCAGCGGACTTAAAATCCGCAGCCCGCAAGGGTGTGGGGGTTCGAGTCCCCCGGTGGGCAGGACTGCATATCAATACCTTACCGAAATTTCAGTGACATGGCGGTTTTGTAAAGGGCGACCCGTAATGGGCTTGTCACGTGTTCATGCCGCCCCGATTGCTCTTGCAGGCTGACTTGCGTTGAAGGGCCAGTGGCCTAATGCGCTTTCACTTTTTGTTCAGGGCCGAAAAGCTGGCCCCAAAATCATCAGCAACCTGGCGCCGCGAAGGTCCGCTGGCCAACATCATGCATACCGCTTCTCCGCGAAATCCACCTGCCCTGCCTATGCCCGGGATTCCGCTCCTTTGCTGCACATTATGTGACCAAAGGGGCGGCACAAAATCCCGGCAGGTCCAAGCCCACTACCCGAGCGGCAGTGATTTAGGCCGGCCGCTTCATCTTGGCCGGATCCGCCTCATCCCAAACACTCTCCGGCATGGGCAGGCCCGCAAAAACCTCAGCACCCAAAGGCTGATTGGGCGCAATACCCAAGCCTTCAAGCACCCACATTAATTGCCGCGAATGCTGCCCCGCATGCCAGACGGTGCGTTCCAGAAACTCATGCATTGTCTGTTCACCATAATAGACATCAGCGCGCGCCGACCAATCTCGCGTACGACCCGGCCCATCAAACCAATCCGACATGCGCCGGCGCATTTCTTCGCAATAGGCGATCAGTTTTTCGCGCGTCGCGTCCTTCTCTTCCGGCACGCGCATATAACTATCAAAGGTCAGCGGAATGCCGTTTTCATGTTCCAGAAAGGCATCGGCAATATTGGCGATATGCCAGCCAAGCTGCGCGAAGGAACGCGGGCGCTTGGGCAGCATTTGCGCCAGCGCAGAATCAGGCATTTGCGCCAGAAACCGTGCGCTGCCGGCCAGAATCGCATCCAGCCGTCGGCGCATTTCATCCACCGGCAGCATGCGCTGTTCACCAAGCTTGATGTCGCACAGCTTGGCGATATCGCGCAGCACCTGGCCATTGGCCCAGGCATCGCCGCGCGTGACAATGGGCACTTGCCGCAGGCCAAATCGCGCAAGCTCATCATATGCGCCTTCATCTTCAAGCACATTGCGTGAAATGAAGGGTACGCCATGGCGCGTGAGGAATTCCTTGGTCCTGAGGCAGGAGGAACATCCGGTCATCCAATAGACACGAATCGTATCATCTGGCGTGGTGATTTTGTTCACGGGTATTCCTCCTCAATCGTTACGCTTGGCGAGATTGGCAATATATTCGATCACTTCGTCGCGTCCGACAACATCGCCATATTTGGCGTTGATATCGAATAGATTGGCGTCATGCGGCCCATCATGCCGATCGCCGACACACTCGCGCGGCACAATCACCCGATAGCCATGCTGCACCCCATCCAGTGCGCCAGCACGCACGCAGCCGCTGGTCGAACAGCCGGCCAGGATAAGCGTATCAACACCAAGTGTTGCCAGCATGGGAGCGAGCGGCGTACCGAAGAAGGGACTTGGGTATTGCTTGACGATGACAACTTCTTCCGGAAGCGGCGCCACTTTTGGATCAATCTCAGCAAGCGGCTCACCTTGGATCAGGTTGCGAAGCGCCGGCACCTTACGCACGAACCAGCCGCCATCAGCGCCCGAGGGATGATACATCACCTTGGTATGGATCACCGGAATACCTGCCGCGCGCGCGGCTTGCAGCAGCGGCGCCGTATCGGCCACGGCGCGCACCACGCCTTCCGCAAAAAACGGCGAACCCGGCGTGGTATAGGCAAGGGTGAAATCAATCACCACAACCGCGGGGTTGCGCCCATAGCCGACCTTGCCATCAAAAACACCCGTATAATTGTCTTCACGAGAGACCGACATCGGCGATGCTCCTCAATTCTCTTCAGGGAAATGACAGGCGGTGAAATGCTGCGCATTGTCGGCAGGCTTCAGCGCCGGATCGTCTGTCACGCAAGCCTGCGGCAGGCGTGTACCCGCCGCCGCCACTGTCTCACCCCCACGCGCGGCAATGATGCGCGCACGCGGGCAGCGCGGATGAAAGCGGCAGCCCGTGGGCAAGGCGGCAGCTGAGCCGATCTCCCCAATCGGGCGGATGCGTTCGCGCCTTCTCTCGCGCACCGGGTCCGCATGCGGCACGGCGGAAAGCAATGAGACCGTATAGGGATGGCGCGGTCGGCGATACAGCGCATCGCGCGACGCGATTTCCACGATGCGCCCCAGATACATCACCGCCACGCGATCACTGACATGCCGCACCACCGCCAGATCATGCGCAATGAAAAGGTATGAAACGGAAGATCGCGCCTGAATCTCAGCAAGAAGATTGAGGATTTGTGCCTGCACGGATACATCAAGTGCGGAGACCGGCTCATCCAACACCACCAGCGCAGGATCAAGCGCAATGGCGCGCGCAATGCCGATGCGCTGGCGCTGGCCACCGGAAAACTCATGCGGATAGCGCCCCGCCATGGCGGCACGCAGCCCAACGAGTGACAGCAGCGCGCCAACACGTTCACGCGCTTCATGGCGCGATATGCCCTGGGTCGTCATGGGCTCCGCGATGATCTGCCCAGCCGTCATGCGTGGATCGAGCGAACCATAGGGGTCTTGAAACACCATTTGCATGCGCGGGCGCATGGCGCGCAATTCGCCGGGGGAAGCGCGCAGCACATCCTGCCCTTCGAAGCGCAGCCGGCCACTGCTTGGTTCAATCAGGCGCAGCACCAGCCGGCCAAGGGTGGATTTGCCACTGCCGGTTTCCCCGACCAAGCCAAGCGTCTCACCGGCGGCGAGGGTGAAGGAAACCCCATCCACCGCGCGGATCACAGCGCGCTTCGCGCCAATCAGGCTGCTGCCGCCGCCGAAATTCTTTTGTAACGCTTCAACTTCCAGAAGGGCGGTCATGGCGTGACCTCCAGCAGCCGTGCGCGATGGCAGGCAACCGCGTGGTGATCCGCTGTCAGCCCCGGGCGTTCGCGGAGGCATCCCGCATCTTCGCGCATGGCAAAGCAACGCGGCGCAAAGGCGCAACCCGCAGGCCGCCGCGCGGGATCGGGCGGCGCGCCGGAAATTGGCGCAAGCTTCGCCCCCGCTGGTGAGTCGAGATCGGGAATGCTGCGAAAAAGAGAGATGGTGTAAGGATGGTGTGGCGCGCTGAAAACCTCCTCAACCGTGCCGGTTTCCACCACACGCCCGGCATACATCACCGCAACGCGATCCGCCTGCCGCGCCACTACGCCAAGATCATGCGTGATCAGCACCATCGCCATGCCATCTGCCTCACGCAAATCCGTGAGCAGATCGAGCACCTGCGCCTGCACTGTCACATCAAGCGCAGTGGTTGGTTCATCGGCGATCAGCACGCGCGGGCCAAGCGCAATCGCCATCGCAATCAGCACACGCTGGCGCATGCCGCCGGAGAATTGATGCGGGTAATCATCCACGCGCCGCGCCGGGTCAGGGATTTGTACCCGCGCCAGGAGCGCGATGGCCCTTTCACGGGCCTCAGCACGAGACATCGGCAGATGGGCACGCAACACTTCAATGATCTGATCACCAATCCGAAAGACCGGGTTCAACCCCGTCAGCGGGTCCTGGAACACCATGCCAATGCGCGCGCCACGACGCCGGCGCAAATCCTCAGGCGAAAGCTGCAATAAATCCTCGCCTTCCAGCAGCGCTTGGCCGGCGATCACGCGGCCTGGCTTTGGCAGCAGCCCAAGCGCGGAGGTGAAGGTTACGGTCTTGCCGGAGCCGCTTTCGCCTACAATCGCCAGGGTTTCCCCCGCCTGCACCTGCAGCGAGACATCTTCCACCAGGCGCACCGGTCCTGCCTCTCCAGGCACGGCGGCGGTCAGGTTCCGCAATTCGAACATGGCGCTCATAGCAGCTTGCCCGTATTGCGGCGCATCTGCGGGTCGAGCGTATCGCGCAGCCCATCGCCCAGAAGATTCAGCACAATCACGGTAAAGGCGATGCACAAGCCAGCTGAGAGTGAAATCAACGGATTGGTGGTGATGGCGGTTTGGCCTTCCGCAATCACATTGCCCCAGGTTGGCGTCGGCGGCTGCACACCAAGCCCAAGGAAGGAAAGCCCTGCCTCTGCAAGAATGGCCGTGGCAGCACTGACCGTTGCCACCACAATCACTGGTGGCAGCGCATTCGGAATGACATGACGAATGATGATTTTCCAGGTTGAAAGCCCAATGGCGCGCGATGCTTCAATGTATGGCCTCGGCCGGATGGTCAGCACGACCGAGCGCATTACGGCGGCCACGCGCGGCGTATAGGCAATGGCAACCGCCAGGATAATGGAATCAAGCGTATTGCCCCGCGCCGCCACCAGCGCGAGTGCCAATAGGAAGGACGGGAAGGCCAGCATGATATCAATAATTGCAACCAGCGCGCGTTCCACAAAGCCGCCTGCATAGCCCGCAATGGCGCCAAGCAGCGTGCCTGCGGAAAGCGAGATCAGCACAACGAAAAACCCGACTTGCAACGAAACCTGCGCGCCATGGATCAGGCGCGAAAGCACGCAGCGGCCAAACTGATCCGTGCCCAGCCAATAGGTGGCTGAAGGCTGCGCCAGCGTATTCATCAAATCCGTCCGCGTCGGTGAATGGGGCGAAATCCAGGGCGCGAAAAGCGCCACCAGAACCAGGAAGCCAATACCGATGGCGCCAATCATGAAGCCCGGATGGCGCAAATAGCGCCTGAGTGTCGCGCGCTTGCGCGCTGCATTGTCTTCCAGCGCTTCTTCCGCTTCGGTCATGGCGGTCATGAGCGCCGCAGCCTTGGATCTATCGCGCCATAAATCAAATCAAGCGCGGTATTCAGCAGCACCACTGCCGCTGCCAATACCAGAACGCCGGCCTGCACCAGCTGGTAATCGCGCGACAAGATCGCCTTCAGAATGGTGGAACCAAGGCCTGGTCGGCTGAACACTGCTTCCACCAAAATCGCATTTCCAAGCGACCAGGCAAAGGTGACGCCAATCACTGCCAGTACGGGGATCAGCGCATTGCGAAAAGCCAGATGCCAAACAATGCGCCGTTCCGGCACCCCCATGGCGCGCGCCACACGAATGAAGTCCTGGCCCAGAATTTCCAACATCGCGGACCGCGTAAGCCGTGCGATATAGGCCGCAACCGAAAGCCCCAAAACCAAGGCCGGCAAGGCCAAATGATGCAGGCCCTTCAAGAATCCAGGCTCACTTGTCGCGCCAAGGGCGGGGAAAAGGCCAAGTGCGTGAGATAACGTCAGGATCGCGACCAATCCCAGCCAGAAGACCGGAAAGGAAATGCCACCCAAGGCCAGCAGCATCACGGTCAGGTCAACCGCGCTGCCTTGCCTGACGGCCGCAATGATGCCGAGAGGCACGCCAAAGCAAATGGCAATCGCCATACCCGCGACGGCAAGCGTGGCCGAGGGCGGCACCGCGGCCCAAATCTCGGCCAAGGCGGATTGTCCCGTCACCACCGAAACACCCATATCGCCCTGCGCGGCGCGCAACAAAAAAACGCCATATTGCTGCCAGACCGGCAGATCCAAGCCAAGGCGCGCGCGAAGGGTCGCCAGCGCCTCGGCCGTGGCAAAATCGCCCAGCATGTAGAGTGCGGGATCGCCCGGAATGGCACGCATCAGAAAGAATGCCACCGTGACGATCCCAACCAGCGCGACAGCAAATTGCGCCGCGCAGCGGGCGAGATAACGGATCATCAGGCCCCGCGCAGCGATACCGGTGACGCATTCACCGTGAACAGGCTGTTCTGCACAAAACCCTGCACATTCGGCCCATGCGCGATGAAAAGCCTGTCTGCGTAGAGCGGAATCACTGGCACATCTTCCATGGTCTGGCGCAGCAAGCGGTTATAAACAGCCTTGCGACCCGCCAGATCAGGCGCACGCGCCGCTTCCGCCAACAGCGCATCGGCGCGGTTGTAGCGCGAAGTATTGAGGCCCGGCGGATGCGAACGCGTATGATACAGCGTCACCAGCGGGCTATCCGGATCGGGCGGACCGACCACCGCCGTGATGCAGGATTGCAGATTGCCCGAAGACCGCGCCTGCACATAGGCGCCGCGTTCCAATACGCGCACCGTCGCCTGAATGCCAACCTGCTGCAAATCATTCGCCAGCGGCACCGGGAAACGGTCAAATGGGTTCAGCCCCACCGTGGTGATTTCGAAACGGAAATTGGACACACCCGCTTCCCGCAAAAGTGCCCGCGCACGATCCGGATCATAGGGATAGCGCGGCACGCCTTCGTCGCTGAATTCCTGAAAGGTAGAAGTAAGCACGCTGGTCGCTTCAAACTTTGTGCCACGGAAGAAGCCATCAATCAGCGCCTTGCGGTTCAGAGCATGAATCATGGCACGGCGCACGCGCACATCCGCCAGGGGCCCGACTGTGGTATTCAGCACCAGATTGGCGGTGTTATTCGCTGGCCGGTCCAGCAAAGTCACGCCATTCGCGCGGCGCAGCCGTTCAATCACATCAGGGCTCTGCAGCGCAAAGAACACATCCAATTCGCGGTTTTCAAGCGCGATCGCCGCTGCGGTTTCATCACGCACCACGCGGAAAATGATGTCGGTCAGCGCCGGCGCACCACCGAAATAGGCTGTGTTCGCGACAAGCCGCACTTCATTGCCCGTGGTCCAACGATCAAACATGAAAGGCCCGGTGCCGATCGGGTTCATGGTGTAACGCTCACCAATTTCGGTGACCGCGCGGCGAGAGACGATCCAGCCCTGATTGAAGGCGCAAAGCTTATGCAGGAAGCCGGAATTGGGCGCTTCCAGCACCAGGCGCACGGTCAGCGGGTCAGGCGTCTGGATTTCCTTGAGGCCCGCAAGCTGTCCGCGATAGAGGCTTCCTGTCGCAGGGTCCAGCACGCGTTCAAAAGAAAACTTCACATCATCCGATGTCAAAGGCCCAAAATTCTTATGCCAAGTAACGTTTGGCCGCAGCCGAAAAGTCCAAACCGTGCCATCGGCGGAAACCTCATGGCCCGTGGAAAGATCGGGCACGATTTCATTGGTGCGCTGATCATATTGCACCAGACCATTATAGACATGGCCTGCGATGGATTGATTTTCGATCTGGAAAATCCGCGCCGGGTCCAGCACGGAAATGTCAGAGCCGAAACGCACCCGAAGCGTACGCGCCCCTTGCGCCATGACTGGCACACCAAAGCCGGCACCAAAGGCCAGCGCCGCGGCGCCGCCCATCCAAGCACGCCGACCAAAACCCGACGCCATTTCTGTCTCAGCCATTTTTCTGCTCTCCCGTTTTTGCCGATATTGGTGATGCTTCGCAGGCGGGGTTCGCCGGCGGATGCTCCTTGGGCCAATCGCGCGGCAGGCGCGCTGCAATGGCAGTAATGCCCCCGGCCAATTCGGCGGCGCGCATAGCGTAATTAGGCGGGATCATGCTGGCCTCCTGCCGCGCCAATCGGTCGCTGCTTCAAACGCCATGGCGAGGCGGAACATCGCAGCCTCCTGCCCCTGACGTGTCATGATCTGCCAATGCAGCGGCAGGCCGCCTTCGGAAAAACCCGTGCATTGCACAAGCGCGGGCAATCCCGCGAGGCTTGCCGGCGTCAGCATGGTTTCCATGGTATAGTTGGAAGATTCAGGTTCCACCCCCAAGCGTGGCGGCAGGTGCAGCGTGCCGAAACAGAGCACCACATCATGCGCGTCCCAGAAGCGTTCCATCGCATCGGTGAAGGCGCGGCGCAGGCGTTGCGCGGCCAGGTAATCCACCGCCGAAACCCCCATGCCGGCGAGCAATTTGTCGCGGAGCGCAGCCCCCATCAATTCCGGCGTGTTGCGCAATTCCTCTTCATGGATTGAGGCGGACTCAGCGGCACCGATCACCCGCGCCGCATCCAGGCAGGTAGAAGCCGGCCAGGGCAGTTTTGCTTCCGTGATGCGCGCGCCAAGCCGCGATAGAACCGAAAGCCCGGCTTCGAAAGCGGCGGCAAGTTCTGCATTGGCGGCAGGTAATCCTGGACCGGGATCGCGCACCACAGCCACTCTTAGTCCCTTGGCACCCGCGCTGCCGGCGGCGCGCAATTGCGAACCCAGCATGGCATCCAGCACAATCGCCGCATCCTCGGCAGTCCAGGTGATGGGGCCGGGGCGGTCCATGGAATAGGTATTGGGCAGGCTGCCCGCCATGGGCAGCACACCAGGCGTCATCAACACACCGCAGCAGCCGGTGGCGGCGGCGGGCAGGCGCACGGAACCAGTGGTGTCCGACCCAATCGCGAAAAGCGCCATGCCAGTCGCGACCGCAACGCCGGCGCCGGTGGAAGACCCTCCCGTGAAGCGCGCCGTATCCCAAGGATTGCGCGCGGGCGGGTGCGGCAAATCGAAATGTTCCGCCCCCGTAC
Organism: Roseomonas sp.; assembly: GCA_044356015.1. Lineage (GTDB taxonomy): Bacteria > Pseudomonadota > Alphaproteobacteria > Acetobacterales > Acetobacteraceae > Neoroseomonas. Next base: position 10,536 of record JBIKXA010000063.1, read on the forward strand.
CGGTGCCATATTCCCAGGTGGCAAGCTTGCCGAGCAAGGGCGCCCCGGTTTGGCGCAGCATGGTGACGATGGGTGCATCTGCCGCCGCAATCCGCCCGGTCCGCAGCCTGGAATTGGCAATGCAGGGCAGGCCAGCAACATCAAAATTATCCTTGATGCCCCAGGGGATCCCGGCAAGCGGCCCGGGATTGTGCGTGGCCCGCGCCCCTGCCTCATCCAGGTAATGCACGGCATGCAGCGTATCATTCAACGCCCCAATGCGCGCCAGACAGGCTTCCAGAATATCGGCCGCCTTGGCCCGACCTTCAGCCATGGCCGCCTGGGCGGAGGCGATGGTCGGAAAGGCTGATTGCATACAAAATGCATGCATAGGGTCTTTCATGCGGCCTCCCGCCCCGCGTGCTGCGCGGCGGCGAGAAAGACCGCCTTGCCCGCCTCCACATGCGCGCGCATCACCGCGCCGGCCCAGGATGGATTGCGCGCCGCAATTGCCTCGGTCATTTCGCGGTGCTGCGCGAGGCTGCGGCGCAGATTGGCGTCGCTGAATTTACGGAAATTGCGCAGGATCATGGGCGGCACAGCCAGGCTGATCAGGCTGGCCCGGGTGCGGTGCTGCCCGCTCATTTCCCAAAGCGTCTGGTGGAAGCGCACATTGGCCTCAGAAATCTGTTCAATCGCCGCCAAATCTCCGCCGGGCATCGCCGCTTCCCCGGCCTCGCAAGCCGCCCGCAGCGCCGCCAACCCCTGCGGGGTGGGCGCCATGGCCGCATGTTCCGCTGCATGCGCTTCCAACATGGCACGAAGGTCAAAAATCTCGATCATTTCAGCCAGCGACCATTCAGCGGCGAAAGCCCCCTGATTGGGTACAACACGTAACCAGCCTTCGGCATCAAGGCGCCGCAGCGCTTCACGGATCGGCGTGCGGCTCATGCCAAGCTGGGCTGCCAAATCCTCCTCACGCAGATGCGCGCCTGGCGGAAAGGTACCATCCGCCAGGCAGCGACGCAGCGCCAGATAGGCCTGTTCCCAGGCTGTGGTCATGGGCAATCCACCGTCAAATTGCATCTCATGCAACATACAATGCGGTGTTGTTTGTATGCAATCCAGTTTATCTCTGCAACTGGCATTAGAGCAGATCGCGTTCAGGTGGAATCATCTGAACGCGTGAAGATGCTCGAAAAACAATGATGTAGAGCAGGTTGCGTGAACCCATGTGAACGCAACATGCTCTAAAGAAATTTGGCCCTCCGACCAGGCCGTAAATTGGTCAGCTCCCAGGCTTTCAGTTTCCACGATGTCGCGGTTCGGTCCATCCGACACGCTCGCGCGGAAGCGCACCAGCCGCGAGACGGGCATCTATGATTCCGAAAAGGCCCCCCGAACCGCGGCTGAGTGAAAAGCGCTATTCCATCAACCTGCCCCGTCTTGGCACGACGGGGCGGCAATGGGGTGTTTGTGCGTCAATTGGAATTTCTTTGTTTGACAATGCTCAGGGCAATGCCGCTTCCGTCCTCCCTGGCCGTGCTGCCGCCACTGCCTGGAGGATCGCAACGGCGAAATCCCCTGCAAAGACTTGCGATACGTCCTCAGTCAGCCGGCGGCGCCAATTGGGACGCTCGCTATCGGTCCCGGGCAGATTGATACCGATGCGCTCCGCCACGAGATCCTCGGCCTGCACCAGCATCAGGGACGCCCGGCTTGACGCCACGAAGGCATGGATCGCCGCTGCCAGCCCAGGGTTGAAGACAGGATCCGCACGTCCGACAGCCCGCAGCAATTGGACGCGCTCGGCCGCGCGCGTCTTCAGCGCCGCTGCCTTGCCATCAGCATCCAAAAGTCCAAGCGAAGCGCGTTCGGCAATGTCCGCACCCTCCCACCAGCCCGCCAGCGGTGCGAGGTCATGGGTTGAGATGCAAGCAGCTGCAGCCACGGGCCAGGTTTTCGGTGGTCGGAAGCCATCGCCCTCACGCTCGAACCAAAGGACACGATAGGCCGCGACACCAGCAGCTTCGAGACGTCCGGTCATGCCCTCCGGCACGGTACCCAGGGCCTCGCCGATCACAGCGCAGCCCGCTGCCCGGCTCTCTCGCGCCAGCAGGCCAAGCATCCCCGCCCCATCGAAGGAGAGGTAGCAGCCCGCCTGCCCGGGCGCGCCAGCGGGCACAACAAAGAGCCGCTCCAGCCCCATAACGTGATCAAGGCGCAGCGCCCGCGCGTGGCGCATGTTCGCCGCCAGCAGCCTGCCGAACCCGGCATGGCCTTCGGCGGCCGAGACATGCGGATTCGGTACCGGCAATCCCCAGACTTGGCCCTGTGGAGCGAACGGATCGGGCGGCGCGCCGATCGAAAAGCCGCGCAGGAAGGCGTCGGGCTGCGACCAGGTCTCGGCCCCATCCGGCGCAGAACCAACGGCCAAGTCACGGTACAGCCCGGGTCCTGCCGCGGCGGCAACAGCAAGCTGCCGGTCGCAAAGAAATTGCAGGAAGGCATGAAAACCGATGGCCTTGGGGTTGCTCGCGCGGAACGCTAAGACGGCGCTGTCGCCGGGGTGCGCATGGCCAGGGCCCCAAATGCGATGGTCGTTGCTGCCGTGTCTTTCGGCCAGCGCAGCGAAGGTGGCAAAGTCTTCCAACGCGCTACCGCCGGCACTGCGGAAGGCCATGAGGCCGGCATCGTCGCTGGGCCATGTCTCCCACGCCGCGGCCAATGCGCGCCGCTTGGCCGCCCAGACCGTTGGGTAGTCCACCAGCACGCCTTTGCGCAGCGTGGCAAAGAGCCCGGCCTCCTGTTCCAGTGCCGTCTTTACCGCGGGCAGGTCCGAGAAGGCCGTCACGTCCAGCAGCACCGGCTCGAGGAAGCGGCGATCCGAGGGCTGATAGGGGCTTGCGCGCTCCCGCCCAACGGGCATCAGCGCATGCGGCGGGCTCAGCCCGACCAGCGTGGCGCCATTGGTGCCGGCGGCGACTGCAAACTGTGCCAGGGCCGTGTAGTCGCCAATGCCTTGGTCCGTCGCGTGGCGCAGGCTGAAGGTCTGCGCAACAACTGCGAAGTGGCGCCCCGGAGGCAAAGGCTGGCAGGTGCCTGCCTCAGGCATCTGCGCCAGCGCCACGGAGCGACGATGGGCCAAGCTCTCCCGCGCTTGAGCCGCCGTCTCCGCGGGCAATCCCAGCGCGCCCAGGATTGCGCGCAGGGTGGTCTCCGGTACCTCAGTGCGGCGACCCGATACGTCGTGCCAATCCGTGGCGACGCCGGCAGCTTGGGCCAGACGTGCCAGCAGGGCGGGATCGGCAGTATCGCGCGGGCGCGGCGCGCGCGGTCGCTCCGCAAGCAGAAGGACGGAGCGTGGTGCGGCAGCCAAGCGCGCCACCACCGGCCCCACACGCTCGGGTGCGGCGCTGTCGGCCAGGAGGTACCAGGCCTGGCCCCAGCGCGGCTCCGGCAGGTGAAGCTCGACGGCATGCACCGCACCATGCACGACGACCAGCACGCGATCCTCCGGCACGGCCAGCAGCATGGCCAGGCTGCGCGCGTCCGGCGCATGCCAGTCCACCTCCTGCATCGCTGCACCGTCGAGGCGAAGCCAGAGCACATCCGGCGTGCCAGCCTGCTCGGGCGCGCCGGTCAGCGGGCGTGCCCCATGCAATGCCGGGTGTGCGCGCCGTGCCGCGACCAGCCGGGCCGCGAAGCCGACAAGCGCCGCATCGGCGCCCTCCCAGTCGAACCAGGAGAGGGGATTGTCCTGGCAATAGGCATTGTTGTTGCCGCCCTGGCTACGCCCGGCTTCGTCGCCCATCCCCAGCATCGGCGTACCGCGCGCGGCAAGCAGCGTCGCCAGCAGCGCCCGCGCATCGGCGTGACGATCGGCTGTGACGGAAGGATCATCGGTCGTACCCTCCACGCCGCAATTCCAGGAATAATTCTCCCCCGCTCCATCACGTCCCTGCTCGCCATTGGCGTTGTTGTGGCGGCCCTTATGGCTGACCAAGTCGGCAAGGGTGAAGCCATCATGCGCCGTGACGAAGTTGACCGAATCTGTTGACGCGCGCTCGGCGAAGATGTCGCGCGATCCCGCGAGCCGCGTTGCCAGGGCACCGAGCATGCCGCCATCACCCCTCCAGAAGCGGCGCACATCGTCGCGGAAGCGGTCGTTCCATTCGCCCCAGCCGGGCGGAAAGGCGCCGAGGCGATGACCATCTGGGCCGATATCCCATGGCTCGGCGATGATCAGCCGGTCGCGCAGCACCGGGTCCTGGCGCATCGCCAGCAGCAGCGGCACATCGGCGTCGAAGCCCTTGTCGCGCCGGCCCAGCGTGGTCGCAAGGTCCAGGCGCAGCCCATCCAGCCCCGCCTGGCTCACCCAGTGCCGCATCGCGTCCATCGCCAGGCGCAGCGGCCAGGGGCGGTCCAGCGCCAGGCTGTTACCGCAGCCAGTTTCGTTGGCGTAGCGCCCGGGCGCATGGGGGAGCCCGCGATACCAGGCAGCATCGCCAAGGCCGCGCAGCGAGAGCGTCGGCCCTGCCTCGTCGCTTTCGCCGCTATGGTTCAGCACGATGTCGAGGATCACGCCAATCCCCGCCGTCTGCAGCGCGGCGACGGCGGCGCGCACCTCCGCCATGCCGCCCGGGGCCAGGCGCGGATCGGGCGCGAGAAAGCCGATCGGATTATACCCCCAATAATTGGCGAGGCCGATCGCGGGCAGGTGCCGCTCATCGACCCAGCTTGCGGAGGGCATCAGTTCAACATGCGTAATACCCAGTCGCTGGAGATGCGCGATCGCGGCAGGATGCGCGAGGCCCGCGAAAGTGCCGCGGATCTGCTCCGGGATGTCGGGATGCAGGCGTGTGAAGCCGCGCACATGCAGTTCGTAGATCACGCGCGGTCCCGGCGGCAGCGAGCAGGGCGCGGCCGGCGGCAGCAGCGGCATCAGCACCGCCTTTGGCATGAAGGGCGCGCTGTCCGTTGTATCGGGCGCGATGTCGGCATCGAACAGCGCAGGATGCAGCGCGAAGGGCCGGTCAATCGCCCGTGCCCAGGGGTCGAGCAGCAGCTTCGCTGGATTGCAGCGCAGTCCACGCGCCGGGTCCCAGGGACCATGCGCGCGCAGCCCGTAGCGACTGCCCTCACCAAGGCCCGGCACCACGTCGTGAATCACGTCGCCGGTGCGGCCACGCAGACGATGGCGCGCCACCTCCCGCTCGCCCTCGAAGACGCAGAGGTCCAGTGCCTCGACACCGGGCGCCGGGATGGCGACCTGGGCGCCATGGCCAAGGAAATGGACGCCGAGGGGCTCCGCCGCGCCCTCATTCATGCCGCGCGGCGATCCCCCGCAGCAGCGCCGCATAGCGCCGCGCCGAGGGCCCCCAGGAGACGTCGGTCGCCATTGCATTGTTCCGTATGCGATCCCAAGAAACAGGGTCGCGGATCAGCTGCAAGGTCCGCCGCAGTGCCGCCATCAGAGCCTCCGCGCTACCTGGGGCGAACTGCACGCCCGTCGCGACACCTGCGGCCAGCGCCATCGGGCTGGCATCGATGACGGTGTCGGAAAGGCCGCCCGTGCGGGAGACGACCGGCGGCGCGCCATAGCGCAGCGCTGCAAGCTGGGCGAGGCCGCAGGGTTCAAAGCGGGAGGGCACAACCAGCGCATCGGCGCCGCCATAGGTGAGCCGCGCCAGCCCCTCGTCGAAGCTGATGACGCTGGCGACCTTCCCTGGATGCGCTTTGGCGGCGGCGCTGCAGGCGGCTTCAAGCTCGGCCTCGCCGCTGCCGAGGATGAAGAGCTGCGCTCCCTGCTCCAGCAGCATGGGCAGCGCCCGCAGCAGCAGGTCCGCGCCCTTCTGCCATGTCAGCCGACCGACAAAGGCGATAAGCGGGGCCGCCGGCGCCGCCGTTAGCCCGGCGCGCGCACGAAGCGCCGCCTTGTTCACCGCGCGCGGCGTTGGATCGCCGGCATCGAAGCGCGCGGCAAGATCGGGATCGGTTGCCGGGTTCCAGCTTTCGGTATCAAGGCCGTTAAGGATGCCATGCAGCGCGCCTGCACGGCCGCGCAGCAGCCCGTCTAGGCCCATGCCGCCCCCAGGCGTAAGGATCTCCTCGGCATAGCTCGGCGAGACGGTGTTGATGGCGTCGGCGAACCAGAGCCCCGCCTTCAGGAAGCCGATGCCGCCATAGTATTCGAGGCCGTCCACCGCCATCGCCGCCGGCGGCAGGCCGAGTGCAGGAAAGAGCGCCGCCGGGTAGCGCCCCTGGAAGGCGAGGTTGTGGATGGTAAAAAGGCTGGGCACGCGACGCGGGGCGAAGCGGAGATAGGCCGGTGCCAGCCCGGCCTGCCAGTCATGCGCGTGCAGCGCGTTATGGCCCTCCTGCAGCACCAGTGCCGCAGCGGCGCGGCTGAGGGCGGCGAAGCGTAGCGGATTGTCCGGCCAGTCACGACCGTCCTGCCCCTGGTAGGGCCCGCCGGGTCGGTCGAAGAGATGAGGCGCATCGAGCACCCGCAAGGAAAGGCCACCGTGCCGCGCCGCCAGGATGCGTGCCTCGGCGCCGAAAAGATCCGGCAGGGTCGCCACGGTGGTCGCGGAGGTCAGCGCGCGCCGGACAGCCGGGTAGCCAGGCAGCAGGCTGTCGACGGCAACGCCCTCAGCGGCCAGGGCCAGCGGGAGGGCGCCAGCGGCATCGGCCAGGCCGCCTGTCTTCACGAGCGGGAACAGCTCAGATGAGACCGCCAGGACGCGGAGCGGCGCTTCAGCCAAGGGCGTCCACCATCTCCTGGGTGATCAGGCAGATGCCCGCTTCGGTGCGGCGGAAGCGCGCAGCGTCGGCCTCCGGGTCCTCGCCAACCACGAGACCCGCCGGGATGCGCACGCCCCGATCGACCACAACATTCCTCAGGCGCGCACCCTGGCCCACATCGACCATCGGCAGCAGCACGGCACCCTCCACCTCGGCGTAGGAGTGGAGATGCACGCTGGTGAACAACAGCGAATGCAGCGCCCGAGCCCCAGAGACGATGCAGCCACCGGAGATCAGGGACGAGATCGCCTCACCGCGGCGTCCAGCCTCATTATGCAAGAACTTCGCCGGCGGCGTGACCTCGGCATGGGTCCAGATCGGCCAGGCGCGGTCATAAAGATCGAGGTCGGGGACGATGTCGGTCAGGTCGATATTGGCCCGCCAGTAAGCGTCCACCGTGCCGACATCTCGCCAATAGGGCAGGACTTCCGCACCGGACCTCACGCAGGAGCGTTCGAAGCGGTGCGCGAAGGCGCGGCCGTGCCGGACGATCCATGGGATGAGGTCGGCACCGAAATCGTGGCTGGAGTGCGTGTTGACGGCGTCCTCCCGCAGCAGTTTCGC
>JBIKXA010000064.1:0-17875 GCA_044356015.1 Roseomonas sp.
CCTCCAATATCAGCGCGACGCCGCAAGTGTTCGATCGGTTGGTGGAACGGGATGCGGAAGCCCTGCTGCAACCCATGCTGGCACAAGGCTGGCCGGCGTTTTCCAATACCGTGAACCCAGCAACCGAAAAGACAAGGCTGGCTTTCATGTCCGAGGTCACGCGTGTCATGAAGTGGCCATGGCACGTGTTTATGACGCTCTAATTGCTCGTGCAGATTACTTTGCGGTCGAAGCGATCGCCTGATCGCGTTTGAGGCGGCCTCTGACGGTCCAGCCGATGACACGCCGGTGGACGCTGCGATGAGATGATGAGCTTCCGCATTCACTGAATTGGGCTCAAATCATGATTTCCAACTCATCACATTTTCCTCCGCATGAGTTTTATATTTTGTCTCGGGAATTTCCGCATGAAACCGGATGTTCAAGGAGCCCGCTGAGCATGCGAAAGCGGGATACAGACTGCCCATGATGAAGATGCTGCCGAGAGGGCGAGACAATGAAACGCATCGGGACCGACATGAGGACCACATTTGTTTGGAACAAAATTAGATAATTAAATTAGTACCTTAGAACATCTCAATGGCGGAGGAAGTGCGACCTGATGCGAACGGTCTCTGGGCACGGCATCAGGCCCTGGCAACGGATATGGAGGCGGTCGGCGGTGCAGCGCGCGTGCGCCCGCCGCGGGACGTGGTTCGTAGCGGGTGTCAGGCAGGCGTGACGCGCAGATCCCGGAAAAAGCCGGTCGTGCCGTCATCGACCCAAAGTCCGATGCGGCCGGGGCGATCGGGGAAGCGGACATCGGCCACCGTCAGCACACTCTCGCCGTCCACATAGGCCTGCAGCCGGCTGCCCCGGATGTCGAGGCGCAGCCGGTGCCAGGTCTCGATGGCGACCGGCGCGGGCTGCTCATAGCGATTGGGGTGTTCCTGGCGCAGCAGTCGCCAGTAGCGATCCGGGAAGCTGATGTACTGGACGGCGAAGGCATTGCGGGGCGCCGGGGGTGGCGGGACATTCCGGCTGCCGTTGGTCATGCGGAGATAGACCGCCTCGAAGGTGCCGAGGTCCTCGGCGATGTGGAAGGCCAGCCCCACGAAGCCGCGGACGTCGGGCTGGCCGCGGCCATTGATCCGGGCCGCGAGATCGACCTCGATCGTGCCGCTGGTGAAGTCCAGGTCGGGCATGGCAAAGCTGGGGCCATTTCCGGCGGCGCCGGGTGCGAGCAAAGCCGCCTGCGCGGGTTCGGTCAACGCCACGGCCAGCGCGTCCCGATCCTGAAAACGTGCTGCGGCAAGCGTCACGAGGTTCGGCCGCAGCCCCTCTGGCGCGGTCAGCGGCCACTGCCGCGCCATGCCTTGCGCCCGCGCCGGGCCGGCCCAGGGCAGGAGAGCAGAGAGGCCCATAAAGGACAGGACGGAACGGCGATCGGATGCTGGCATGGCGGCGGACTCCCTCTAGCACGGCCGAGGCTGACGCCTTGAATGCCATTCGTCAAATGAATAGAAACCACGATGCATGAACCAAATTGATCTGACCCGCATCGACCTGAACCTTCTCACCATCTTCGAAGTGCTCATGGAGGAGCGTCAGGTTTCGCGCGCCGCCGAGCGGCTTGGCAGGACCCAGTCCGCGCTGAGCCATGCCTTGGCTCGCCTGCGGCGGCAGCTTGGCGATCCGCTGCTGGTTCGCGTCGGCGGAACCATGCAGCCTAGTCCGTTGGCGCTGGCGCTGGCCGAGGAGATCCGGCCGATCCTGCGCAGCATCCGTCGTACCCTTGCACCGCGGCAGCCTTTCGATCCCGCCACCTCCGAACGGGTGTTCCGGATCGCCATGGCCGATTTCTGGAGCTTCGCGGTGGTGGACTTCCTCGCGCACGCCGCACGGGACGCACCGGGCATCGGGTTGTCCTGGAGCGCGCTGCGCGAGGCAAGCCTGCTGTCCCTGGCGGACGAGCAACTCGACTTGGTCGTGGCGCCGAGCGCGCTCAGCCGCCCGGACGGGCTGCGGCGTGCGCCGGCGGGCGATCTTGCTTGGCGTTGCTTCATGCGGAAGGGTCACCCTGCTGCCGCGACTTGGGGGCCGGCGGCGTGGCAGAGCCATGGGCATGTGGTGGTTGGGATCGGCGATCGGCTGCCATCACCCGTCGAGGCCGCGAGCGGTCAGAGCAGGCTGGAGCGTCGGGTCGTCGCACAGGTCCCCAGCTTCGCTGCCGTGGCGCCGCTGCTGGCCGGAGGAGACCTTATCGCCACCCTGCCGGCCCTGTCGCTGGGCGAGGGCGCCCGCACCCATGACCTCCTGGCGCTCGACCCGCCGTTCCGGATCGATCCCATCCCGCACAGTGCCTACTGGAGTGCTCGCCTGGATGGCGACCCCGCGATCCGGTGGATGCTTGACGGCCTCGTGCCCGCATTGGCGATGACGCCGCGAGAGCGCGGCGCGGAGCGAACGCTGGAAAATGCCCGTCACGCGGTGCGCGGCAGCACGTAGTGCACAACTGGAAGCGAAAGCCGTTACGGACAGCAGCCCGGACGCCTTCGCGTGGCTTCGATAGCGACCGTAGGGGTTGCGCGAGCCTGAGCGAAAAGCAGCGTAGTATAGCGAACCAGAGCGAAACTGGCGGAGGGGATGGGATTCGAACCCACGATAGGACTTTAGATCCTATAACGGTTTAGCAAACCGCCGCCTTCGGCCACTCGGCCACCCCTCCGCAGGAGTGGAAAGTCACACGGCGTTGCAACACTCTGCTTCTAGTGCCGTGGCGGGGCAGCGTCAAACCCGAAAGGGCCTCTCAGCCGAGCGACACCTCAAACCCGCGCTTCGTCGCGGGGCGGGCCATCATCGCCTCATACCAGCGCTTCACGTTGGGAAGCCCGGCCAAATCCACCTGATGGCGTTCATGCCGCCAGGCCCAGCCCAGAATGGCGAAATCCGCGATTGAGGGCTCATCGCTGGTCGCGACAAAATCACGCCCTTCAAGGCGGCGGTCCAGAACGCCATAAAGGCGCTTGGTCTCATCATGGTAGCGCTTGAAGCCGTAATCCCGCGCCGGGCCTTCGGGCTGCATCAGGAAGTGATGCACCTGGCCGGGCATGGGGCCGAAGCCGCCCATTTGCCACATCAGCCATTCATAAACCGGCACGCGGGCGCGCAGGTCACGCGGCAGGAAGCGCCCGGTTTTCTCAGCCAAATACAACAAAATCGCGCCGCTTTCGAAAACCGTGATCGGCTTGCCATCCGGCCCATCCGGGTCCTGGATGGCGGGGATACGGTTATTCGGGCTGAAGGCCAGGAATTCGGGATTGAACTGCTCGCCCTTGCTGATGTTCACCGGGCGCACCGTATAGGCCAGGCCCATTTCCTCAAGCGCTGCGCTGATCTTCCGCCCATTCGGCGTATTCCAGGTCCAGAAGGTGATGCTCATGGGCGGCAATCCTTGGGGTAAGCCGGCGGCCCGCGAAGCGAAGCCGCCGGAGATTCAGATCAAAGCGCGGCCAGAACCGCTTCGGCCTTGCTCACTTCAAAGGCGCCGGGGGCTTCAACAGCCACATGCGTCACCTTGCCGTCCTTCGCCACCAGGGCGAAGCGCTGGCAGCGCATCCCAAGGCCACGCGCCGTCAGGTCGAATTCCAAGCCCATCGCCTTGGTGAAGGCGGCCGAGCCATCGGCAATCATCGTTACCTGATCTGTGATGCCCTGATCCTTGGCCCAGGCGCCCATCACAAAGGCGTCATTCACCGCCATGCAGGCAATGGCATGCACGCCCTTGGCCTTCAGCGCCGCGGCATGTTCCACGAAACCCGGCAAATGCTTGGCCGAGCAAGTCGGCGTGAAGGCGCCGGGCACGCCAAACAGCACCACGGTACGGCCCTTGAAGAATTCCGCGGAATCAAGCTCCTTGGGACCATCAGGGGTGCCCTGCATGACCTTCATCGCGGGGATGCTGTCGCCAGTCTTGATCGTCATGGTCTTCTCCTTGTTACCGACCCCGATTTAACCCCGCGCCCGCCGCCTGTCACCTGGGCAAAGCCGCGTATCTGCGGCGCCCACTCGCCCCGTGGTTGAATTCTTAACCGTTTCGCGTCTAGAACCCCTGAGCCATGCGCGCGATCCCCCCCATGGCCCGAAGCAGCGCCCTGCCTTTGCTGGCATTGGTGCTGGCGTCGTTCTGGTGTGGAACCCCCATTCCAGCCATGGCGCAAAGGGCCAATCAGACCGCAGCCTTGCCCACGCTTATGTCGCGTGCTTCGGCCAGCGTAAACCTGCCTTTGGCGCCCGCCGATGCGGCGGCGCTGCAAAGCATTTTTGCTTTCCATACCTCCAAGGATTGGGATGCCGCGAAAGGGGCGACTGCGCAGCTTTCGGACCGGCGGCTTGAAGGGCATGTGCTGGCGGATCGTTGGCTGACCCCTGGCGCGCCACGCCCAAATCAGGAAGCGCTGCGCGATTGGCTGGCGCGCTTTGCCGATCATCCGGATGCGCCCGCGATCCACGCTCTGCTCCGCCGCACCGCCCCGCGCGGCGCCAGCCTGCCGAATGCTCCGGTGCAGGAAAGCCTGCCCGAAGATGCCGGGCTGGCGCCAGAAGAACGGGAAGCCCCCGAACAAGGTTTTGTGCGTAACCCCGCCCTGGATCGCGCGCTGCGCGAACTGGTGCGCGAAGGCAATCTGGATGCCGCGATCCGGCAAATGGAAGCCACGCGCGGCATGACACCCCCTTACGCTGCCGCGCTCCGGGCTGATTTCGCCCTGATCCTGTTCCGACGTGGGGATGATGAACGCGCCTTCGACATTGCCTCGCAAGCAACGCGCAGCCGCGTCGAACCAACCGGGCGAGCGGCCTTTACGGCCGGGCTCGCCGCCTGGGGCCTTGGGCATTTCGATGTGGCGCTGCCGTATTTTGAGGTTGCGGCCCGTGCCCCCAACGCATCGCCCAGCAATCGCGCCGCCGCTGCCTATTGGGCGAGCCGTGTCGCCATTCGCGCCCGGCATCCGGGGATGCATGTGCCCTGGCTTTTGCAGGCCGCGCAGGAACCGCGCACCTTTTACGGGCTGATGGCCCGCCGCGCCCTTGGCCTGACCCCAGGCTTCGCCTGGCATGCCGAAGCAGGGGGCGAGGAAGGCATGGCGGCGCTGATGGAAACCGCCGGCGGCTGGCGGGCGCTGGCGCTGCTGCAAATCGGCCAGACCGCGCGGGCCGAGGCAGAATTGCGCGCCTTGTGGCCCTTGGCACGCGGCAATCTGCCGCTGCTGAGGTCCATGCTGGCCGTTGCTTCTGAGGCGGGTCTCACGCATCTTTCGGCGCAGCTTGCGGAATTGGCGCAGATTGCTGATGGCCGCCCGCGCGATCTGGCGCGCTTCCCCCTGCCCCGGCTGAACCCGGCCCAGGGTTTCCGCGTTGAACCGGCCCTGCTTTATGCGCTGGCCCGCCAGGAATCGAATTTTGACGCGGCGGCGGTCTCCCCCGCCGGGGCGCGCGGCCTTTTGCAGGTGATGCCCACCACCGCCGCCTATTTGGCAAATGACCCTTCCTTCATCGGCGAAGGCGCGGAACGGCTGCATAATCCTGGCCTGTCCTTGGAACTCGGCCAGCGCTATCTGCATTATCTGGCGCGAAGCGAAGCGGTGGGCGGTGACCTCATCCGGCTGCTCGCGGCCTATAATGCCGGGCCGGGCAATCTGGCGAAATGGCTGCCAGCGGCGCGCCACCGCAATGACGCGCTGCTGTTTGTCGAAGCGATCCCCTTCGATGAAACCCGCAGCCACGTGCAGCGCGTGCTGGCCTATTCCTGGATTTACGCCTCAAGGCTTGGCCTGCCGGCACCAAGCCTTGATCAATTGGTGCAGGGCGAATTCCCGCGCTTCCTGACAACGCAGGAAGTCGTCGCCATGCTGCGTGAGGCGCCCTCCCTGCCCGGCCGGCCGCGTTAATCGGCGCGAATTCAGCCTTCGATCTTCACACCCATCCGCCCCGCCAAATCCTGAATGAATTGCCACGCCACGCGGCCCGAACGAGACCCGCGCGTGACGGACCATTCCACCGCCTGCGCATGCAAATCCTCAACCGATACATCAAGGCCATAATGCCTCGCATAGCCTTCGATCATGGCGAAGAAAGTATCCTGATTGGCATTATGAAAGCCGATCCAAAGCCCGAAGCGGTCTGAAAGCGAGACCTTTTCCTCAATCGCCTCAGACCCATGAATGGCGGTGCTGCGTTCATTCTCGATCATGTCGCGCGACATCAGATGCCGGCGATTGGATGTGGCGTAGAAGAGAACATTGGTGGGCCGGCCTTCAATCCCGCCATCGAGTACGGATTTCAGGGCCTTGTAATCGGCATCTTCGCGTTCAAAGGAAAGATCATCGCAGAATACCAGGCAGCGGCGCGACCCGGCGCGCAGAAAGCGCAGCAAATCCGGCAGGGTCTTGATGTCTTCCCGGTGGATTTCAATCAGCGCAAGGCTGCCGGGCACTTCCTGATTCGCCGTGCCATGCGCCGCCTTCACCAGCGATGATTTCCCCGTCCCCCGCGCGCCCCAGAGCATGGCGTTGTTGGCGCTGAAGCCGCGCGCGAAGCGGAGCGTGTTTTCCATGAGAATCTCTTTTTGCCGATCCACGCCTTGCAGCAGGTCCAGCGGCACCGCCGCCACCTTAGGCACAGGCGATAACCGCGCCACGGGTTCCGGGTGCCAGATGAAGGCATCCGCCCCGGTCAGGTCGGGCGCGGCCGCCGGCGGCGGGGCCAGGCGTTCAAGTGCCTCGGCAATGCGGGTCAGGGCGGGGAGAAGCGAAGAATGTTCCATGGCCGCGCGGAATAGGCCGGGATGCTATTGACGGAAAGGGGGCGGCCGCTAGTTTCCGCCCCCATCATCGCAAAAGGAATGCCGGACCATGGAAAGACTTTTTGGCATCAGCCCTGCCTATGCCCAGGATGCGGGCGGCACCGCCGCTGTTGTCATGCAATTACTGCCGCTGGTGTTGATTTTCGTCGTCTTCTACTTCCTGCTGATACGCCCCCAGCAGAAGAAGATGAAGGATCACCGCGAAATGCTCGGCCAATTGAAGCGCGGGGATCGCGTGGTGACCGCGGGCGGCATTGTCGCCACCATCACCAAGGTGAAGGATGGCTCTGACGAGCTTGAGGCCGAAATCGCCCCCAATGTGAAAGTCACCGTCGTGCGCGGCACCATCGGCAGCGTGCTGCGCCCCGAAGCGGCGAATGACGAGGCGAAAAGCTGAAACACCATCAGCAACAAAAAAGGCGCCGAGGGTCTCCCCCCGGCGCTTTTTTCATGCCTTCGCAGCGGATCAGGCCGACTGGCCGGATGCCAGACCACCCTTGCCCATCAGATCCGCGACCACTTCCCAATTCACCAGCTTGTTCAGGAAATTATCCAGGTAATTCGGGCGCACATTGCGGAAATCCAGGTAATAGGCGTGTTCCCAGACATCCACGCCCAGGATCGGCTGGCCTTCGCCGGTGGAAATCGGGTTGGCGCCATTCGGCGTTTTCGTCACCTTCAGCTTGCCATCGGCGCCGATGATCAGCCAGGCCCAGCCGGAGCCAAACTGCGTGACACCCGCCTGCTTGAAGGCTTCCTTGAAGGCGGCCATACCGCCGAGGTCGCTATCAATCTTCGCGGCCAAAGCGCCCGGCAGCTTGTCGCCACCGCCGCCCGGCTGCATGACCTGCCAGAACAGGATATGGTTGTAGTGCTGCCCCGCCTGGTTCAGCACCGGCAGACCATCAGCGCCCGCCTTGCCGGCTTCGGCGCAGATCGCTTCCAAAGACTTGCCGGCCAGGCCCTTGGCTTCGATCAGCCCATTCAGCGCCGTGACATAGGCATTGTGATGCTTGCCATGATGCAGTTCCAGGGTTTCCTGGCACATGCCATTGGCGGCAAGCGCATTGGTGGAATAGGGCAGCGCGGGCAGGCTGAAAGCCATGGGGGTTTCTCCGTTCCTCAGATGATGAGTGATTAACGCTGCGCCTGAGGTAAGCGGCGCCAGCACAGGCGTCAACCGCACCCTTCCCGCGCGACGCGGCGCCGGGCATATCAGCGCGCGTGAGCCTTTCCCCCATTGCGGCCTTTGCCCGCGCCCATGACCCGGACCGTTTCCTGGCCGCGCTTTTCGCGCCGCCCGAGAAGCGCGAGGCGATCTTCACCCTGATTGCCTTCAACCATGAATTGGCCCGAGCCCGAGAGGCCGCGAGCCATCCCATGGCCGCGCTGATCCGCCTGCAATGGTGGCGCGACGCGGTGGGGGAAGCGCGCCAAGGCAAGCCTGCCCGCCGGCATGAGGTTGCCGAACCGCTGCATGCCGCCATCACCGCCGGCGCGCTGGATGCCCCCGCGCTTGAGGCCATGATTGACGCGCGCGACGCCGAGGCCGAGGAAGCCGGCATCCCAACCGAAGCCGATTTCGTTGCCTGGCTGCGCGGCACCGCGGGCGGCTTTGCCTATGCGGCGGGCCTGGCCTTGGGCGGCAGTGTTGAGGATGCCGAAAAGCTCCGCGCCCTTGGCGCCGCTTATGGGCTGGCCGGGGTATTGCGATCCGTCGGCGCCCATGCCGCGCAAGGGCGCTGCCTGCTGCCTTTGGATCAGCTTGCGGCGGCGGGGCTGAATGCCGAGGCGGTGATCAGCGCACCAACCGCGCCCGCGCTTGCGGCGCTTTGCGCTGAAATGGCGGCGGAGGGGTTGGAGGCTTTGCGGAGCGCGCCGCGCGATGTGCCGAAAGGGCTGATGGCCGCCGCGCTGCCTGTTGTGCTGGCGGCGCGCGATTTGCGGCGGATTGCGGCGGGGAGGGTGGTGCCGATGCCGCGCGGCGTGGTGGATCGGGTGGCGGTAATTTGGGCGGGGTGGTGGGGGTGGGGGTGATGCTGCGCCCAATGCTGTCGGCGAAACGATTGGCTTCAGCGAATTTCTGTTTGCGCGTGGCTGGGCATATGGCAGGATTGGTGCATGGCTGACATGACCGATGGCGAAAGCATTGCTGAGGAGCGGATAGCAGAAGCCGCGCGCACGGGGCAGGATTGGCTGGATTTGGCTGGCTTGGGGTTGAGCCGTTTGCCGGACCGGCTAGCTGATCTGACAAACCTTAGAAGGTTGTCGATTGGGAAAATATACCGAGTGTCAGCGGATAGAACTCGAGCCCGTTACGCCTTCAATCATAGGCCAAATGTATTTTCTAACTTCAGCCCTTTAGTCAGCCTTACAAATCTCCTCGAATTGTATATCGATGGCACGCATTGCGAAGATCTTAGGCCCTTAATGGGGCTCAAACGGCTCCAGCATCTCAATTGCAGCTTTACGTTGGTCGATAAGCTCTCCGGCCTCGAGGAACTAAGCCACTTGAAGCGCCTGGACTGCGGCGACACACAGGTCCAAGACCTTAAACCCCTAATGGGGTTAAAGTATCTGCAGCATCTCAACTTCTCAAATACGGACGTTGAAAACCTCACACCCCTTGTTTTGTCAAAGGCACTTAGGATTCTTGATTGTGGAAGCACCCCCATCTACAGCCTCAAACCTCTGTCTAATTTAACGAACTTAATAAATCTTGACTGCAGCGGCACTCGCATCGAGGAACTTTCTCCGCTCACAGGATTAAAGAAACTATCGTACCTGAATTGCGGCCTTACCGCGATCAAGGACCTCTCGCCCATTGGCGAACTCTACAAGCTAAAGCGCTTGCATTGCGATGGCACGTTGGTGAGCGATTTGTCGCCCGTGACTGAACTTCGTAACTTAACTCATATTACAGCTGAAAAGTGTAAGATTTGGTCTTTACCGCCGGAGATCGGACAGCTTCACCAGCTAGTGTTGCTGGACCTCGAGGGAAACGCACTGCGAAATCTGCCGAAGGCTCTTGGCTACCTTCATAATCTTGAAACCGCTTTTGTTTTTCAGAGACCAAGGTATCCGCTGGTAGGTCTGCTTCTTGAGGGCAATCCGCTCGAAGACCCACTACCTGGGCTGATCGCCCCGGGGCAGCCGCAAGCGACAATCAATGTGCTTCGCTGGCTTCGCGGCGAGCCGATTGAAGCCGAAGCGAAAGAACCGGACCCGCCCACGCCAGTGGAGGACGCGGATGATCCCCCCGCCATCCCCGAACAAGGCGCCGGCCCGCGCGTTATTCTGGACCCAACCGGACGGCTAGTTTTCGCAAGACCAAGCGATCTTGATGCCAAGGGCAATGATCGCAACCGGCTTGAAGCGCTACACCCGGCGCTGCGAGAGGCTGCGGCTGATCTGGCCAAGGCTTTGCAGGATCACCCCAGTAACCTCCCCAATGAAAGACTCCTGCAAAAGGTAGAAGCCTACCGTGCCCTGGTGGATGTGCCGCTGGAGGAAGTTGATTTCGCTCGCCTCTATGCCGCCGGCATGCAGTTGCTCAATGCCGCCGGCGCGACGCGCAGGGCGCTCGAGGCTGGGCGTGCTGATATGCCAGACCTCACGCCAATTCAGGATGAATGCCTGGCGAATATCGAAAACCTGCATCCGCCATTCGTGCTTGCTTCCCGCGACGGGCAAGAGATGCTGGCGGATCAAACCACGATCAAGCTTACTGCCGAGTCGGTTGAGGGCGTCAAGGAAGCAGGTACAGAACTCGGCCAAGAACTTATCAACCATCCTGATCTTGCAGATCGCGAAGTTGGCGAAACCATTCGCGATGCCGCAGCAGAAATCAGGCAAGGCGAGAATGACGCCCGAGATGCCGTCATTACGGCTTCCACAATGCGGAACGCCGTCATCGTACTTGCGACTGCGAGCAAATGGGCGGCCATACCTACTGCGGTTGGCTATATGGCGGGAGGGCTGGCTGTGGCTGGTACAGCTGCGGGCGCCACCTTGTGGTGGTTTGGAACAAAAGTCGCCGAAAAGACGAAAGTCTTTCAGACGGATGTCGAACGTGTACAAAAAGCGCTAAGTACAGAAGCCAATAACCTGTCAGTCATCCGTAACCGCATCGAGGGGCATCAAAGCTTGTTGCTTAAGGTGGAGCCAAAGCTTCGCAAGATGACGCAGCTTCCGGGCTTTACATGGCTTGGACCTTCTCTCGACTGGCTCAAACGCAATAGCCCACCCGATAAGAAGGAATAACTCACCGCTCCGTCGGATCAACTTCCCCCATCGCCACCACCGGCCCGGCCAGCCCCGCATCGCGCAGCCCCCGCAGCGCTGCCATATCCCCCGCGCCAAAGCCACGCCGCGCCGCATCAGCCAAAGCCAGCCGGCGCAAGGCATCATCGCTCAGCACCGGGCAAGCGGGCAGCAGCGCCGCCGCGTCTTCCAGCTTGCCCGTGCAATGCAGCACCACATCGCAGCCTGCCGAAAGCGCAGCACCTGCCAGATCATTCGCAAAACCAGCGAGCGCGCCCATCGCCAGATCATCCGTGATCAGCACGCCATCAAAGCCAATTTCACCCCGGATCACGCGCTGGATCACGGCAGGTGAAATCGTCGCCGGCAGCCGCGCATCCCAGGCCTCATACAAAACATGCGCTGTCATGGCCCAGGCGCCGCTGCCCGCCAGAGCGCGGAAGGGCGCTATGTCATGGGCAAGCGCCTCAACACCCACAGCAACGCGCGGCAATTCATGATGGCTATCCGCCAAAGCGCGACCATGGCCGGGGATGTGCTTGATCACCGGAATGCAGCCCGCCGCTTGCAGCCCGGCAATACAGGCCGCGCCCAGCCGAGCAATCTCATCCGGGTCAGCGCTGAAGGCGCGATCACCAATCACCTGATGCGCGCCAGGCAGGCGCAAATCCAAGACAGGCGCGCAGACAACATCAAGCCCGGCATCACGGCACATGCGCCCAAGCAGCAGCGCATTGGCGCGCTGTGTCATCTCAGGCAGTGCTTCAAAACGCGCGGCGGCGGGGAAGGCTTCCCACTGCGGCGGCTTCAACCGCGCCACGCGCCCGCCTTCCTGGTCAATCAGGATCGGCGCGGCGGCGCCCAGCACATCGCGAATATCATTCGTCAGCGCACGCAATTGCTCCGGGTTCTGGATATTGCGCGCGAACAGAATGGCGCCAAGCGGCGGAAAGCGCCGCCATAGCGCCGCTTCCGCAGCACTCAGCCGAGGTCCCGCAAGACCGATAATCGCAGCGCGAGACGGCGCCATCCAACCCTATCCGCCAATGACCATGCAGGGGATGCTGCGCGTCTTCATTTCCTCGCAAAAGGCGCGCGCGGTCGCCCTATCCGCGAAGCCACCGGTGCGAATGCGATACATCGTGGTCTGACCTTCGCGATCAAAGGGCGCCAAGGTCACACGGCGATTGCCGAGGAATTCGGGCACACGCCGTTGCAGGCGGTCCCATTCCCCGCGCGCGGCCGCTTCGCTTGGTAGCGCCCCCAATTGCACCTGTGCGCGGCCATTCGGAACGGGCGCGAAACGCTCGGCTGAGGGCACTGGCGCCGGCAGGCTTCGCGCCGTCAGCGCTGAACTGGTGGCCGGCGGCGCTGGCGTTGCGGGTGCTGCGGCCTGAGGCGCGCTGCTGGGGGCGGCTTGCGGCGCAGCGGGGGCAGCTTCCGGCACCGGGGCAGCCGGTGGCGCGTTGCGGGCGGCTTCCTGCGCGGCGCGCTCGGCCAATTGCGCGCGCAATTGATCCACGCGCGGATTCTCCGCCTCTGGCGCCAGGCCACCCGGCGCTGTGCTGCGCGCGCCGCGATTGCGGTCAAAAATCAACTCATCCTGATTGGGTACGCGCAAGCCTCCGGGATTGTCAGGCCGCACCTTGATCGGGCGCGCATCGGCTTCGATCAGCGGCGCATTGCGCGATGACCCGCGCGAAAATCCCCAGACCAGTGCTGCAATCACTGCCCCTACCGCCAGCACAGAGCCCGCGATGATGATCATTCGCCAAGGAGGCCCCCCAGCCCCCTTGCGACCCAGCCTATAGGCTGGAACTGGAACTTCCCTCACGCCTATCCCCCGATCGGCGCTGGAATAGTATCAGCGCATTTCCTCGACCGGCGTCACCCCCATGACGCCAAGACCGGAACGAATGACGCTTGCCGTTGCTGCCACCAGCGCCAGCCTTGCGGCTGTGGCGGCGGGCTCATCCTCTCGGATGAAGCGAAGCGTCGAATCGTCGCGGCCTCGGTTCCACAATACATGAAAATCAGCCGCCAAGTCATGGAGGAAAAACGCTACCCGGTGCGGTTCGCGCGCCAAAGCGGCAGCTTCCACGACGCGCGGCCAGGAAATCAGGCGGCGGATAAGGTCAAGCTCTGCCTTGTCCCGCAAATGTTCAAGCGGCGCGGCGGTAAGGGCGGCGGCGCTGGGCTCGCCCGCTTGGCGCAGCACCGAACGGCAGCGCGCATGGGCGTATTGCACGTAAAATACCGGGTTTTCGCGAGTTTGTTCGACAACCTTATCAAGATCAAATTCCATCTGCGCATCGGATTTGCGCGTCAGCATGGTAAAGCGCACCGCATCGCGGCCCACTTCTTCGATCAAATCGCGGAGCGTCACATAAGTCCCGGCGCGCTTCGACATGCGCACTGGCTCTCCGGCCTTCATCACATGCACAATCTGGCACAGCACGATTTCAAGCGGCACACGCCCATCGGAAAGCGCCTTCACGGCAGCCCCCATGCGCGAAACATAGCCGCCATGATCGGCGCCCCAGACATCAATCAGCAGATCATAGCCGCGCTTCAGCTTATCCGCATGGCAGGCGATGTCATTGGCGAAATAGGTGTTCGATCCATCGGATTTCTTGAGCGGACGGTCCACATCATCGCCGAAATCCGTAGACCGGAACAGCAATTGCGGGCGCGGTTCCCAATCATCCGGCGTCTTGCCCTTGGGCGGTTCCAGCACACCTTCGTAAAGCAGGTCCTTTTTTTCTAGTTTTCGAATTACTTTGTCTGTTTCTCCGCGATTAATAAGCCGCTGTTCACTCAGAAATTTATCGTGCTTCACCCCAAGAAGTTCCAAATCAAATTTAACCTCTTTCATTAATTCATCAATCGTAAATATTTTGATTTCTTCTAGCCATCCTCTTTGAGCATAAATTGGGTCGTGACCGGCTCCGCCCCAAAGACCCAGCTGTTTGGCTGATTGGGCGTCCATGTGCCGGAGAAGCCTTACGGGTCTAAATTTTTCGCCAAATTGCTCATGGAGCTTCTGCGCCACAGGGATCAGATAATCCCCACGATATTGAACAGTTCCCCTGAACATTGTTCCCAAAAATTGATCTTCGAAATGCTCAGCTGACTCCGAGAAATTGAGAATTTGTAGGTATCGCCAATAAGTTGCGATACTCAATGCCGCCACCTGCGCGCCCGCATCATTGACGTAATATTCCTTGGTGACCGCAAACCCTGCCTTGCCCAGCAAATTGGCCAAGGCATCACCCACCACCGCACCGCGACAATGCCCAACATGCATCGGCCCCGTTGGATTGGCCGAGACATATTCGACATTCACGCGCCGCCCTGCGCCAATCGCG
The DNA here is from genome assembly GCA_044356015.1 of Roseomonas sp. Classification (GTDB taxonomy): domain Bacteria; phylum Pseudomonadota; class Alphaproteobacteria; order Acetobacterales; family Acetobacteraceae; genus Neoroseomonas. The sequence continues at coordinate 14,473 of JBIKXA010000064.1, forward strand.
CTATCGCCGTAAGCCTCTCGGGCGCCCAGCATCACCGTGATCTGCCCCGCCAAATAGCTTTCCTTGAGCCGCAGATTGACGAATCCAGGCCCCGCCGCTTCGGCTGCCTCAACCATCGGCAGCGCACCCAGCTTTTCCACCAGTGCTGCGGCAATCTTCGCCGGCGGCAGGCGCGCGGGCTTGGCAATCACCAAGGCGGCATTGGTCGCCATATCGCCATGCGATACATCGCGCGGCGGTTCCACCTGCACGCGTGCCAGGATGTCAGCGGGCAGTTCAGGGTAAAGCGCCATCAGCGCCGCGCGCACCTGTTCCGCCATGGCGGTGAAAATATTCTGGGTCATGGAAATCTCAGCCTGAAATATCGGGGTCGGTCATGCGCCGGTGTTCTTCCAGCGCGAAGCGGTCTGTCATGCCGGCGATATAATCGCAAACCACCAGCGCGGCCTTGGCGGAACCGGCCTCCCCCGCGCGGGCGCGCCACAGCGGCGGCAGCATGGCCGGCCCGCCATGCAGCAGGCTGAACAGCACCTGCACCACGCGCTTGGATTTCGCCATGGTGCGATTGACGCGCCAATGCCGATACATGCGCTGGAACAGAAACTCACGAATGGCGAGGTTGGCGCGCGCCATGTCTTCCGAAAACACCACCATGGGCCGATCGGCGGCGCGAATATCAGCAACCGTGGCGGGTTTCAGCGCGGCCAGGCGGCGCGATGCCTCAGCAGCCACATCGCCCACCATGCGGCTGATTACGCGGCGGATCATTTCGGGCGCCAGGCGATCCATCGGCGCATCGGGGGCTGCCGCCCGTGCAGCGGCCAGCGCATCACCAATCACCGGCAGGGCGCCCACTTCTTCCAGGGTGAAAAGCCCCGCGCGTAGCCCATCATCCAAATCGTGGTTGTTATAGGCGATGTCATCCGCAATGGCCGCAATCTGCGCCTCGGCGGAGGCATAGCTTGTTAGCTCCAGCGCATGGCGCGCATCATATTCGGCAATATAGGGCGAAGGCCGGCGCAAGGGGCCATTATGCTTGGCAAGCCCTTCCAGCGTTTCCCAAGTCAGGTTCAGCCCGTCAAACCCGGCATAGCGCGCCTCAAGATGAGTCACCACGCGCAAAGACTGCGCATTATGGTCAAAGCCGCCATAGGGCTTCATCGCCGCATTCAGCGCATCTTCCCCGGCATGGCCGAAGGGCGGGTGGCCCAGATCATGCGCCAGCGCCAAGGCCTCGGCCAAATCCTCATCCAGGCGCAAAAGCCGCGCGATGGACCGCGCAATCTGTGCCACTTCAATCGAATGGGTCAGCCGCGTGCGGAAATGATCGCCCTCGTGGTAGATGAATACCTGTGTCTTGTATTGCAGGCGCCTGAAGGCAGTCGCATGGATGATGCGGTCCCGGTCCCGCTGAAAGGGTGACCGCGCATCAGCGCCCGGCTCAGGATAAAGCCGCCCACGAGAGCTCTCCGGCAGCACCGCATAAGGGGCAAGGTTCATGCGCCCCCCTCCCCTTTGGGCTGGCTGATCGCGGTTTTGGCTCGGGATGGCATGGAAATCGGGATTTTCCGTGAAAAACGCTTCTTCCCGCGATGTAACACCCGCCATGCACCACCCGCAATCTTTGGTGATTGGAAGCGGCGCGCAAAATGCCTATGTTCAAAGGGTAAGGAGTCCAGACCATGCCGGATGGCAGCACCACCCCCGCCAGTTTTCGTGTCACCGCCCGCGCTCAGGCGCAGGTAGCGGATATCGCCACGCGTGAAGGCCGGCCCGATGCGGGGCTCAGGCTTGCCGTGGAAGCGGGCGGCTGTTCCGGCTTTCAATATAAATTCGGCCTGGAAGATGCCCCCGCCGCCGATGATCTGGTGATTGGCGAAGGCAAGGGACGGGTTTTCATTGATCCCGTTTCGCTCGACCTACTGGCGGGCGCTGAATTGGACTGGGCGGAAGCGCTGATTGGCGCGCATTTCGCGATCAATAACCCGCAGGCGAGTTCCGGCTGCGGCTGCGGTTCTTCCTTCGCGCTCGGCTGATCCCCTGCTCAGACTTTGCACCTTCAACGTCAATTCCATCCGCGCGCGCGCGGCCCATGTCGCGCGTTTTCTGGAACGCCAAAAGCCCGATCTGGTGTTTTTGCAGGAAACCCGCTGCACGGCGGAACAGGTGCCGGCGATGGAATTCGCGGGCCTTGGCTACAAGACCCATGCGGTCGGCCAGGCCGGCGGGCGCAATGGCGTCGCCGTGATCGCGCGCATCCCGTTCGAGGTTCTAGCCGAGGCGCTCCCCGGCGATGCCGAAGATAGCCAGGCCCGCTACATAGAAGTGGCGGCGGCGGGCATCCGCGCGGCGGGGATTTATTTGCCCAATGGCAATTCCGGCGGCGATGCCGGCTTTGCCTATAAGCTTGCCTGGATGGATCGGCTGCGCCACGTGGTGCAGGCCCGCCTTGACGCTTTCGAACCCTTTGCAGTGCTTGGGGATTATAATGTTTGCCCGACCGAGGCTGATCTTGCCCACGGCGCGCTGCCAGCCACCGATGCGCTGGTCCATCCCGAAAGCCGGGCGCGGTTTCGCGCGTTGCTCCATCTGGGCATGACAGATGCGCTGCGCGCGCTGCATCCCAATGAGACGCTCTACACCTATTGGGATTACGGCCCGGCCTTTGAAGCCAATCGCGGCCTTCGCATAGATCATGCGCTGCTCAGCCCCGAATTGGCCGAGCGCTTGGAAGCTTGTGAGGTAGATACCGCCCCGCGTGCCGAGGCGCAGCCCTCAGACCATACGCCGCTGATCGTGACGCTACGGGATACCTAAAGCCTAACGCAGTGTCCGCCCTGGCCCGGTAGCGGCAACCACCACCGGCCGGCTCAGGGCCCGGATTGGCGCGGCGCGATAGGCATCAAGCCCCCGCCCCGGTGAGCCTTCCGCGCCGAAACCGCGACCATTGCCGCCGGGTAGGGGAATGATCTGCGCGCGTTCCGCCCGGTTGCTGAGCGAGATCCCGCCGGCACTCGCCAGCGCCACACTGCCCCAGCCGGCACGCAGCCGCGCCAGCGCCATGGCTTCTGCCGAGCTATCGCCGGCATTGCGCGCTTCTTTCTCCCAGGCCGCCAGCACCTTTTCTCGGTACGGCCCGGCCCTTTCTGGCGTTTGCGAATGATAATGCCCCGCCGCCTGGCGCCAATCCGCCCGCCCGCCATTCAATTCGGTCAGGAAGCGCGCCGCATAGCGGGCATTGGTCAGCGGGTCGAAAGCCTGTTCCAAGGACGCAAAGGCATTGGGGTGGTGGTGCAAATTCACCTGCATGCAGCCCACATCAATGATCCGCACGCCACGGGCCTGCAATTGCCGCACATGGGCAATGGCTGCCTCTCGTGTTGGGAAATATTTGCCCTCCCCC
>JBIKXA010000219.1:0-5322 GCA_044356015.1 Roseomonas sp.
TTGCCGCCAGCATGATTTTTTACGAGGCACCGCATCGGCTGGCCGAAAGCCTTGCCGATATGGCGGCGGCCTTTGGCGCCGAGCGCCCGGCAGCCGTGGCGCGCGAAATGACCAAGCGGTTTGAGGAGGTTCGGCGCGACAGCCTGAGCGCGCTTGCCGCGCATTACGCCAGCGCCGAAGCGCGCGGGGAGATTTGCATCGTGGTCGGCCCCGCAGCCGCTGAGGTAGTGGTTGGCGATGCGGAAGTCACCGCGCAGTTGCGCGCCGCACTCGCGGGCGGGCTTTCGGTGAAGGATGCGGCGGAAGCGGTCGCCAAGGCCACCGGGCGCAAGCGCCGCGATGTCTATCGGGAGGCTTTGACCCTTCTGGAGCGCTCATGATGACTTGGCAGGCAAGGCCTCATCCTTCAGGGTGATATCGGAAAAGCGTCAGAGGGGGTAGCGCATGGGAATCGGTGATCTTGCGCATTTTTTGGAAAAGCATCCGGACCTTGCGGTGTTCCTGGTGCTTGGCCTTGGGTATTTCATCGGTCAGTTCAAGTTTCGTGGCTTTGGCCTGGGGCCTGTGACGGGCGCGCTTTTCGCCGGCATTCTGATTGGCCAATTCGCGGAAGTACCGGTTTCTGAAGTTGCGCGTTCCATCCTTTTTCTCTTGTTCCTGTTCGGCATCGGCTATTCGGTCGGGCCGAAATTCCTGAGTGCCGTGAAGGGCGATGGGCTGCCTGGTGTTGCCATTGGCATCATCGTGCCACTCAGCGCCATTGCCACCGCCGTGATTGCCGCGCGCATGCTTGGGCTTGATGCCGGCTTCGCGGCGGGGTTGTTTTCGGGGGCCACCACTGAATCGCCCGCTATTGGCACGGCAGCGGAAGCCATTCGCGCGCTGCCGCTGCCCAAGGAACAGCGCGACCAGATGATCAGCCACATCGCGGTCGCTGATGCGCTTTGCTACCTGTTCGGCGCGCTTGGCGTGATCTTGATGTCAACGGTGATTGGCCCCGCGATCCTCCGCATTGATGTCGCTGAAGAGGCGCGCAAGCTCGAAGAAAAATACGGCATGACGCATAAGCGTGCCGGCATCGCTTCCGCCTGGCGGCCGGTTGAAATCCGCGCCTATGCGATTGAACCGGGTGCCGTGCTTGCCGGGAAGACCGTGGCGGCGGCGGAAGCCCTGGCCGAAGGGCAGCGCATGTTCATTGAGCGTCTCCGCCGTGGGGATGCGTTGCTGGAAGCAAAGCCTGAATTGGTGCTTGAAGCGGGCGATGTGGTGGCCCTTGAAGCGCGCCGCGAAGTGCTGATTGAATTGCTCGGCCCCAATATGCGGGAAGTTGAGGATAAGGAACTGCTCAATATCGCCGCGCTTTCGCTTGATGTCTATGTCGCGGGGCGGGAGGTTGTGGGGCGGAGCGTGGCCGAACTCGCCCAATCCCCGGCAGCGCGCGGCGTATTCCTGCGCGGTATCCTGCGCAGTGGGCTTGAAGTGCCGATAGGGCCGGAAACGCGGCTTGAGCGCGGCGATATCATCACGCTGATCGGGACCGAGAAGAATGTGGAAGCAGCTGCCGCCATCGCCGGTGCCGCGATCCGCCAGAGCGACGCAACCGATTACGTGACGCTTGGGCTTGCGATCTTCGCCGGCGGGCTGATTGGCGCGGTGGTGGGTGTGGATGTCGCCGGCGTGCATATCGCGCTTTCCACCAGTGTCGGCACGCTGCTGGCCGGGCTTTTCATTGGTTGGCTGCGGTCCCGCCGCCCGCAATTCGCGCGCATTCCGGATGCGGCGATTGCCATGATGACATCGCTGGGGCTTGCCGCCTTTGTCGGCATGATCGGCCTGCATGCCGGGCCTGTCTTTGTGCAAGCCGTGCGCGAAGTGGGCTTCGGCCTGCTGATTGCCGGGGTTTTCGTGACGCTGGTGCCGCAATTCATCGGGCTTTTCATCGGGCGCTATGTGCTCCGCATGAACCCGCTGCTACTGCTGGGCGCGCTTTCCGGCGCGCAAACCATGACGGCGGCGCTGGCCGCGCTTCAGGAAAAATCGGGCAGTCCCATTGCCGTGCTGGGCTATACGGCAGCGGTGCCTTTTGGGCATATATTGCTGACGTCAGGCGGGACGGTGATTGTTTGGTTGATGAGTTGAGGGGGGCTGAAATTCTCTTCCATCCGTCTTGAGCGGTTTCGGCTCATCTTCCTCTACGCAACGCCACCAAAAGCCTCACCTGCCCAGTGTCCCATTGAGGACATGATCCGCCGTCTGACATCTCATACCGCGCGCACTGCCGGGGCGGTTGTTGCGGGCGGGTTAATCGCCCGTCTTCCCGCGCGCTTCCAGCAGCCGCACCAAAGCCGCATCGCGCCACGCGGCAAGATCACGCGTGGAGGCACCCTTGGTGCCTTCAGTGACCCCTTCGGCCAGCACGCGCTGTAAATCGGTATCCACATTCGGATGGCCCAGATCATCCCACCAGCTTGTCACTGCCGGCAGCAAATGGTGCAGAAAATGCGCCATGCCGCCTTCTCCGCCCGCCAGGTGGAAAGTGGTATGCGGCCCCATCAGCGCCCAGCGCAGCCCCGGGCCTTCGCTGATGGCGGCATCAACATCGGCGACACTCGCCACCCCTTCCGCCACCAGATGCACCGCTTCACGCCATAGCGCCGCTTGCAAGCGGTTCGCCAAATGGCCCGGCACTTCCTTCTTGATTTCGATCGGGTATTTGCCGATGGCACGATAGAATTCCATCGCCGCCTGCACGGCTTCAGGGCTGCCCTTGGCGCCGCCCACCACCTCCACCAAGGGGATCAGATGCGGCGGGTTGAAGGGGTGGCCGATCACCACCCGTTCTGGATGCGCGCAATGTTCGGACAAGCGGCTGGCAAGCAGCCCGGAAGTGGAGGAAGCAATCACCACATCCGCCGGCAGCGCCGCATCAATGCGTGCGAGCAGCGGCTGCTTCACATCAAGCCGCTCCGGCGCGCTTTCCTGCACGAAATCAGCGCCGGCAACGGCCGCCACCGGATCCGCTTCAAAGCGCCAGGCATTGGGGTTGGCATCGGCCTTGCCATCAAGACGCATCAGGATGGGCCAGGCGTTTTCCACCATGCGGCGGATCAGATCAGGCGCGCCGGGGGAAGGGTCGCTTGCCGTGACGCTTAAGCCACGGCTCAGAAAATAGGCCGCCCAGGAAGCGCCAATGGTGCCCGCGCCAATCACCGCGACATGCTTGATATCCTGCCTCATGCTTCGATCCTCCATCTTTGGGGTCAACCTAACCGGAAAAGCCGCGCGCTGGCCATGCTGCCCGACCAGGATTAGCGTAACGGGATCAGGAGAACGCCCATGCAGGAATTGATCGCGCGGATGAATGCGCTGTGCGATGCGCAGCCCTTCACCACAAGCTGGTATGTGAAGGATCTGGTGACGGGGAAGGAAGCAGATCGCGCTGGCGATCTGGTTTTGCCATCGGCCAGCACGCGCAAAACCTCCATCCTCATGCATGCGCTATCCAAGGTGCATGAAGGGGTGCTGAAACTCGATGAGCCCTGCACCATTGAAGCGCGGCTGCAGGAAGGCGTGGATAGCGGGACCTATCAATACATGACGCCTGGCTGCGTCATTCCCCTGCGCGATGCTTTCGTGAATATGATCATCACCAGCGACAATGTTTGCACGCAGCTTGTGCTGGAAAGGCTGGATCGTGATGCGCTGAATGCCTGGTGCCGGCGCATCGGCATGAAGGGCACGACGCATCGGGTGAATTTCCCACCGCCGGGGCTGACATGGGATCACCCGATTGAAGCGGTGGCCAGCACCACGGCGCGCGATCAGGGTGTTTTGTTGGACAGAATGCTGCAAGGCGCGGCCAGTGATGCCGGCGCGGCGGCGCTTGGCGCCAGCCCCGCACTTTGCCAGCTTGGGCTTGATATCCTGTCCTGGCAGAGGCTGCGCAACCTCATCCCCTCCATGCTGCCGGGCAAGACCAAGGTTGCGCATAAAACCGGGCGCGGGCCGCGCGGGCGGATGGATGCGGGCATTGTCTATCGCGGCGATACACCGCGCTTCATCATCAGTGTCTTTACGGATCGGGTGCCGGAGACCTTGCCCGATGGCATGCCGGGCTTTACCGCTGCCTTCGCCACCGCTGGGCGGCTGACACGTTTATGTTGGGATGCAATGCCATGAATGATGCTGAATTTGATGCGGCGATTGCCGCGCTGGCCCCCTGGGTGGGGCGGACGCGGATTGTGGAAGATGAAATCGGGCTTTCATCCGCGCGCCGCATTGCCGGCATGCTGGATATGGACCCGGCCAGCATCACCCAGGGCATGGCGCTGCCGCCGCATTGGTTCAGCATGTTCTTCCCTGACATTGCCAAGCAAAGCGATATCGGCCCCGATGGCCACCCGAATAAGGGCGTGTTTCTGCCGCCCATTCCGCTGCCGCGCCGCATGGGGGCGGGACGGCGTGTGAAAATCAATGGCCAGCTTGTGGTGGGTGAGCCCGCGATCAAGAAGGCCGAGGTCGCCGCCATTGTGCCAAAGCATGGCCGCACCGGGCGCATGGCGGTGCTGACCATGCGCCACACCATCGAAAGCCGCGGCCAGGTGATTGCCGTTGAGGAATTTGACGCGATGTATCGTGAAGCAACGCCGCCCGGACAGAAAACCGCCGCGACCCCGCCAGTGCCCGCGCCTGAGGGCGCGGCTTGGGCGGATAAGGTGCTGCTGTCGTCGCCTTTGGTGTTTCGCTATTCCTCCGTCACCTGGAACGCGCATCGCATCCATTATGATGCCGATTACGCGCGGGATGAGGAAGGCTATCAGGCGACCGTGCAGAATGGTGGCCTGACCATGCAGCTTATCCTGGATGCGGCGCTGAAGCGCGCGCAAGGGCGGCTTCTTGGCTTCACCGCGCGGCTCGCCCGCCCGCTTTGGGTGGGGGATACCGTGACACTCTGCGGCGCGGCGCAGGTGGATGGCAAAATGGAATGCTGGGCCGCGGATAAGGATGGCTATCTCTGCGCCAAGCTGGAAGCGGAGTTCGCGTAATGGCTGCCTCCAACCCCAATAGCTGGCGATCCTTGCTGTTCATTCCGGCAGTTGCCGAGCGTTTCGTTGCCAAGGCGCATACGCGCGGCGCTGATGTGATCATTCTTGATCTGGAAGATTCCATCCCGCCCAGTGAAAAGCATGCCGCGCGCGCGGCGCTGCCGGCTGCCGCGAAAGCCATTGCTGCGCATGGGCAGGAGATTTGCGTGCGCATCAATCGGCCCTTGGAATTGGCCGTGCCGGATATTGCGGCGGCTATCATGCCGGAAGTGTCATC
>JBIKXA010000065.1:0-17771 GCA_044356015.1 Roseomonas sp.
TTCCCCAGGCCAGGCCACCGCCGCAAGCCCCGCTTGCCCTGGCCGCGGGCGAGGGGCATACCGCCCCCCTATCTTGCACTTCCCAAGGGAAAGATCATGCGCGTCAAAGATGTGAAGAAGGTCGTGCTCGCCTATTCCGGCGGGTTGGATACCAGTGTCATCCTGAAATGGCTGCAAACCACCTACAAATGTGAGGTCATTACCTTCACCGCTGATCTTGGCCAGGGTGAGGAATTGGGCCCGGCGCGCGACAAGGCTTTGCTGCTTGGCATCAAGCCGGAAAACATTTTCATGGATGATTTGCGCGAAGAATTCACCCGCGATTTCGTCTTCCCCATGTTCCGCGCCAATGCGCTGTATGAGGGGATGTATCTGCTCGGCACCTCCATCGCGCGGCCCTTGATCGCCAAGCGCCAGATTGAAATTGCCGAAGCCATGGGCGCCGATGCGGTGGCGCATGGCGCGACCGGCAAGGGCAATGACCAGGTGCGGTTTGAACTCAGCTATTACGCGCTGAAGCCGGATGTGAAGGTGATCGCCCCCTGGCGCGAATGGGACCTGACCAGCCGCACGCGCCTCATTCAATTCGCCGAGGAACATCAAATCCCGATCGCCAAGGACAAGCGCGGCGAAGCGCCCTTCAGCGTTGATGCCAATCTGCTGCATAGCAGCAGCGAAGGCAAAATCCTGGAAGAACCCTGGGATGCGCCGGATGAAATGGTCTGGCAACGCACCATCAGCCCGATGGATGCGCCGGACCGCGCGACCGACATCACCATCGAATTCGAACGCGGTGATGCGGTTGGCATCAATGGTGAGCGCCTGTCGCCAGCGACGCTGCTCACGCGCTTGAATGCGCTCGGCAAGGAAAACGGCATTGGTCGGCTGGATCTGGTGGAAAACCGCTTTGTCGGCATGAAGTCTCGCGGCTGCTATGAGACACCTGGCGGCACGATCCTGTATGTCGCGCATCGCGCCATGGAAAGCATCACGCTGGACCGCGAAGCGGCGCATCTCAAAGACAGCCTGATGCCGCGCTATGCGGAACTCATCTATAACGGCTTCTGGTTCGCGCCTGAGCGGCGCATGCTGCAAGCGTTGATTGATGAAAGCCAGCACAGCGTCTCAGGCACGGTGCGGCTGAAGCTTTACAAGGGCAATACCATCGTCACCGGGCGGCAATCACCCAATAGCCTCTATTCCATGAAGCATGTGACGTTTGAAGATGACCAGGGCGCTTATGACCAATTCGATGCGCAAGGCTTCATCAAGCTGAATGCTTTGCGCCTGCGGCTTGGTGCCATGGCGGGGCGTAAGGGCGGCGCGCTCTGACATAAAAAAAGCCCAGGAGGCAGAACCTCCTGGGCTTTTTCATTGGGGCGACTAAGCCGCCCAAATAAGCTCAGCTATGCGCCAGCATCGCCAGCAGCAGCAAGGCGACGATATTGGTGATCTTGATCATCGGGTTCACCGCCGGGCCGGCCGTATCCTTATACGGGTCGCCAACGGTATCGCCAGTGACAGCGGCCTTATGGGCTTCTGAGCCCTTGCCGCCATGATGACCATCTTCGATATACTTCTTCGCATTGTCCCAGGCGCCACCACCGGTGGTCATGGAAACCGCGACGAAGAAGCCGGTCACAATCACGCCCAGCAGCATCGCACCCAAGGCTTCGAAGGCAGCGGCCTTCCCGGCGATGGCATTGATGCCGAAATATACCACCAGCGGGGATAGTACCGGCAGCATGGACGGGATGATCATTTCCTTGATCGCCGCCTTGGTCAGCATATCCACCGCGCGGCCGTAATCCGGCTTGTCGGTGCCCTGCATGATGCCCGGCTTTTCCTTGAATTGGCGGCGCACTTCTTCAACCACGCTCATTGCCGCGCGGCCCACCGCTGTCATCGCCATGCCGCCGAACAAGTAAGGCAGCAAGCCACCGAACAGCAGCCCCACCACAACATAGGGGCTGGAAAGCGAGAAGGTCAGCGTGCCAACACCCTGGAAATACGGATACTGCGCCGAATTCTGCACGAAGTAGTTCAGATCCTGCGTATAGGCCGCAAACAGCACCAGCGCGCCAAGGCCCGCTGAACCAATGGCATAACCCTTCGTCACCGCCTTGGTGGTATTGCCAACCGCATCCAAGGCATCGGTAGTCTGACGGATTTCCTTGGGCAGGCCAGCCATTTCGGCAATGCCGCCGGCATTATCCGTAACAGGACCGAAAGCGTCCAAAGCCACCACAAACCCGGCCAGCGCCAACATGGTCGTCACCGCAATGGCAATGCCGTAAAGGCCGGCCAGCGCATAGGTAATCAGCACACCCGCGATGATGATCAGCGCGGGGATCGCCGTGCTTTCCATCGAAACCGCAAGCCCGCGGATCACATTGGTGCCATGGCCCGTGACCGAGCTTTCGGCAATTGCCTGCACGGGGCGATAGCCCGTGCCGGTGTAGTATTCCGTGATCCAAACAATCAGCCCGGTCACCGCAAGCCCGACCACGCCACAGAGGAACAGGTCGAAGGAGGTGAAGCTGGTGCCCGCTGCCGTCATGCTGCCAAAGCCAAAGACCAGATAGGTCAGCGGCAGCAGCACCACCAAGGAAAGCAGGCCAGTCACGATAAAGCCGCGATACATCGCGCCCATGATGGAATTATTCGCCGGCAGCTTCACGAAATAGGTGCCGATGATGGAAGTCACCACGCAAACCGCACCAATCGCCAGCGGAAAGATCATGCCGCGCACCATATTGCCCGCATCGGTGAAGGCGATTGCCGCCAACACCATGGTGGCGACCATGGTCACAGCATAGGTCTCGAAAAGGTCAGCGGCCATGCCGGCGCAATCGCCGACATTATCGCCCACATTGTCAGCGATGGTGGCGGGGTTGCGGGGGTCATCCTCAGGAATGCCGGCTTCCACCTTGCCCACCATATCGCCGCCCACATCCGCACCCTTGGTGAAGATGCCGCCGCCCAAGCGCGCGAAGATCGAAATCAGCGAAGCGCCGAAGCCAAGGGCGACCAGCGCATCAATCACCGTGCGGCTATTGGGGGCAAAGCCGCCCAGCACGCTCAGGATGAAGAAGTAAACCGCCACGCCAAGCAGCGCGAGGCCGGCCACCAGCATCCCCGTAATGGCGCCCGATTTGAAGGCGACATCCAGGCCAGCGGCGAGTGATTGCGTGGAAGCCTGCGCGGTCCGCAGATTGGCGCGCACCGAAACATTCATGCCGATGAAGCCGGCCACGCCCGACAGGATGGCGCCAATGGCAAAGCCAATGGCAACGGCAAAGCCAAGCCGCCAGGCGACCAGGGCGAAAAGCACCACGCCCACAATGGCGATGGTGCCATATTGCCGCTTCAGATAGGCCGAAGCCCCTTCCTGAATGGCCAGAGCAATTTCCTGCATCCGCGGCGTACCGGGGTCGCGCGAAAGCACATCCTTGGCAGTGATCACACCATAGGCGATGGACAACGCCCCAAGCGCGATCACCAGGATCAGCGATAAGGTCAACAAAGCTTAGACTCCCCCTTCGTGGCGCGGAACGGGCCGCCGCGCGCCGGCATGGCGACCGGCACGGGGTATCCGCGCCGGGTTAATTGGAGTTTCCTTAGAGCATCCCTTATGGTCAATCCACCCGTACAAGCCGTTTTCTTGCTTTTGGGGAGCGCTCTGACAGCGAAGATGATCTTTGGCGTTATGGTGCTGACGGCTCGTTTGGGGGCTTTCCCGCCGTGATACGCTGATCGCTTTTTGATCTGATCATGATCGCCAGAGCGTCCAAAGCCCGGAACCACTGTAACGCTCGATTGCTCTGTCCGGCAACGACTTTGGCAAGAAAATCAACGAAAAGAATCGCCATTTCCCGTTAAGCTGACGGCGGCTGGCGGCCCCACACTTGCCCGGCATGGCAGTACGGGGCGATGATGGGCGGCATGACAGATAGTGCCGAAACCATCCTGCTCCGCCGCCTATTGGCAACGCCGGAGGCCGCCATTCCCGAAGCCGCGCGGGATGCCGCGCGCATCTTCCTGCTCGATGGCCTCGCGGTCGGGGTCGCGGGCATGGCGCATACGGCGCGCGGCGGTTTGCTGGCGGCGGCACGTGGCTGGGGCGCGGGGGAGGAAGCGAGCCTCTGGGGTGATGGCGCGCTGCTGCCGGCGTCTCAGGCCGCTTTCATGAATGCGTTTCAGGCGCACGCGCTGGAATTCGATGCCATCCATGAAGCCGCCGTGGTGCATGCCATGACGCCGACACTTGCTGCCGCCTTGGCCGAGGCGGAACGGCAAGGCCGGCAGGCTAGGCCGGTTTCTGGAGCGCGTTTCATGGCGGCGGTGATCCTGGGGCTTGATCTGGCCTGCACGATAGGCGCGGCGGCGCGCGGGCCGATGCGGTTTTTCCGGCCCGCAACGGCGGGGATGTTTGGCGCTTACGGGGCGGTTGCGCGGTTGCGCGAGTTTGATTTGGCCGCCGCTTCCGCCGGGGCGGGGCTTTTGCTCGGGCAGATACCGGGGACGATGCAAGCACATACGGAAGGGTCCATGGCGCTGCCGGTGCAAATGGGCTTCGCCGCCATGGCGGGGCTGCGCGCGGCGGATTTGGCGGCGGCGGGCGCGGCGGGGCCGGCGCAATGGCTGACCGGGCCATTTGGTTTTCTGAAACTGACGGAACCGGAACATGATCTGGCACCTGGCCTCGCGGCGCTGGGCAGCATGTGGCAGGTGGCACGGCTATCGCATAAGCCCTTTCCCTCCGGGCGGCTGACGCATCCCGCCATTGATGGCGTGCGGCGGCTGATGGCGGCGCATGGCGTGCGGGCCGAGCATGTCATTGCTGTGCGGCTATATCTGCCGCCCTTGGCAATGCGGCTGGTGGGCAGGCCAATCAAGCCCGATCTGACGGCCAATTACGCGCGGCTTTGCCTGCCCTATGTGGTGGCGCGCACGCTGATTACCGGCAGTGTCGGGCTTGGTGATTTTTCCGATGCCTTGCTGCGCGATCCAGCGACGCATGCCTTGGCGGCGCGGGTTGAATTGCATGGCGATGGCAGCGCGGATGAAAACGCCGTGGTGCCGCAGCGCATTGAGATTGAATTGCGCGATGGCACGCGGCTGGATCAGCGTGTGGAGGCTGCCTTGGGCAGCCCAGACAACCCGCTGCCGCGCGCTGCGCAAATCGCCAAGGTGCGGGCGTGTTTCGCCGGTATTCTTCCGGACGGTCGCGCGGATGAACTTATCCGCATAATAGATACCCTGCACGAAGCGCCGGATGCGGCCGCCGCGCTCAGGCTTTACTGACTATTCCCGCCGCATCATGCGGGTCAGGGCTGCCACCGGCAAAAGCCCCACCAGCACAATCAAAACGGCGGCGGTTGACGCCTCGGCCAGCCTTTCATCGGATGCCAGGTTGTAAACACGCACCGCCAGCGTATCGAGGTCAAAGGGCCGCACGATCAGCGTCGCGGGCAATTCCTTCATCGTATCCACGAACACCAATAGCCCGGCAGTCAGCAAAGCGCCGCGCGCCAAGGGCACCTCAACCTCGCGCACTGCCTGGCCCGGGCGCCGCCCCAAGACGCGCGCCGCATCCGTATAGGATGGCTTGAGCCGCGCGAGGCCCGATTCCACCGTGGAAAGCGCCACCGCCAAAAACCGCACCAGATAGGCAAAGACCAGCGCTGCCATGGTGCCCGACAGCAATAGCCCCGAAGAAACCCCAAACCGCGCACGCAGCCAGGAATCCAGCGCATTGTCGAACAGCCCGAAGGGCACCAGCACGCCCACCGCAATCACCGAACCCGGCAGCGCATAGCCAAGTGACGCGACGCGATTGGCGATGCTGCGCGCAGGCGATGGGTAAAGCCGCGCCGCCCAGGCCATGCCAGCGGCGAGCAGCACCGCGAGTACGGCAGTAACCCCCGACAGCACCAGGGAGTTGCGCGCGAATGGCAGATACCGCGCCGGGCTGAAGGGATCGCCCGCCTGCACCAGCAGCCACAAAAGCGCGCCCGCCGGAATGACAAAGCCGATCAGCAGCGGCAGCCCGCAAGCCAGCAGCGCCAAGCCTTCGCGCCAGCCGGAAAGCCGCACCGGGCGCAAGGCGGGGTGCCGTGTGGTGGTCGGGTGAAAGCGCCGCCCGCCGCGCGAAAAATGCTCCAAGGCCAGCAACAGACCCACACAGCCAAGCAGCGCCACCGCAAGCTGCGCGGCGGCGGGGCGGTTATCCATGCCGAACCAGGCCTCATAAATGCCGGTGGTGAAGGTACGCACCGCGAAATGCTGCACCGTGCCGAAATCCGCGAGGGTTTCCATCAGCGCAAGCGCAATACCAGCGGCCAAGGCAGGGCGCGCGAGCGGCAGCGCCACATGCAGGAAGCTGCGCGAAAGCCCGTGACCCAAGGTGCGCGATGCTTCAATCAAACACACGCTTTGCTGCAAGAACGCCGCGCGGCAAAGCATATAGACGTAAGGATACAGCACCATGGCGAGCATGAGCGCCGCGCCCGGCAGGCTCCGGATTTCCGGGAACCAATATTGCCCGAAGGAAAGCCCCGTCGCTTGGCGCAGCGTGGTTTGCACCGGCCCCGCGACATCCAACAGCCATGTATAGACATAGCCGCAAAGATAGGCGGGCATGGCAATCGGCAGCAGCAGCGCCACTTCCAGAAGGCGCCGGCCACGAAATTCGCACGCCACCACCAGCCAGGCCGCCACTGCCCCCGCGCTGCCCGCCATCAGCGCCACCAGCAGCGCCAGCAGGGCGGAATTGGCCAGCATTTCCGGCAATGTGGTGGCCATTATATGGCGCCAGACCTCGCCACCCGGTGCGGCGGCGGTCAGCAGCACGGCCAGGATCGGCGTTGCCATGGCGCAAGCGACCAGAAAGGACCCCCAGGCCCAGGCCGGGCTGCGGCGCCGGGCAGGCTTGGCGATGGGGGTTTCAAAGGCAGCGCGCATCATCGCTTGCCCCTATCACGGGCAGATCGGAAGAGCGAGGCGCAAGCCCCTATTGTCGGGCAGGTACGGTGCCGGTGTTGAAGCCATCCAGCGTCCAGTAATAGGCCGCCGCGCTGGAGCGCAGGCTGCCGATGCGCGGCGCGCTCAAATCCAAGATCACGACGATCACCGATGTCCACATGGCAATCAGCAGCACCGACAAGATCGGCAGTGATAGCCCGCGCATCCCCAATTGATACCCAAGCGCACCGATACTCAGCACCGCGATGCCCATCAGCAGCCAGACCATCTGCGGCGGCATGGTTTGGCTGAAGGCGAAGCGTTCCGCCGTTGAACGGTCAAACACCTCATTCGTTGCGGCCATCAGGGATGATGAGATGGCATCGGGCCTCTCGCGCACGATTACCGTCACATGTTCCCAAATGCGGTTTTGCAGTTCCGAGGTTTTGTCATTGATGGCGCGCACGGCATCACGGCTTGCGGGAGCCTTGATGAAATCGGCGCGCAGCCTGGTGTAGTCTTCGAACAGCTTGGCCAATTCCTCGCCGCGCGGGTGGCCAATCGCCTTGGCGCGGAGCCACGCCGTGCCAAGCGCATTGGCTTCCATCAGCGTGCCTTGGCGGCGTTCTTCAAATCGCGTGGTGGCGAAGGAAAGCGTCAGCGCCAACACGAAGGCGAGCAAACCCAGCATGCCGCCCACCACCACGCCAACCCCTTCCGCCGGGGCAGCACCGCGCGCCGTATGACGGCGCCCAAGCCAAGCGCCAATGGCCTGCGCCACCCATTGAATGACAAAAAACAGCAGCCAAAAGGCGAAAAGGCTGAAAGCCAGGATTTCGGCCAAAAACATCATGGCGCGCTGTTCTCCCCATGCAGAAAATCAAAGCCAGCCAGGGCGTGGACCTGGGCAATGGCTTCCAGTTCAGCGACCGAAACCCATTCATCGGCACCGCCCATATTATGGGGTGTGGAGCCATAAACCACCGTGGGCAGCCCCGCCATGCGGAACCAGCGCGCATCGGAACCACCGACGCGCATATTCACCGCAACGGGGTCGCGCAGCACTTCCTCTGCCACCCGATGGACATGGCGCACAATCGGGGCGGCTGGGTCCGTGTGGTTCGGTTCAAAACAGCGGAGTGCGCGCCAGGTGATGCCGGGCAGCGCATCCAGCGCCTCATGCAGGGCGGCCAAAAGCCGGGCGCTGGGGACGCCAACCGGCAGGCGGATATCGCAGGCCGCCCGCGCCGAGGCCGGCACCAGATTGGGCGAGGCGCCGCCTTCAACGCACCCGATATTCACCGTGACGCTGCCTAGAACCGCGGCTTCCCCCGCGCCTGACAAGGGCTCGCTGATGTCACGCGCAGCGGCGATGGCGGCGGTGACGGCAGGCGGCGCATCAGGCGCCATGGCGCGGAGTGCCGCCACGGCATCCAGGGCCACGCGCAGCCGGTCAATGGCGTTGTCGCCCAAATGGACATGGGCGCCATGGGAAGCGCGGCCCGCAGCCTCGATCTCGATCCAGACAAAGCCCTTTTCGCCAAAGCGCAGCACACGCGGGCTGCCGGCATCGCCGATGATCACGCCATCCGCCTGCGCCAAGCCTGGGACATTGTCCAACAGCCATTTGGTGCCAAGCGGGCCCATGCTTTCCTCATCGCCGGCGAGCGTCAGCAGCGCCTCGCCGCGCCAGGCGTCGCGGTATTCGGCCAGCAGCGCAAAGGCCAGCATGGAAGCGGCAATACCGCCCTTCATATCGGCGACACCCCGCCCATACAGACGGCCATCGCGCAGCAAGCCGCCCAAGAGGGGCACGGTCCAGGGCAGGGCCTCATTCACCGGATAGGTGTCCAGATGGCCGTTATACGCCAGCAGGCGGCCCGGCCCGGCGCCCTTGATGCGCGCAACCAGATTGGTCACTTGCGGGTCGGTTTCATGCAGCGAAATTTCGGCGCCAGGGGCCAAGGCGCGCAGCATGTTGGCGGCTTCGCGGGCGGCGGCGCGCACATCGCCGGGCGGATTGGGGGAGGCTATGGCGGTCAAGCGCTGGGTGAGTGCCACGACCTCAGCCGCGCGGCGGGCGGCGGCGGTGGCGAAAGCGGCGCGGGCTGAGGCGTTCATCCCATTACCCTGCGGGGCGGCGCGGGCGCTTGCAAGCCGTATCATGCTTGCAATATTGGGCCGGGCGGGCATATCCGCCCGCAACGGGTTTGGGCGGGCTGTCATTGTGGCCGCCTCGCCGCCCCTGGAGAGACCCCATGCGCATAGATGCCATTCCCATCGGCAAGGACCCGCCGAATGACGTGAATGTGATCATTGAAGTCCCGATCGGTGGCGAGCCCATCAAATATGAGATGGACAAGGCCGCCGGCACGCTATTCGTGGACCGCTTCCTGCACACGCCCATGCGCTATCCGGGCAATTACGGCTTTGTGCCGCATACGCTTTCCGAAGATGGCGACCCGATTGACGTGCTGGTGGCCAATACGCGCCCCATCGTGCCCGGCGCCGTTTTGAATGTGCGCCCGGTTGGCGTGATGAAAATGGAAGATGATGGCGGTGGGGATGAAAAGATCATCGCCGTGCCCTCACCCAAGCTCACCCAGCGCTATGTCCATGTGCATGAACACACGGATTTGCCGCGCATCACCATTGAGCAGATCCAGCATTTCTTTGAGCACTACAAAGACCTGGAGCCAGGCAAATGGGTAAAGTTCATCGGCTGGGGCGATGCCGCGGAAGCCAAGCGCCTCATCCGGGAAGCGATTGAACGGGCCAAAACTGGCTGAATTGCCAGGTGCGGCGAAGGTTTTCGGAGCCAAGCCCCCGGTGCGCCCCTGCTTTCCCCTTATCCGGCGTCTGGCTGAGAATGGCCCCTTCGAAGCTCACATGGTTAGGGCCGCGGAAGAAGCAATTTTCGGAACCCTCTGAACTGCTTGATCGGGCCCAATGCCGGCTCGTGTCCGGCGTCAGCACCTATGGGACCAAATTGGCGATGTGAGTTACGGAGGATTTCTGGCTCATCGTAACCCCAAGGAGAGTGAAGATGAGCCAGAAATCCTCCGCCCCACCCGCCCGTGTGCCAGCCGAAAAGCTGGTGCGCGATATTCGCCGTGCCACACGCAAGCACCATTCCGCCGAGGACAAGATCCGCATCGTCCTGGAAGGGCTCCGCGGCGAGGAAAGCATCGCCGCCCTATGCCGCCGCGAAGCCATTGCCGAGAGCCTGTATTACGCTTGGTCCAAGGAGTTCCTAGAAGCCGGTAAGCGCCGCCTGGCCGGTGACACGGCCCGCGCGGCCACCAGCGACGAGGTCAAGGCGCTGCGCGAGGAAGCCCGCGCGCTGAAGGAAGTCGTGGCCGGGCAGAGATGGCGTAGCGTCCATCATAGACGGTGCGGCCTTTGATTGCGTCGGTTTTGAAAATCAATAACAAAACCATATGATATTTCAAAAGAATATACCACCTCCGCGAACTCTTGGTGAGTAATGCGGATTAGCTTGACCGTGATAAAAGCCGAAGACCATTCTCAGACAGGCTCATAGAGCATATCTGCCCCGCGGAAGCTTGGCGGAAATGCTCAACCAGGAAGCGCCTCAAGCGCTGCCGCCGCCGCGCGGCGCAGCGCGGCACGCACCACGCCGGGGCGCGGCGCATCGGCCAGCGTGGTGAACCAATGCTCGGGCGGGTTGCGCCCGGCGGCGCGATGATAGCTTAAGCCCCGCAGCACAGCCTCCGCCGCATCGGGCAGGCGTTCGGGCAGAGCATGGCCATTAAGCGTCCCCCAAACCCCGGCCCAGCAGCGCGCCACGCTCCAGGGATTATAGCCGCCACCGCCCAGCACGATCAGCCGTGGCGCCAGCCCCATCAGGGCAGATACCACAGCGCGATGCGCATTATTGGAAAGCGCAAGGCGCGATAGCGGGTCTTCTTCCAGCGCATCCGCGCCGCATTGCAACATGATCGCCGCCGGGCGCAGGCGCCGCGCGATGGGAAGGATGGCTTCGTGCAGCACCCAGGCCATCTCACTGTCATTGAAGCCGGCTGGCACCGGAATATTTGCCGCATGGCCGCCCGCCTTGTCACCCAGCCCGCCCGAGAAAGGCCAGCGCCCATCCTCATGCACCGAAAGCGTGACAACATGCGGGTCATCGTGAAAGGCATCCTGCACGCCATCGCCGTGATGGGCATCAATATCCACATAAAGCAGTGGCGAGAGCCCCTGATCGCGCCAGGCGAGCAAGCCCAGTACCGCATCATTCACATAGCAAAACCCTGCGGCCCGATCCGCCCGGCCATGATGCGTGCCGCCACCCGGCACATGCACCACCCCACCTGAGGCGGTGAGCCTCGCCGCCAGCAAAACGCCCCCCGCGCTGGTGGCGGGGCGGCGAAACACTTCGCGATAGACCGGATTGCCATCGGCCCCGATGCGAAACCGCGCGCGGTCCTCGGCGCTCACGCTTTGAGTTGCCTCAGCGCGCATGAGCGCCGCGATGTAGTCGGCGTGATGGAAGCGGTGCAATTCTTCCGGCGATGCGCGCGGGCTTTCGATGTATTGATCCGGTGCCACCCAATCCAGTGCGCGGATCAGGTCAAGCGTTGTGGAAACGCGGGGAATCGCCAGCGGATGCTTCGGCCCATAGGTGGAGCCGCGATAGATTTCCGATCCGATCAGCAAAGGCCGCATGGGTCGCTGCAATGACCCACTGATCAGCCGCTGACAAGCCTTACGTGGCGCAACAAAAAAGGCCGCCGCCCCTGAAAGAGCCAGCGACCTTTTTTATGCGCTTGAGACCTTACTTAAGGATGATTTCCACGCGACGGTTCTGCGGCTCACGCACACCATCGGCGGTCGGCACCAGGTTGTTTTCTTCGCCGAAGCCGCGGGTCACGATTTCGTTCCGCGGCACGCCACGACGCACCAGCTCAGCGGCCACCGCATTAGCGCGGCGGACAGAGAGCTGCATATTGTAATCTGAAGGACCAGACCGGTCAGTGAAGCCGTTCACTTCAATGCGGGTTACGCCAGCGCCGCGGGAAGATGCCGCTTCACCGATGATCTGTCGTGCACGATCGGTCAGATCGGCCTTGCTCCAGTCAAAAAAGACCAGGAAGGTGCGGGCCGCAGCTACCGGCGCGGCGGCGGCAACTGCCGGCGCTGCGTTGAAGGCGTAGCGAAGACCGACAAGGAAGTTGTGGTTCGAATTGCCGATCGCTTGAGCCCTTGTTGTGGTCGTCCCGCCCACGGTGCTGGACACTTTCAATTCGGGATCGTCGAATTCGTTATAATAACGATATTCAGCAGTCACCGAAAGTCCAGGAACAGATTGAATGGGAAAGGAGAGCCCGGCAATGATCTGATATGAGAGCAGCCCGTCGGAATCATCGGCAGTCAAGGAAGAACCGGCCCGGCTGAGGCGTACGCTATCCCAAGACCAAACCGTGTAACCAAGACCACCGCCGAAATACGGAACCACCGCATTGGTGTCGATGCCGAGGAGGCGGAGGTCCAAGTCATAAATGATATTTCCGAAAACCCCGTAAGCATTGGAGCGACCACTGGAGGATGCGCTTGAGCCGCCAAGCTTGCCGGTGTCAGACTCATAGAGCCGATAAGAGCCCTCAATTTCGGCACGCAAACCATTGCCAAAGCCGTAGCCCAAGCTCAGAACGCCAATTGCCCCAAGGCTCCAATCCTGCTGGAAGCTCTGCCCGCCGATTGCTCCGTCGGTAGACCCCACATCTGAAACACCAAGGCCGCCACCCATGTAAAACCCTTGTACGGGTTGCGCCGACGCAGTTCCAGCAATCAGCGCAAGGGATGATAGAAAAATACCATTTCGAAACGATCTGAACATCGCGAGACTCCTATGGGAAAGATTGGAAGCTAGTGTATCTCATCATTAAAGGGTTTGCAAAAAGCTTCTTGTGTCAACTTTCTTGTGTTTTGGCGCCTTGCCTATTCTTTCTGCTGTTTGGGGGGCAGCTTCGTGCCCACCTCAGATGATCACCCATTTCGATAAATATTTGATATTAAAGAATTATTTCTGCGGACCGGGTGCGTGGGTGAAGCGAAAACCGCTTCTGCGCATGAGTAGGGCAAAGCTTCGGCCCTGAACGCGGCCTCCGGATCCGTGCCGGAGCGCGGGTGAACCGAAGGCTTGGGCGCTCATCAGGCTTCAGAATTTGTATTGCGTGGCATTTTTGCCACGGCCGGAATTACCCTTCGAGCTCATTCAATCCCACCCTACCGCGCCCGGCATTTCCTTCACCGGCTTGGCCGCCTTCAGCTTGGCCAAATCCGGCACCGGGCGGCAGCGCAGCGGATCGCCCGCAAAGGCTTCCTCGATAGCCGCCGCAACGCCAAGCACCAGCCTATCCCCGCCGCGCGGCCCGACCACCTGCAAGCCGAAGGGCATGCCGTTCCGGTCCAACCCCATCGGGATGGAAATCGCAGGATGCCCGCAAAGAGTCGGGTAATAGGCCAGCGCCAGCCAATGGAAGTAGGTCCGTGTTGGCTTGCCATCAATCTCAGCGGGAAACAGTTCCTTCCAGGGCCGAGGGGAGATCGTAATCGCCGGTGTGATCAGCACATCATGCGCGGCAAAAAAGCCCTGCCAGGCGCGATACATCTTGGTCTGCGCCGCTGCCGCGCGGGCGTAATCATCCAGGCTGTAACGCAGCCCTTCTTCGACATTGGCGCGCACATTGGGGCCAACATCCTGCGGGCGCGTGCGGCATTTTTCCAAATGAGATGTCAGGAAGCCCGCGGCGCGCAGCACCTCAAACGCCTGATCTCCGCCGGCACAATCCGGGTGTGCGGCTTCCGCCGCGCCGAACATCGGCGCGATGGCGCCAGCGCGGTCGGCGAAGATATCGCGAATGTGGTTTTCGGTCGGCGCCATGCCGAAATCCGGGCTGATAGCAAGCCGCAGGCTCGCCAAATCATAGCGCGGCACAGGGAAGTAAAGGCTCGGTTCTTCCCGCACATAGCCATCATGCAAAGTATAGGCGAGAGGATCGCGCCCATCATCGGATGCCATGGCAGACAGCAGCAGGCAGACATCAGGCACATTGCGCGCCATCGGCCCCAACACCGGCAGGCCGGACCAGCCATGGGCGCGCTTTTCAGACGGCACCAAGCCCGGCGATGGCCGATAGCCGACAATGCCATTGAAGGCCGCTGGGTTGCGCAAAGAACCGCCGGTATCGGAACCGGAGCAGATCGGGAACATATTGGTGGCCAAGGCAACACCTGAACCACCGGAAGACCCAGCCGCGGATTTCATCGGATCGAAGGGATTGCCTGTCACGCCATAAACAGCGTTGCGCGTATTCGCCCCCGCGCCGAATTCCGGCGTATTGGTCTTGCCCGCGACAATCGCGCCATTGGCGCGCAGATTGGCGACCATGCCGCAATCCGCATCGGGGATGAAATCGCGGAAAATCGGACTGCCATAGGTGGTGCGCAGCCCCTCAGTTTCCTCAAGATCCTTGATGCCGATGGGCAGGCCATGCAGCGGGCCCAATTCATCTCCGCGCATCACGGCAGCTTCGGCTTCGCGCGCCGCCGCGCGGGCGCGGTCCTCGTCCAAGGCCACCACGGCATTCACCGCATGATTCACCTCGCCAATGCGCTTGAGGCAGCTTTCCAGCAATTCCACCGGGGAAAGCTTGCGCCGCCCGATCAGGCGGCGCGCTTCAATCGCGGTCAGGTCACAGGGTTCGGTCATGGGTGTTTCCTCGGATTTTTCTTGAAATTGCGCGGGTGCGGGTGATCAGTAACCCATGGCGCAGCCATCCTTGCGCGGGTCTGAACCACCCACCAGGCAGCCCTTTTCATGGTCAATGAAAATCGCCTGACCGCCGCCATGGGGTTTTTCGATGGTTTCGCAGACATGGCCAAGGCGGTTCAGCTGATCAAGCACCGCGCCGCTGAAGCCGCGTTCCACCTGCACCTTGCCGTCCTGAGGCATCAGGCGCGGCAGGTCTATCGCTTCCTGAATATCCAGGCCGAATTCAAAGTAATTCGTCAGGAAATAGCTATGGCCCATCGGCTGATAGCGCCCGCCCATCACGCCATAGGGCATGATGGCGCGGCCATTCTTCATCACCATGCCGGGGATGATGGTATGCAGTGGGCGCTTATTGGGCGCGATGCAATTCGGGTGGCCATCCTGCAAGCGGAAGCCGAAGCCACGATTTTGCAGCATGACGCCGGATTTTTCCGCAAGGATGCCGGAACCGAAACCTTCAAACAGCGAATTGATGAAGGAACAGGCATTGCCATCCTTATCCACGACACAGAGATAGATCGTGTCCTTGTGCTTGTTCAGATCGCTCTCACCCGGCGCGGGCAATTCCGGCAGCGCGGCATCATCGCGAATGAGGCCCGCCAAGCGCTTCAAGTAATCCGCATTCAACAGCTTTTCGACCGGCACATTGACCTGCGCGGGATCAGCGAGGAAGGCATCGCGGTCCCGATAAGCCATGCGCGCGGCTTCGATATGCCGATGCAGGCGTGTGGCGGAAAGTGGCCCGCCATCGGGTGTGGGCAGATTGCCGAGCGTGCCCAGGATTTGCAGCGCATGCAGGCCAGACCCATTGGGCGGGCATTGATAGACTTCCATCCCGCGCCAGGGGATGGAAATGGGGGTCACAAATTCCGCAACGCTTTGGCCATTGGCGAAATCCTCTTCCGTGTGCAGCCCGCCTGCTTCGCGCAGCGTTGCCACAATATCGGCGGCCACTTCGCCCTGATAAAAAGCCGCCGCGCCGCGCGCCGCAATCGCGCGCAAGGTCTTGGCCAATTCCGGCTGGCGGAAACGCGTGCCGAGCTTGGGCGCCGCGCCATTATTCAGGAAACGCCGTGCCGATGCAGGGTGCTTCAGCAATTTGCCGACCAGGCCTTCCCAATCCGCGGTTACGCGCGGCGTGATGGGGAAGCCTTCTTCGGCATAATGGATCGCCGCTTGCAGGATACGATCCATCCCAAGCTTGCCATGGCTGCGGTTCAGCAATTCCCAGGCGGAAATCGCGCCCGGAATGGTCACCGAATGGACTGAGGTATTTTCCATCTTGGTGGTGCCGGTGGCGCGAATGGCCTCGGGCGTCGCGGCGGCCGGTGCGCGGCCTGAACCATTCAGCGCAATTACCGTGCTGCTGCCGGCCGGCACGTAGAGGCAGAAGCAATCCCCGCCGATGCCGGTGGATTCGGGTTCAATCACGCATTGCACAGCGCAGGCGGCAATGGCGGCATCCATGGCATTCCCGCCGGCGCGCAGGATTTCAAGCGCGGCAAAAGTGGCCTGGGGCATGGAGGTTGCGGCCATGCCATGGGTGCCATAGGCGGGGCTGCGGCCAGCAAGGTGAAGATCACGCATCGGGTCAGGCTTTCATCAGGTGCAGTTACAAACCCCCTCATGCCCCCTCTGGCGCGCGGGGAAAAGCCCCAGGGGCGGTTTCACCCCAGGCGAATCTGCATTAAAGCCCTGTCATGGAACCTGTCGCGAGCCTTGATGAATTTCACCGGATTGATATCCGGGTCGGCACCATCCTGACCGCCGAGCCCTTTCCGGAGGCGCGCAAGCCCGCCATCAAGCTCAGCATTGATTTCGGGGCGGAGATCGGCGTCAAGCGATCCTCGGCCCAGTTGACGGTGCATTACACGCCGGAAGCGCTGATTGGGCGCCAGGTGGCGGCGGTGGTGAATTTCGCCCCGCGCCGCATTGCGGGCTTCATGAGTGAGGTTCTGGTGCTGGGCATGCCCGATGAAGCGGGTGCCGTGGTGCTGCTCGGGCCGGATCAACGCGTGCCGAATGGCGGAAGGATGTTTTGATGGCGCAGAAATACTATACGGTTTCCTGGGATCAGTTGC
This sequence comes from Roseomonas sp., assembly GCA_044356015.1. Classification (GTDB taxonomy): domain Bacteria; phylum Pseudomonadota; class Alphaproteobacteria; order Acetobacterales; family Acetobacteraceae; genus Neoroseomonas. Next base: position 16,846 of record JBIKXA010000065.1, read on the forward strand.
ACCGTGACGCGAAGGCACTAGCCTGGCGGCTTTTGGAACGTGGCCCCTGGCGCGGCGTGGTGGCGATCACCCGCGGCGGCCTGATCCCGGCGGCCGTGGTGGCGCGCGAATTGGATTGCCGCTTGATCGAAACCGTCTCGGTCCTCACCTATGATGAGGAAACCAAGGGCGAGCCGCGCGTGGCCAAGCTGCCCGAAGCGGCAGGGGATGGCGAGGGCTGGCTGCTGTTGGATGATCTGGTGGATACCGGCACCACGGCGCGGGTGGTGCGCGCCCTTCTGCCCAAGGCGCATTTCGCGACGGTCTATGCCAAGCCCGCCGGCAAGCCGATGGTGGATACCTTCATCACGGAAGTGAGCCAGGATACCTGGATCCTGTTCCCCTGGGATACCGAGCCGCAATTCATCGCGCCGATTGCGAAATCGGCGGGGCAGTAGAGCGTTTCAGCTACGGGAAGAATCATGCCCAAGATTTTCCAGGATAATCGCGATTTCTCCGCCGCTCGCGCCTGGGGCGCGCGATTTCGCCGAAATTGAAGGTGCGACGGTGCTGCTGAGATGAAATATCGGCTGGATGGCGCGGAACATACGGTGCGCCTTGGGCCGACGGATGTTTTTGTGGCCGATGTCGGCGATGAGCATGTGGCGCATCCGATCGGTGCGGCGCGTATTCTGGTGGTGGAGCGCAAGGGGTCGGTGTGAGTTAAGATTCGCCGCCGCAGGGATCACACCCCCGCCATCGCCTGCGCGATAGTGCCGAGCGGCAGCACCAGCGATAGCGGCGCATCTTCCAGGCGGAGCGCGCCGAAGCTCTCATACCATTGCGCGGCGCGGTCCGATTTTGCGTCAATCAATAGGGCAACGCCGCCGACTTCCTGGGCCACCGCCAGACAGCGCCGCCCGGCGGCAATCAGCAGCGCGCCGCCC
>JBIKXA010000066.1:0-17736 GCA_044356015.1 Roseomonas sp.
GATGTCTGGTTCGGCATTGCGCGCGGGGAATTTGTCTGCCTGGTTGGTCATTCCGGCTGCGGCAAGACCACCATTCTGAATATCCTGGCCGGGCTTGAAGCGCCGGATGATGGCGCGGTGATTGTGGATGGGCAGGCCATTTCCGGCCCATCGCTTGATCGCGCCGTGGTGTTTCAGGGCCATGCGCTGATGCCCTGGATGACAGCCGCCGGCAATGTCGCCTTCGCGCTTTCCTGCCGCCATCGCGATTGGTCGCGCGCCGCCTGCGATGCCGCCGCGCGGGAAGCGCTGAAGCGCGTTGGCCTTGACCACGCGGCGGATCGCAAACCGGCGGAGCTTTCCGGCGGCATGAAGCAGCGTGTTGGCATTGCCCGCGCACTCGCCATCAATCCGAAAATGCTGCTGATGGATGAACCCTTCTCAGCACTTGATGCGCTGACGCGCGGCGCGCTTCAGGATGAGGTGGCGCGCCTAGTCGCTGAATCTGAGCAAACCGGCTTCATGATCACGCATGATGTTGATGAGGCTATCCTGCTTGCGGACCGCATCCTGCTCATGTCCAATGGGCCAGAGGCACGCATTGCCGAGGTTGTGGTGAACACGCTCCCCAAGCCGCGCACACGCGCCAATCTGCATCACATGCCGGGCTATCATGCGCTGCGTGATCATATCCTGGATTTCCTGATCGCACGCTCCCGCGCCTTCAAGGCCGATGCACCGCCGGCTGGCTGGTCGGCGCGCGCCGTGCCGGAAGTCAGCCCCGCCCTTGCCGCCCCGCCGCTCGCGGCGGAGTGATTCTTCCCAAACCAAAGCTGGAGAAACGCGATGACGCGCGCCCAACTCACTGAAAAAATCCTCGACATCAAGCGCGAGAAAGGTTGGACCTGGAAATACATCTGCGAGGAAATCGGCGGCATGTCGCCTACCCTCGTGGTCGGCGCGCTGCTTGGGCAGATGAAGCTCGTGAAGCCACTCGCCGCCAAGGCCGCCAAGCTGTTTGGCCTTTCCGAGGTTGAACAGCGCATGCTGAATGAAGTGCCCTATCGCGGCACGCCAATGCCGCCGACGGACCCGCTGATCTATCGCTTCTATGAAATGGTGATGGTGAATGGCCCCGCCTGGAAGGCGCTGATCGAGGAAGAATTCGGCGATGGCATCATGTCTGCCATTGATTTCGATTTCGATTTCGAACGGGTCGCGAACCCCAAGGGCGATCGCGTGAAAATCACCATGTCCGGCAAGTTCCTGCCCTATAAGTATTACGGCAACGAGCAGGGCATCCCGGATTACGGCTTCAAGGAGGAATAATCCCTGTCTTTGCCAAACCGTCATTTTGCCTTATGGCCCGGCCCTCTCATTGAACGGAGGCTCCGATGGCGCAGGATTTGACGGTTGGCATTGCAGGCTTGGGCGCGATTGGGCTGCATTTGGCCCGCGCGCTGGATCGCGGCGTGCCGGGCCTCAAGCTCGCCGCAGCGTCGGCGCGGGACCGCGCCAAGGCGACCGCGAATGTGGCGGGGTTCAAACACCCGCCGCGCATCGTCTCCAATACCGAACTCGCCGCCTGCGATATTGTGGTGGAAGCCGCCCCGGCTGCGGTGTTTGAGGAAATCGCCACCGCCGCCATTGAAGCCGGGCGGATTTTCGTGCCGTCTTCCGTGGGTGCGCTGCTGCCGCGCATGCATCTGGTGGAAAAGGCGCGGGCCACCGGGGCGCGGATCATCGTACCGACCGGCGCTTTGCTCGGCCTTGATGCCGTGCGCGCCGCGGCGGAAGGTGATGTGGAAAGTGTGACCATCGAAACCCGCAAGCCCCCGCGGGGCCTGGCCGGGGCGCCTTATCTTGAGAAAAACAAGATTGATGTCGCCGCTATCACCAGCGCGACCCGCGTCTTCAAGGGCAATGCCTTTGACGCCGCCCAGGGCTTCCCCGCCAATGTAAATGTCGCCGCCGCCTTGGCCTTGGCCGGCATCGGGCCGGACCGCACCATGGTCGAAATCTGGGCCGACCCCGCCGTGACGCGGAACACCCACACCATCCGGGTGGAGGCCTCTACCGTCCGGCTCACCATGACCATTGAAAACGTGCCGTCCGAGGAAAACCCCCGCACCGGCAAGATCACCCCGCTTTCGATCCTGGCGTGTCTGCGCGGCCTGACCTCTACCTTGAAGGTCGGCAGCTAAAGCGGGGAGCACCCCCTTGCCCTGGGGCGGTATTTGGGCCAATGAAGCGCCGCTTTCGGGGGTTTTCCCTGGGGGTAATCCGCACGCGGCGCACCCTTCCTGATCAGGCGGGGTCCGGTCCCCTTCACCGGGGAAGGCGCCGCGGAGGCTCAACCGGACCAACATGGAAGGAAATCGCTGATGGCGATGCCCGTCGTTTCTCTGCGTTCCCTGCTCGAAGCTGGGGTGCATTTTGGCCACCATACGCGCCGCTGGAACCCCCGCATGGCGCCGTATATTTTCGGTGTGCGCAACCAGGTGCATATCCTGGATCTGCAGCAGACCGTGCCGATGATGGACCGCGCCTTGCGCGCGGTGCGCGATACCGTCGCTGGTGGCGGGCGCGTGCTGTTCGTTGGCACCAAAAAGGCGGCTGCCGATTACGTGGCCGAAGCCGCAACGCGTTGCGGCCAGTATTATGTGAACCATCGCTGGCTTGGCGGCATGCTCACCAATTGGAAGACCATCACCGGTTCCATCAAGCGCCTGCGCCAGATGGATGAACGCCTCTCAGGCGACACGGCGGGTCTGACCAAGAAAGAAGTGCTGATGCTGTCGCGTGAGAAGGAAAAGCTTGATCGCGCGCTTGGTGGCATCAAGGAAATGGGCGGCCTGCCCGATATCATCTTTGTCATTGACACCATCAAGGAAAAGCTCGCGATTGAGGAAGCCAATAAGCTTGGCATTCCGGTGATTGCGGTGGTTGATTCCAATGCCGATCCGGCGGGCGTGACCTTCCCGATCCCCGGCAATGATGACGCGATCCGCGCCATCACGCTTTACTGCGACATGATCGCGGGCGCGGTGCTGGATGGCATTTCGGCGGAAATGCAGGCTTCTGGTGTTGACCTTGGCGCGGTTGAGGAATTGCCGGAAGAAGCCCTGCCGGAAGCCGAAGCCGTGGCGCCGGTTGAAGGCGCCGAAGCGCCGGCCCAGGCCTGATCCTTTCGGGGCCGCCTTTGGGTGGCCCCTTTTCTTTCACTCATCCAGCAAATGGGGATGAACAATGGCTGAAATTACAGCGGGTATGGTGCGCGACCTGCGCGAACGCACCGGCGCGGGCATGATGGATTGCAAGAAGGCGCTGGTCGAAAATGGCGGCGATATGGAAGCCGCGATTGATTGGCTGCGCAAAAAGGGCCTTTCGGCGGCTGCCAAGAAGTCCGGCCGCGTTGCGGCGGAAGGGCTGGTGGGTGTGGCCTCGGCCCCTGGCGTCGCCGCCATGGTGGAAGTGAATGCCGAGACGGATTTCGTCGCGCGCAATGAAACCTTCCAGCATTTCGTGGAAACGGTTGCTGAATTGGTGCTGACGGTCGGCGATGATCTCGAAGCGCTGAAGAATGCCACCTGGCCGGGCGCGGTTGACCTGGTTGAAGAAACCACGGTGCGCAAGACAGTGGCGGATCAGCTCACCTCCCTGATCGCGACGATTGGGGAGAATATGTCCATCCGCCGCGCCAAGCGCTTCCAGGTCGCGGAAGGGACGGTTGCGACCTACATGCATTCCGCCGTGAAGCCCGGGCTTGGCAAGATTGGCGTGTTGGTGGCGCTTGAAGGCGCTTCCGAACAGGCGGTCATGGAAACGCTTGGCCGGCAGATCGGCATGCATGTGGCCGCCGCGCGCCCTGAGGCAGTGGATATCTCCGCCGTTGACCCATCCTCCCTTGCCCGCGAACGCGATGTGCTCGCCGATCAGGCGCGCGCTTCCGGCAAGCCTGAGGCGATCATTGAAAAAATGGTCGAAGGCCGCATCCGCAAATACTACGAAGAAGTGGTGCTGCTGGAACAGGTTTGGGTGCATGATGGCGAAAGCCGCGTGAAGGAAGTGGTGAAGAAGGCGGGCGTGAAGCTGGCCGGTTTCGCCCGCTTCCATCTGGGTGAAGGCATTGAAAAGCAGCAGGGCGATTTCGCCGCCGAAGTGGCCGCTGCCGCCGGCAAGGCCTGAGCTGTTTAAGGGGGGGAGCCTTGGCGCCCCCCTTCTGCCTTATTGCCGCCTTCGCGGGCATGACTTTATGGTGGCGCCCGCAACCTGAACCCGAGTCGAGACCCACCCCCCATGAGCCAGAACCCGGCCTATAAGCGCGTCATGCTCAAGGTCTCCGGTGAGGCCCTGATGGGGGATCGGGATTATGGCTTGGATAACGCTACCTGCCGGCGCATCGCGGAAGATGTGCGGGGTGTGGTGGATCTTGGCGTGCAGGTCTGCCTGGTGATCGGGGGCGGCAATATCTTCCGCGGCATTTCCGGCGCGGCATCGGGTATGGACCGCGCCCAGGCGGATAGCATTGGCATGCTGGCCACCGTGATGAATGCGCTTGCCATGCAGAATGCGCTTGAGAAAATCGGCGTGCAGACGCGGGTGCAAAGTGCGATCCCCATGGCGAGCCTGTGTGAGCCCTTCATCCGCCGCCGTGCGGAACGTCACATGGAAAAGGGCCGCGTGGTGATTTTCGCCGCCGGCACGGGAAATCCGTTTTTCACCACCGATACGGCAGCCGCCTTGCGCGCGGCCGAGATGTCCTGCGATGCGCTGTTCAAGGGCACGCAGGTGGATGGTGTCTATTCCGCTGATCCGCGGAAGAAGCCCAATGCGGAACGCTACAAAACCTTGACCTATCTTGATATGCTGGCGCGTGATCTGGCGGTGATGGATGCGGCGGCGATCAGCCTTGCGCGCGAAAACAAGCTGCCCATCATCGTCTTCAATATCCATGAACCCGGCGCCTTCACCGCCGTCATGAAGGGCGAAGGCAAATTCACCACCGTGGTGGAACAGGCGCCATAAGCCCAGGGGGAAAGGCAACATGCCGACCGACGTTAAAGCCCTGAAACAGGATCTGACGCGCCGGATGGAAGGTGCGATGGAAACCTTGAAGAAGGAATTTTCCGGCCTGCGCACCGGCCGCGCCAGCCCGGCGCTTTTGGAACCAGTGCGCGTGGATGCCTATGGCAGTGTCTCGCCACTCAATCAGGTGGCCAATATCTCGGTCGCCGGTCCCGGCCTGCTTGCCGTGCAGGTCTGGGACAAGGCGCTGACCAAGGCAGTCGAAAGCGCCATCCGGGAAGCCAATCTGGGGCTCAACCCACAGGCGGAAGGCCAGGTCATTCGCGTGCCACTGCCGCCACTGACTACCGAACGGCGCAATGAATTGGCCAAGGCCGCCGCGCGCTATGCCGAACAGGCGCGCGTTGCCGTGCGTGGCGTCAGGCGCGATGGGATGGAACAGATCAAGGCCGCCGGCAAGAAATCCGAATTGGGCGAAGATGAAGTGAAGCGCGCCGAGGAGGAAGTGCAGAAACTGACCGACCAATTCGTCAAGCAGATAGACGCGGCCTTGGTGGACAAGGATAAGGATATCCGGACGGTCTGAAGGCCGCTTGCCGGAACAGGGACGGAGAGGGCGCTTGCGCAACCGGATGGGGCCAGATCGCGCGGAGGGATGCAGCGCATGAGCGCGGCAAGCGATCCCCGTCCTGCCGCGGGCGCGCCTCAGGCGGCGCCTGCTCATGTGGCCATCATCATGGATGGCAATCGCCGCTGGGCGGAAGCGCGCGGCGTGCCCATCGCGCTTGGTCATCGTGCCGGCGCCGAAGCCGCGCGGCGCGCGGTGGAGGCCGCTGCCCAGGCCGGCATTGGCTGGCTGACGCTGTTCGCCTTTTCCAGCGAGAATTGGCGCCGCCCGACGGAAGAAGTCTCTGCGCTATCGGGGCTGCTGAGGCTTTATCTGCGCAATGAAGTGGCGGCGCTGGTGCGCGATGGCGTGAAGCTGCATGTGATTGGCGATCACAGTCGCTTTGGTGCCGATTTGTCGGCCATGGTCGCGGATGCGGAGAAGGCGACGGCGGGCGGCACCAAGCTTAATCTGGTGATGGCGCTATCCTATGGCGCGCGGGATGAAATCCTGGCCGCGACCAGGGCCATTGCCAGCGCCGCCAAGGCCGGCACGCTCGATCCCGAAAGCCTGAGCGAAGCGCAGTTCAGCGGCTTCCTGCAAACGGCAGGCATGCCCGATCCCGATTTGATTATCCGCACCTCGGGCGAACAGCGGCTGTCGAATTTCCTGCTCTGGCAGGCGGCCTATGCGGAGTTTGTCTTCATGGATGTGCTGTGGCCGGATTTTTCCGCCGAGGATTTGCAAGGCGCAGTTGCCGAATACCATCGGCGCGAACGCCGCTATGGGCTGCGCGCCTGACGTGACTGACGCCAAGGCACCTATGCCGGAGGTGAGCGCCCCGCGCCCCTGGCGCGATCTGGGTCTGAGGGGCGCATCGGCAGCCGTGCTGATTCCCATTGCCGTATTTGGCATCTGGTCCGGCGGCGTGGTCTGGGATGTTCTGGTCGGCGTTGCTGTTGTGCTGCTCTCCTGGGAATGGGCGCGGTTTTGCAAGATTTCCATCTGGCGCTGGCCCGGGCTGTTGATGCCTGCCGTCAGCCTGGTGGTCATGCTGCTGGCCGCCTTCGGGCCGCCGCTGACAGCCATCGGTGTATTGGCGGCGGGGACGCTGCTGCTGTTCCTGCTGCAACGCAAAGGCGATATCTGGCCGGCGGCGGGGCTTTTCTACATTGGCTTGGCGGGATTTTCGCTGGTGCTGCTGCGCGGTGAGAATCATGCCGGGCTGCTCAATACGCTGTTTTTGGTCTTGATCGTCTGGGCATCGGATACCGGGGCCTATGTCGCGGGGCGCGCCTTGGGCGGGCCGAAGCTGGCGCCGGCCATCTCTCCGGGCAAGACCTGGTCCGGCGCGGCAGGGGGCTTGCTGGCCGCGACGCTGATCGGCGCGGGGGCGGCGGCGCTGCTCGCACCGGGGGGGGCTTCACGCGCGGCGGCAATCGCGGCCATGCTGGGGGTGATGTCTCAGGCCGGTGATCTTCTGGAAAGCGCCATCAAGCGCCGCTTCGGGGTGAAGGATAGCTCCTCCCTCATTCCTGGCCATGGCGGCATGCTGGATCGGCTGGATGGGGTGATGGCGGCAGCGCCCATGGCGACTGCGCTTGCCTTGCTGGCCGGGCGGGGCATGCCGCTATGGCATTGAACCAGCGGCCGGGACCGCGCCGCGTCACTGTGCTGGGCAGCACGGGTTCGGTCGGCAAAAGCACGGTATCCCTGCTGGAAGCGGCCGCCGAGGACACCTTTGATGTAGTGGCGCTGGTGGCCGGGCGGGATTGGCAGGGTCTGGCCGCTCAGGCGCGGCGGCTCAAGGCGCGGCACGCGGTGCTGGCGGATGCCACGCAATACCAAGCGCTGAAGGAAGCTCTGGCGGGAACAGAAACGGAGGTTTCGGCAGGGCCGGAAGCGGTGGTGGCGGCGGCGGGGCTGCCCGCCGATTGGACCATGGCCGCCATTGTGGGCGCCGCTGGCCTTCCCGCCACCATGGCCGCGCTTGCCCGGGGCGGCGTGCTGGCCATCGCCAATAAGGAAACCCTGGTTTGCGCGGCGGAGCCTGTGCTTGCCATGGCACGCCAAGGCGGGTCCACCATCCTGCCGGTGGATAGCGAACACAACGCCATTTTCCAGGCTTTGGATACGCGCGACCCCTCGGCCATTGCGAAAATCATCCTGACTGCCTCGGGCGGGCCGTGCCGGACCATGTCCTTGGCGGAAATGGCCGCCGTGACGCCGGAAGTGGCGGTACGCCACCCGGTCTGGTCCATGGGCGCCAAGATCAGTGTCGATTCCGCCACCATGTTCAACAAGGGGCTGGAATTGATCGAGGCCGCGCGGCTGTTCCCGGTGCCGGAATCGCGCATCGAAGTGCTGGTCCATCCGCAATCTACCGTGCATGGGCTGGTGCAATACACGGATGGCTCCGTGCTGGCGCAGCTTGGCACGCCCGATATGCGCACGCCCATCGCTCATGCCTTGGCCTGGCCGGCGCGCATGGCCGCCGCTGTGCCGCCGCTTGATCTGATTGCGCTCGGCAAGCTGGAGTTTTTCGCGCCCGATCCGGTGCGCTTCCCGGCGCTCAGGCTTTCGCGGGAAGCGCTTTGCGCCGGGGGCGGGGCGCCCACCATCCTGAATGCAGCGAATGAGATCGCGGTCGGGCTCTTCCTTGAAAAACGGCTCCGCTTTCTCGATATCGCGGCAGTGGTGGATGAAACGCTCTCACGCCTTGGCGCGCCAGAGGCTGCGGATCTGACCGCCATTCTGGCGCATGATGCGGCGGCACGGTCCGAAGCGGGGCTGATCGCCGCCAAGCGTGCCGCCCTTGTCTGATCGCGCCCGTTTAAGGAGCCTTTCTCTTGGAATTTTTGCCTGAACCCTTCCGCAGCATTGCCGCCTTTGTCGTGGTGCTCGGGGTGCTGATTTTCATCCATGAGCTTGGCCATTATCTGGCGGCGCGCTGGCGGGGCGTGCATGTGGAACGCTTTTCCGTGGGCTTTGGCCGCGCAATCTATACCTGGGTGGATAAGCGCGGCTGCGAATGGCGGATCGGCTGGCTGCCACTTGGCGGCTATGTGAAAATGCACGGCATGGAGGATCTGGGCGAGGCGGGCCCGGAACAGGCGGCGGGCTTCCGCCCAGGCGAAACCTTCCATGAAAAGCCCGTGGGCGACCGTGCGCTGGTGGTGGCTGCCGGGCCTTTCTTCAATTTCGCGCTCGCCGTGCTGTTATTTGCCGCGTTGTTCGTGGTGGTGGGGCGGCCTTCCCCGGTGCCGAGCGTGGGTAATGTGGTGGAAGCCTCGGCTGCGGCGCGCGCAGGGTTGGCGCCGGGCGACCGGATCATCGCCATGGATGGGCAGAAGGTTGAACGGTTCGAAGCGCTGCAGCGCTATGTCCAGGCGCGACTGGGTCAGCCCATTGAAGTGCTGGTGGCGCGGGGCGATTCGCAGATCAAGGTGGTTGCAACCCCCCTGCCCCGGCCTTCCGATGGGCTTGGCATGCTGGGCATTACCGCCGGGCCGCCGATTTTCGAAAGGCTTGATCCCTTCAGCGCCGCCTGGGCGGGCGTGACGCATACGCTGGATATCACCGGACAGACCCTGGTTGGCGTTTGGCAGATGATCTCCGGCAGCCGCGGGGCCGAGGATTTGGGCGGGCCTTTGCGCATTGCGCAAATGTCGGGCCAGGTCGCGAATATGGGGCTTTCGGCCTTTATCACCTTCGCGGCCCTGCTGTCGGTCAATCTGGCGCTGATCAACCTGTTCCCCATCCCGGTGCTGGATGGCGGGCATTTGCTGTTCTATGCCGCCGAGGCGATCCGGGGCCGCCCCTTGCCGCTGAAGGCGCGGGAATATGGCTTCCGGGCCGGCTTTGCCCTGCTGATCGGGCTCATGATTTTCGCCACCTGGAATGACCTTGCGCAGCTTGGGGTGGTACGCTGGGTGAGCGGGCTATTGGGTTAATCCCGTTTGGGGGTGGCGAGGGGGGCGCGGCTCGGCTAGGAAGGCTGGTCAGCTTGAGAGAGATGCCGAATCCGTGAAGCAGCTACGCGCTCTTTTAGCCCTTTTCGTCTTTTTGGCCCTGGCCATGCCGGCCGTCGCGCAGGAAGCCGGCCGTGGTGGTGGGCGCATCACCACAGTGGATGTGCGCGGCACGCAACGCATCGATCCCGATACGGTGCGGAGTTATATGCTGGTGCAGGTGGGCGATGCTGCGGAACAGGACCGGATTGACCGGAGCCTGCGCGCGCTTTTCGCGACCGGGCTGTTTCGCGATGTGACGATCCGCACCGAAGGCGCGCGCGTTGTTGTTGACGTGGTGGAGAACCCCCTGGTCAATCGCGTGGCCTTTGAAGGCAATCGGCGCATTTCGAGTGAAATCTTGCGCGGCGTTGTGCTGACGCAGCCGCGCAGCGTCTTCACCCCTGCAGCGGTGCAGACGGATCGGCAGCGTATTCTGGAACTTTACGCAAGGCGCGGACGGTTTCGCGCGACGGTCGAACCCAAGATCGTGGAGCTTGACCAGAACCGGGTTGATCTGGTGTTCGAAATTGTCGAAGGCGACCCGGCGTTGATCTCGCGCGTGAATTTTGTTGGCAATAATGCCTTTTCCGAAGCGCGACTCAGGGATGTGGTTTCCTCTCAGGAGCAGGCATGGTTCCGCCTGCTGTCTTCAAGCGATATTTATGATCCCGAGCGCTTGGTCTTTGACCGGGAATTGCTGCGGCGCTTTTATTTGCGCCAAGGCTTTGCGGATGTGCAGATCACCGGTTCGTCCGGTGAATTGAGCCCCGATCGCAGCGCCTTTTTCGTGACCTTCACCATTGAGGAAGGCCAGCGCTACCGCGTGGGCAAGGTTGACATCATCAACGAAGTACCGCGGATCAATATTGAAGGCCTGCGCCGTGAGATCGAAATCTCGTCTGGGGATTGGTATGATGGGGACGCGGTGGAACGTGGCGCCACCGCAGTTGCAGACGCCTTGCAGGCGCGGAGTGAGCCTTTCATTGAAGTCTTGCCACGCGTTACGCGCAATCCGGATTCGGCCACGATTGATCTTGCCTTTACTGTGCGTGAAGGCCCGCGGGCCTTCGTGGAAAGAATCGAAATTTCCGGCAATACACGCACGGAAGACCGTGTAATCCGCCGCGAATTCCGCTTGGCTGAGGGCGATCCGATGAATGCGCGGCAAGTCCGCCGTTCGCGCGATCGGCTCCGCTCACTTGGCTATTTTTCCGATGTGCAGATCACCAATCAGCCAGGTTCGGGACCTGAGCAGGTCAATTTGGTGACCTCGGTGACCGAACGCGCTACGGGTGAATTCACGCTGGGTGGCGGTTACGCGACCGATGCGGGGCTTTTGTTGGATGTTGGGGTGCGCGAACGCAATCTGCTTGGCATGGGTTTGGATGCGCGCGTAGGCGGTGTGCTGGCGGAAAAGCGCAGCCAGTTGGATCTTTCGGTGACGGACCCGCAATTCCTGGACCGCAATCTGGCTGCCGGCGCCGATGCCTTCCTGATCAATCGTGATTTGCGTTTCGTGACGGGATATCGCGAAAGGCGCGCCGGCTTCGCGCTGCGCACAGGCTATGAAATCAATGATCGGCTGCGCCAGAACTGGTCCTATGCGCTGATTGACCGTGAGATCACTGACATTAACAGCGATGCCTCGCTCTTCATCCGGGAGCAGGCTGGGCGCACGCTGCTGTCTCAGGTGTCCACAACCGTAACCTATGACATGCGCGATAGCCGTGTTGAGCCGCGTTCAGGCTATGTGGTGCGGGTTGGTGGCGATTATGCCGGCATCGGTGGCGATGTGAACTATTTCCGCACGCGCGCGGATGCGCAATACTATATTCCGTTTGCGCAGTGGCTTGGCGATCCGGACTTCGTGCTGGTTTTGGCCGCTGGCGGCGGCGTCCTGACGCCGCTTGGCGATGAAGATGACCGCATTGTGGATCGCTTCTTTCTGGGCGGTGAAAATCTGCGCGGTTTCCGCCTTGGTGGCGCCGGCCCGCAAGATACCACAACGGGGGATTCGCTCGGTGGTCAGGTTCTCTGGACCACCTCGGCCGAAATGCGCTTTCCGCTGCCGGTGCCTAATGAACTTGGCCTTTTGGGTCGCGCCTTCGTTGACGTTGGCTCGCTCTCCGGCATACCCGACAGCTATTTCGACCAGACCAAGTATAAGGACGCCAAGCCGGTGGATGAAGCCGATCCGCGCGTCAGTGTTGGTGTTGGCTTTTCCTGGCGCAGCCCGATCGGTCTGATCAATATTGATTTCGGCAAGGCCGTGGTGAAGAAAGATTACGATAAGACAGAGGTTTTCCGCCTCGGCTTTGGTACACGTTTCTGATACGGGAAGATTGATCCATGATGCGCTTAGTCCTTGCCGCTTTGCTTGCCTTCCCGATGGTGGCGGCAGCGCAGAACCAACCCGGCTGGTTCGTGCCGGGTCAGCCCCAGGGCCAACAGCAAGGCCAGCGTCCCGCGCAGCCGGCCCAGCAGCAGCGCCCTTCGCAACAAGCCCCGGCACCAGCCGCCTTGCCGCCCGGCACGCCACCGCCAGCGGCGGTGATTGGCGTGGTTGATGTGCCGGAAATCCAGCGCGTTTCCACCGCCTTCAACCAGGTGCGCCAGGAAATCGAACGCCGCCGCGCCAAGTTGAATGAGGATGTGCAGAATGAACAGCAGCGCTGGCGTGAAGAACAGCAGCGCTTTGGCAATGAAAGGGCTGGGCTTTCGCCCGAGCAATTGCGCACCCGTGAACGCGCGCTGCAGGACCAAGTGACGGATGGTCAACGCATCTTCCGCGACCGCGCGCGGGATCTGGAACAATTGGCCCAGCAGGCGTTGCGCGAGATTGAACAGTCTCTCGCCATCGTGATCCGGCAGGTGGCTGCCAGCCGCGGCATCAATCTGGTGCTGCCAAGGCCTTTGGTCATTTTGAACGATCCACCTTTTGACATGACTGAAGAAGTAGCGGTGCAGCTCAATCGCATGATCACTTCTGTCAATCTGCCGCCTGACCCATCCGCCGCACCGCCGCCGCGCCCGGCGGCGACACCGGCGCCCGCGCCAGCCGCACCGCGACGGAACTGATCACCTTGGGAGCGGATAGCCGTTTTTACGCCTCTGCCGGGCCGATCACGCTAGGCACACTCAGCGCCGCGCTTGGGCTTGCGGCAGCGGGGAATGAGGCGCGGCACTTCACTGGTGTCGCACCGCTGCACCTGGCTGGGCCGGATGATGTGGCCTTCACGGAAGGGCGCAAAAACCTGCCCGCGTTAAAGACCACCAAGGCCGGCGCAGTAGTGATTGACGCAAGCTTCGCAGAACATGTGCCGATGGGCTGTGTGGCGCTGCTGGTGGCGTCACCACAAGCCGAATTCATCAAAATCGCGCGGCTTTTTCATCCGCCCGCGCAGCCCAAGCCCGGCATTCATCCAAGCGCGGTGATTGCCCCGGACGCAATGATTGGTCCCGGCTGCGAAATCGGTGCCTTTGTTTTCATTGGCGCGGGCGCTGAAATCGGCGCTCATTCCATTCTGGAACACCACAGCTCTATCGGCCCCGGCTGCAAATTGGGCGCGCATGGCCGCATCCATGCCCATGCGAGCATGGCCTATTGCATCGCGGGGGATCATGTGGTGCTGCATCCCGGCGCGCGCATCGGCAATGAGGGTTTTGGCTTCATCACCACGCCTCAGGGGCTGCATGTCACCATGCCGCAGCTTGGTCGGGTGATCATCGGTGATGGCGCCGAGATCGGCGCGGGCAGCTGCATTGATCGTGGTGCGGGTGGCGATACGGTGATCGGCGCCGGGGCGCGGATCGATAATCTGGTGCAGATCGGCCATAACGTGACGATTGGGCGCGGCGCGGTGATTGTGGGTCAGGCCGGCATCGCCGGTTCATCCAGCATTGGCGATTACGCCGTGCTGGCAGGCCAGGCCGGCATTGCGGGACATGTTTCCATTGGCGCGAAGGCCCGTGTTGGCGCGCAAGCTGGGGTCATGAACGATGTTCCTGCCGGCACCGATGTTGTAGGCAGCCCCGCCTGGCCGGCCAAGGAAACGATGCGCGCCTTTGCGCGGCTCAGGCGCTTGGCCTCAAGCAAGACGAATGAAAAGACAGGGTGACGATCATGTCTGAGGAAAACACCACCCCCGCTGAGATCGGCGTATTGGACATCGCCAAGATCATGCATGCGATCCCGCATCGCTACCCTTTCCTGCTGGTGGATCGGGTGGTTGATCTGGTGAAGAATGAAAGCTGCATCGGCATCAAGAACGTTACGATCAACGAGAATTTCTTCCAGGGCCATTTCCCGACCATGCCGGTGATGCCGGGCGTGCTCATCATTGAATGCATGGCGCAAACTGCCGCTGTGCTGGTGGTGGAAACGCTGGGCCCCGATTGGGCGGGCAAGCTGGTTTATTTCATGACCGTGGATAACGCGAAATTCCGCAAGCCCGTGGTGCCTGGTGATCAGATGCGTGTGCATGTGAAAAAGGAACGCCAGCGCGGCAATATCTGGAAATTCTCTGCCGAGGCCAAGGTGGATGGCAAGGTGGTGGCGGAGGCAACCTACGCCGCCATGATCCTGGACCGCTGAGCATGAGTGAAATTCACGCGACCGCCGCGGTTTCGCCCGGCGCGCAGATCGGTGCGGGCTGCAAGATTGGTCCTGGCTGCGTCATCGGCCCCGATGTGGTGCTGGAAGATGGCGTTGAACTGATTGCGCATGTGATGGTGGATGGCCATACGCGCCTTGGGGCGGGTGTGAAGGTGTTTCCCTTCGCCACCATCGGCATGGCGCCGCAGGATTTGAAATACAAGAATGAACCGACGCGTTGCGAGATCGGCGCGCGCACCCTTATCCGCGAACACGCCACCATTCATCGCGGCAGTGTCGGCGGTGATGGTGTCACGCGGGTTGGTGCGGATTGCATGATCATGGCGGTCGCGCATGTGGCGCATGATTGCCATTTGGCGGATCGCGTGATTCTGGCCAATAACGTCATGCTGGGCGGGCATGTGGAAATCGCCGATACGGTATTTGTTGGCGGCGGCACGGCCATTCATCAATTCGTGCGCATTGGCCGCCAGGCGGTGATTGGCGGCATGAGCGGGATTGAGGCGGATGTCATCCCCTATGGTTCTGCCATGGGCAATCGTGCGCGACTGATCGGCTTGAACCTTATCGGGCTGAAGCGGCGCGGCTTTTCGCGCCCGGAGATCCATGCCTTGCGCGGCGCGTTTCGCTTGATCTTCCGTGAACCCGGCGTTTTCAATGATCGGGTGGAAGAAGCCGAACGCCGCTTCGCGGGTGACAAGAATGTTGGCGAAGTGCTGCATTTCATCCGCAATACCTCTCGCCGGGGCCTCTGCAAGGCCGGGCGCGGGGGGGATGATATGGATGATGAGACGGAATGAGAATGCGCTGCCCTCCCGCCTATTCGCGCTGAGGCCGAGCCTGTGTCAGACCCCCTTGGCGTGATTGCGGGCGGCGGTTCGCTGCCGCTTCGGGTGGTGCAGGCGGCTTCTGCCCTGGGGCGGCCCGTGCATATTGTGGTGCTGGAAGGGCACGGCGATCCGGTGGCCTATGCGGGCCAATCCCATGTGACGCTCCGCTGGGGGCTGGCCGCGCAAATGCTTTCCTGGCTGAAGCAGCATGGCGTCAAGGAAGTGGTGCTGGCGGGCAATGTGGCGCGGCCTTCACTGCTGTCGCTCAGGCCCGATGCGGCTTCGATGAAATTGCTGGGACGCATCGGGCGCGCGGCCTTCAATGGCGATGATTCCATCCTGCGCGCGGTGATGAAGGTGCTGGCCGAAGAAGGCTTTGAGGTGATTGGCGCGCAGGCGCTGCTGGCAGGCTTGCTGCCGCAAGCGGCGTTGCTCGCCGGCCCGATGCCCGATGATGTGGCGCGCGCTGATATCGCGCGGGGGCTTGCGGTTTGCCATGCGATTGGCGCGGTGGATGTCGGCCAGGCGGTGGTGGTGCAACAGGGGCTTGTGTTGGGCGTCGAGGCTATTGAGGGCACGGATGCGCTGATCCGGCGCGCCGGCGCACTGAAGCGCGAAGGCCCTGCCCCCATTCTGGTAAAGGCGCCCAAGCCCGCGCAATCCGAATTGGCGGATTTGCCCACCATCGGCCCCATCACGGTGGCCAGCGCGCGCAACGCCGGGCTGCGTGGCTTGGCCTTTCAGGCCGGCGGGACCATTCTATTGGAACGCGAAACCACCATCGCGGAGGCCGAGGCAGCAGGCATCTTCCTGCTTGCCTTCAACCCCGCCGAATACAGTCAAGGAGCAACCGCATGAGCCAAGGTCGTTTTCTGCATACCATGCTGCGCGTCGGCAATCTGGAACGCAGCGTTGATTTCTACACGCGCCTTCTCGGCATGAAGGAATTGCGCCGGCGCGATGTGCCGGATGGCAAATATACGCTGGTTTTTGTCGGCTATGCCGGGGAAGAAACCGGTGCTGGCGTGATTGAACTGACCTATAATTACGGCGTCGAGAAATACGAACTCGGCACCGCTTTTGGACATTTGGCGATCGGCGTGCCGAATGTGACCGCCACTTGCGATACGCTCCGCGCCGCAGGGGCAAAGATCACCCGCGAACCGGGACCGGTGAAGTTCGGCACCACCGTGATCGCCTTCATCGAAGACCCGGATGGCTACAAGATTGAGTTGATTGAACGCGCCTGACCAAACAAAGAACCGCGCGAGAGTTTCCCGCGCGGTTCAAGATTTGCTCAAGTTTTGTTATCGCGTATCAGCAATCAGCTGATACGCTCACCATGCAGGGCCACATCAAGCCCTTCGCGTTCCTCTTCCTCGGTCACGCGCAGACCAACAATGACATCGGTGATCTTGAGCAGGATCCAGGTGCCAATCGCGGTGAACACCATGGTGGCGGCTACCGCAATCACCTGCTTGATGAATTGATCCATCCCGCCCGACAAGCCTTCCGGCGATGCCGTGGTGGCGGAAAGCGGACCATAGGCCAGGAAGCCCACCAGCAAGGCACCGACAATGCCGCAAACGCCATGCACGCCAAAAGCATCAAGACTATCATCGTATTTGAGCGCATGCTTGAGCGCGGTGGCACCCCAATAGCCCGCCACACCAGCCACCAGGCCAATGATCAGCGCGCTGCCCGGCAGCACGAAGCCCGCCGCCGGCGTGATGGCGACCAGCCCCGAAACCGCGCCGGAAATCGCCCCAAGCACGGAAGGCTTGCCCTTGCCGATCCATTCCGCCGCCAACCAGGACAGCACCGCCGCCGCCGCCGCGATTTGCGTGACCAGCATCGCCATGCCCGCCCGACCACCGGAAGACCCAAGCGCAGAGCCGGCATTGAAGCCGAACCAACCCACCCACAGCAGCGCGGCACCAATCACCGCAAAGCCAAGGTTATAGGGAGATAGATTATCTGATCCATAACCAACCCGCTTGCCCAGCACGATGGCCGCGACCAGACCCGCCACGCCGGCATTGATATGCACAACCGTGCCGCCCGCGAAATCCAAAGCGCCGAGCGAGAAGATCCAGCCATTCGGATGCCAGACCCAATGCGCCACCGGCGAATAGATCAGCAGCGTCCAAAGCCCGATAAACACCAGCAGCGCGGAAAACTTCATCCGATCCGCAACCGCGCCCGTGATCAGCGCCGCCGTGATCACCGCGAAGGTCATCTGGAAAGTCAGAAAGATCGATTCCGGAATAGTGGTGGCGACCGCCGCATCACCTGATCCCAGCGTGAAGGGCTTGTCCCAATTCTCGGCCAGGCCGCCCAGGAAGAAGCGGGAAAGATCACCGATCCAGGCATTGCCCTCACCAAAGGCAAGGCTATAGCCCGCCACCATCCACAGCACAGACACCAGCGCGCAGATGGAAAAGGACTGCATCATGGTGGCCAGCACATTCTTCTTGCGCACCATGCCGGCATAGAACAGCGCAACACCGGGCACTGTCATCATCAGCACGATCGCGGTGCTGATCAGCATCCAGGCGGCATCACCGGTATCCACCTTGGCTTCATCGCCAGCAAAGGCAGGTGCGGCGGCGAGGCCAAGAAAAGCCGCGGCCATCCCGCAGCGAGCAAGGAACCTCATGGGTT
>JBIKXA010000220.1:0-5305 GCA_044356015.1 Roseomonas sp.
CGGGCGGCAATGGTTCCGACCCGGTGGAAGAGGTGCGCGGCTTTTTGAGCATCGAACACGCCAATGCCTTCGCGCGCCGCTATGTGCGGGATTCGGTGGAACGCTGCCGCGCGCCGGGCTTGGATGCGAAGGCCGTGCTGGATGCCTGGTTCGCTTTTGGTGAGGATGCGGAAGTGATTGGCGCTGCCGAAGCCGCCTGGCTGAGTGGCAGTGAATTGAAGGGCTTTGCTGAGACGCCCGTGCGTGATTCTGAAGAACGTAATTGGCGCATCCTCGATCCGCGTCGTGATGAGGATGCGGAGGATGAGGCATGAAGCTCCGTTTCGCCCCTTCGCCCACCGGGCTTTTGCATGTTGGCAATGCGCGTGTGGCACTCGCGAATTGGCTTTTGGCGCGCCGGCATGGCGGGCAATTCCTGCTGCGCCTGGATGATACGGATACGGAACGTTCACGCGCTGAATATGCCGAGGCGATTGAAGAAGACCTGACCTGGCTTGGCCTGCCCTGGGATGGGCTGGTACGCCAGACGGATCGGCTGGATCGCTATGCGGAGGCTGCGGAAAAGCTGAAGGCCGCCGGGCGGCTTTATCCCTGCTTCGAAACCGAAGAGGAATTGGCCTACAAGCGCGAACGTCGCCGGCGCGAAGGCAAGCCGCCGCTCTATGATCGCGAAGCGCTGAAAATGACGCGCGAGCAATATGAAAAGGCGCTGTCCAACGGCAAGCAGCCTTATTGGCGCTTTTTGCTCTCCTCCCGATCGGTTTCCTGGCGGGATCAGGTGCTGGGTGATCGCAGTGTGAAGCTGACGGCGATTTCAGACCCCGTGCTGATCCGCGCGGATGGATCGCCGCTTTATACCTTCACGTCTGTGGTTGATGATCTGGAAATGGGCATCACGCATATTGTGCGTGGAGAGGATCACGTCACCAATACCGGCATTCAGATTGATATTTTTGAGGCGCTGGGCGGCAAGCAGGGCGCTTTAGCCTTTGGCCATTTGCCGCTGCTGACGGATGCGGAAGGCGGCGCGCTATCAAAACGTTTGGGTTCCATTTCGCTCCGGCATTTGCGCAAGGATGGCATCGAACCCGCCGCGCTTGTCGGGTATCTCGCGGCGCTCGGCACGTCCAATGATCCGGTGGCGGGGATGCCTGCTGATCTCGCGCCCAGTTATGATCTTGGCAAGGTTTCCCAATCCACCGCGCGTTTCGATCCGCGCCATATGTTGGCGCTGAATAGAAAGCTGCTGCATGGCATCAGCTTTGACGCGGTGAAGGATAGGCTGCCCGAAGGCGCGGATGAGGCGTTTTGGTTGGCGGTGCGCGGCAATCTCGATCTGCTGCGTGAAGCCAAGCCCTGGTTTGATGTGGTGCGGGGTTCCATCGTGCCGCCGGTTCTGGAAAATGAGGGCGATTTCCTGCGCGCCGCCCTTGCCGCCATGCCGGCGGAACCCTGGGATGGCGCCACCTGGGGCGCCTGGACCGGCGCGCTAAAAGAAAGCACCGGACGTAAAGGCAAGGCGTTATTCCTGCCGCTGCGGCTTGCGCTGACGGGCGAAGATCACGGCCCGGATATCGGCACCATCCTGCCCTTGATTGGGCGTGACCGTGCGGCGCTGCGCCTTAAAATCGCGGCGGGAGGCTGAAGCATGGCCGAGCTTTTTCTGCATGACAGCGCGGCGCGGGCTAAACGCCGCTTTGAACCGCTCGATCCCCAGCATGTGAAGCTCTATGTCTGCGGGCCCACGGTTTATGATCTGGCGCATCTCGGCAATGCGCGGCCTGTGGTGGTGTTTGATGTGCTGGCGCGCTTGCTGCGCCGGCTTTATCCGCGCGTGACTTATGCCCGCAACATCACGGATGTGGATGACAAGATCAATGCGCGCGCGCGCGAAAGCGGTGAGCCCATCGCCGCCATCACTGCGCGCACGACCGAAGATTTCCACGCCGATATGGCAGCGCTTGGCGCCCTGCCGCCTGATGTGGAACCGCGCGCCACCGGCCATATCGCGGAAATGATCGCGCTGATCGAAAGGCTGATCGCCAATGGCCATGCCTATGCCGCCGATGGCCATGTGCTTTTCTCGGTGCCGTCCTTCGCCAATTACGGCAAGCTTTCCGGCCGTTCGCCGGATGAATTGCTGGCCGGCGCGCGGGTGGATGTGGCGCCCTATAAGCGCGATGCCGGCGATTTCGTGCTGTGGAAGCCAAGCGATGCCGAAACGCCTGGCTGGGATAGCCCTTGGGGCCGCGGTCGGCCTGGCTGGCATATTGAATGCTCCGCCATGTCCTGGAAGCATCTTGGCGAAAGCTTTGATATTCATGGCGGCGGACACGATTTGATTTTCCCGCATCACGAAAACGAAGTGGCACAATCCGTCTGCGCTTTCCCCGGCGCTGCCTTTGCCCGTTATTGGATGCATAACGGCATGTTGCTGGTGGATGGGGAGAAGATGTCGAAATCCCTCGGCAATTTTCTCACCCTGCGCGATATTCTGAAGAAGGGCGCCTGGGCCGGAGAGGCGTTTCGCCTGCTGCTGCTCCGCACCCATTACCGGCAATCGCTGGATTATTCCGAAGCCGCCTTGGATGAAGCCAAGGCGGAATTGGATGATCACTACGCCATGCTGGCGCGCGCTGGCGCTGCGGATGCGGATCATGAAGCCGCACGCATGGCGGATTGGGCGCTGGAACCGCTTTGTGATGATTTGAACACGCCTTTGGCGCTGGCGCGGCTGCGAGACCTGCGGACGCTCGCCAATGCACTGACGGTGGGTGGTTCGCCCAATGTTGTGCTGGAACGCATGGGCCTGCGGGACGCGCCCGAAATTGGTGCCGTGGTTGCGGCCTTCCGTGAAGCGGCATCGGTGCTGGGTGTGGCGCAGGCCAGCCCCGCCCAATGGCTGCAAGGCGATGGCGCTGATGCCGCCGCGATTGAAGCCGCCATCGCCGCGCGGCTTGCTGCCCGCCAGGCGAGGAACTGGGCCGAAGCTGATCGCATTCGCGATGATTTGAAGGCGCAAGGCATCATTCTGGAAGATGGCGCGGGTGGTACCACCTGGAAACGCGCTTGACCTTCCCCTTATGGCAAGCCGCAGCCTTTCTCGGTTGAAAACCAAACCGGGAGCACCATCATGAAGCGGATCATTTTTTGCCTTGCCTTCGCCACCCTTGCCCTGCCGGCACTGGCGCAACAGGGCCATCACCACGGCCATGGCGCGCGTGCCTCGGCCAATGAACCGGCCTCCACCCGCGAATATCGCGCAGCCAATGACAAGATGCACCGCGACATGAATATCCGCTTCACCGGCGATGCGGATCGGGATTTCGCCGCCGGCATGATCCCGCATCACCAGGGCGCGATAGATATGGCGCGCGTGGTGCTGCGCCACGGCAAGGATCCGGAAATGAAGCGCCTGGCGGAAAGCATTATCGCCGCGCAGGAAGCGGAAATCTCCCAACTCAGAGCGTTTCTGGCGCGATGACGGGCGGGCGCGGGGAAGGGGGGGCGCCACTCACGCCGCCCCCGGGTGAAAGCCCGATCATCGTGCTGGTGCGCCCGCAAATGGCGCGCAATATCGGCAGCACCGCCCGCGCCATGGCCAATGGTGGGTTGTTCCATTTGCGTATCGTGGCGCCGCGCGATGGCTGGCCGCAGCCCGATGCGCTGCCGGCGGCTTCCGGCGCTGATGCCATCATCCATGCCGCGCAGGTGTTTGATACCCTCGATGCCGCTTTGGCGGATTGCCATCGCGTTTTCGCCACTTGCCCGCGCCCGCGCCATGTCGTGATTCCGGTGCGCGATGCCCGCGCGGCGGCTGAGGATTTGCGCACCATCAATGCCAAAGGCCAGCGCGTGGCCGTGCTATTCGGCCCCGAACGAGCAGGGCTGGAAGCCGAAGACCTCGCGCGCGCCGACACATTGGTGCGCTATCCGCTGAACCCTGAACACAACTCGCTCAACCTTGCCCAGGCCGTGATGATCCTGGCCTATGAATGGTGGATGGCCGCCGAGGCAACGCCCCCGCGCTACCTCATGACCAATGAAACCCATGTCGCGACCAAGGGCGAATTGGATATTTTCCTGGGCCGGCTGATTGCCGAATTGGATGCCTCGGGTTTTCTCGACAATCAGGAAAAGCGCCCGGGCATGGTGCGCAATCTGCGCCATTGGTTCCAGCGTGGCGAGGTGACGGAACAGGAACTCCGCACCCTGCATGGCGTGGTCACGGAATTGTCGCGTGGGCGCATGAAGCGTGGCCGCCCGCCGCGCGATGATGTGAAAGCGCCCTGGGAAGAGGAATAAAAAAACCCCCGGCACGCTTTCGCGGGCCGGGGCTATCAGAAATAAGGCGCCAATCAGCGCTGCAAGGCCTGCACAATCTCCTGCGTGACCTTCTTCGCGTCACCGAACAGCATCATGGTATTCGGGCGGAAGAACAGCTCATTATCAACGCCGGCATAACCGCTCGCCATGCCGCGCTTGATGAAGAACACGGTCTTCGCGCGCTCCACATCCAGAATGGGCATGCCGTAAATGGCCGAGGATTTGTCGGTCTTCGCCGCCGGGTTGGTCACGTCATTCGCCCCGATCACAAAGGCCACATCGGCATCGGCGAATTCGGGGTTGATTTCCTCAAGTTCAAACACCTCGTCGTAAGGCACATTGGCTTCGGCCAGCAGCACGTTCATGTGGCCGGGCATACGGCCCGCGACGGGGTGGATGGCGTATTTGATTTCAGCGCCTTCCTTCTTGAGCAGATCAGCCATTTCGCGCAGCACCTGCTGCGCCTGCGCCACCGCCATGCCATAGCCAGGCACCACGATGATCTTCTGCGCATTCTTCATCATATAGGCCGCATCTTCCGGGCTGCCGGCCTTGACCGGCGGGCGATCCGCCGCCGCGCCACCCGCTGCCGCCGCACCGCCTTCGGAACCGAAGCCGCCCAGCAGCACATTGATGATGCTACGGTTCATGCCCTTACACATGATGTAGGACAGGATGGCACCGGAAGCACCCACCAGCGCGCCGGTCACAATCAGCAGCAGATTGCCGATGGTGAAGCCAATGCCCGCCGCCGCCCAGCCGGAATAGCTGTTCAGCATGGAAACAACCACGGGCATATCCGCGCCACCGATCGGGATGATCAGCAGGAAACCCAGCACAAAGGACAGGATCGCGATCAGCCAGAACAGCACATCGCTGCCCGTGATCACGAACAACACCACCAGCAGCGCCAGCAAAATGCCAAGCCCCAGGTTCAGCATATGCTGACCCTTGAACATGATCGGCGCGCCAGACATGC
>JBIKXA010000221.1:0-5297 GCA_044356015.1 Roseomonas sp.
TGCGCCGCGCGCTCAAGGAAGCGCAGCGCGGGGAATAGGGCCTGAGCAATCCCCCCATGGACGCCGCCCGCCTGGGATGGTTCCCTGCGCAGATGGATTTGCCGCTTTCCCCCCGCATCCGCGCCACTGGCGCCCCGCCCATCCCCGCCGTGCGCGGCTGGGCTGCCCGCTACCAGGGCGGCGCCGGACCTGTTTTGGACATGACCCAGGCCGTACCGGGCTACCCGCCGCATGCGGATTTGCTGGCGCGCCTGGCTGCCGCTGCGGGAGATGCGAAATCCGCCACCTATGGCCCGATTGAAGGCGAAGCCGCGCTACGGGAAGCCTTGGCCGCCGATATGGCGCGCGCCTATGCAGCGCCGATTGGTGCGAGCGATATCGCCATCACCGCCGGCGGCAATCTGGCCTTTACACTGACCATGATGACGCTGGCGGGGACCGGCGATGCGGTGATGCTGCCCGCGCCCTGGTATTTTAACCACCGCATGGCCCTGGAAGCGCTTGGGATTCCCTGCCGCGTTTTGCCCTGCCGCGCAGAGGATGGCTTCCTGCCCGACCCAGCACTGGCGGCAACACTGATGCAAGGTGTGCGCGCCATTGTCTTGGTCACACCAAACAACCCGACCGGCGCCACATACTCACCTGACCTCATCGCGCAATTCGCGAAGCTTTGTCGCGATCACGGCGCCTGGCTGGTGCTGGATGAAACCTATCGCGATTTCATCCCGGAAGCCGCCGGCGTGCCGCATGGGCTGTTGCAGGATGCGACATGGCGGGATCATGTTGTGCATCTTTATTCATTCTCGAAAGCCTATTGCGTGCCCGGGCATCGCGTGGGCGCCATTGCGGCCGGGCCAGGGTTTCAGCGCGAATTGGCGAAGGCGATTGATACGGTGCAAATCTGCCCGCCGCGCGCGGCGCAAATCGCGCTGGCTTGGGGGGTGGAAGCCTTGCGCGATTGGCGCGCCGGCAACCGCGCCATCATGGCCGGGCGGGCGGCGGCCTTTCGCGCCGCCATGGCGCCGGTCAATGCCTGGCGGATTGATGCGCTTGGCACCTATTTCGCCTATTTGCGGTTGCCTGAGGGTATGGGTGATTCTGAAGCAACCGCCGAGGCTTTGGCAGTGGAACGCGGCCTGCTCGGCCTGCCCGGCAGCTTCTTCGGCCCCGGCCAGGAACGGCATTTGCGGCTCGCTTTTGCCAATGCCGAAGAAGCGGTGATTGCCGCCGTGCCGGGGCGGCTCGCGTAACGGTTTAGGCTAGGCGCAACGGTTGGTTGTTGCGCACACTCAGCAAGGTAAAAATGCCCGCCGGTTGGCAGGGCTCCATCGCTTCCACGGTCACGTCTTCCGGGTTCAGCAAATCGCGCAGCGCGAAATCCGGATGCCAGCCCAGCCGGCGCGACAAGGGCGCCATGGCGCGTTCCACCCACCAGCGCGGGCCACCTTCGGCGGCGAAGTGATTGACGAATAGCAGATGCCCGCCAGGCCGCACCACACGCGACATTTCCGCATAAAGCTTGCGCGCATCCGGCACGACACTGGCCGTGAACATGGCGACCGCGATATCAAAGGACCCGCTTTCGAAGGCCATTTCCTCAGCGTTCATTTCAACCAGGCCGCGCACATGGGAAAGCTTGTCTTCCGCCACACGCTCATGCGCCTTGGCGAGCATGTCCCGCGACAGGTCAATGCCGACCACCTGCAAATCGCGCCGATAAAGCGGCAAAGCGAGGCCAGTGCCAACCCCCACTTCCAGAACACGCGGGCCGGCCAGGCGATTGACCGCTTCCACCGCGCGCTTGCGCCCAAAGGCGGAAACACCCCCGAAAACCAAATCATAAACACCCGCCCAGCGGCGATAGGCTTCGCGCACGCTATCGGCATCCAGCGCTTTGCGCGCGTGACCCCGTTCTTCTGCGCCCTTGGCGAGACCGATATTTGCCATTGGAATCCTGATTCCCTGCGCCCGAATGCGAGGGCATGAACACCGCAAATAAGGTCTCGTCAATCTTTTTGCTAGGCTTTGGGATAACGCGCAAAATCTGACACTGATAGTGTCAAGCCTTCCTGTCTTTGCCGGAGACCGCCACCAGCACCCCACTCAGCGCAATCACCGCCATGCCAAGCAGCGTGATGCCATCCGGCGTATCGCCAAAGACCAGTACACTCGCCACCACCGCCCAGATCATTTGCGTATAGGAAAGCGGGGCGAGCAGGCTGGCCGGCGCGCGGGCAAAGGCCAGCACCAAAAGCCCATGGGACGCGCCGCCGAGCAGCCCGAGCAACACCAAAGCCGCCCAATCCAGCCCGCTCGGCCAAACCCAGACCAGTGGGAGAGAGGCCGATGTCAGCAGCGTCGCCGCGAAAGACGTGTGCAGGATGGTGGTGCGCGCATCATCCAGCGCTGCGAGCTTGCGGGTCAGGATCTGATAAACGGCGAAAAGCGCGGCAGCGCCCAGCGGCAGCAGCATGGCCCAATGCGCGGGCTCTCCGGCGAATAGGAAGGGCGGGCGGAGCAGGATCACCACCCCGGCAAAGCCAAGCGCCATGCCGAACCAGCGCCGGGGGCCGATCCGTTCACCAAGCCAGATCGCCGCCAGCACCAGGGTGAAAAGCGGGGAGGCAAAGCCAACCGCCGTCGCATCGGCCAAGGAAATATGCACCAGCGCCGAGGAGAACATGAAATTGCACGCGGCCAATAACAGGCTGCGGATGGTTTGCAGCCCCGGCGCGCGGGACCGCCAGGGCAGGCTGCCCGTAATCAGCCGCATGGCGATGGTGACGGCGATGAAGCTGAACAGAAACCGCGCCCACATCAATTGCGGCACGGCGAAGCTGAGCGTCATCAGCTTGAGCAGCGTATCCATGGCGACAAAGAGCGCCAGCGCCAAAAGCTGCAACAATACGCCGGCAAGGACAGAATTCATGGCTTTCCTGTAGCTGACATGCCGCCATAAAAAAACGGGATGATTGCCTGGCAATCACCCCGTCTTGCGTGGTTGAGGAAAGGTCTCAGGCCGCGTCTTCGCGGCGTTCCTTCTCGCGCGGCTTCACATAGGCAACCGCGGCATGTTCGGCGCAATAGGGCTTGCCGGACAGGGGATCGCCCTCACAGAAGCGGAATTCCGGGGTGCCAGGCTCCCCGATTGGCCAGCAGCAGGTGCGCGACCCACCAAGGCGCGGGCGCGCGGGGGGCGGGTTACGCACGGCGGCGGGCGGCGGGGCCACCAGCACCACAGGGGCGGCCTGCGGCGGCGGGGCCTGCGGGCGCATCACCGGCGGGCTTGGCATGGGACGGGCGACGGGGGCCTGGCGCGGCGGGCGCGGGCTTGGCGTGGTGCGCCTTTCCTGCGGGTCTCGGCGGATTGGGCTTGGCCGGGAAGACAGGTTCAGCCGATGCGCCTTGCCGACCACGGCATTTTTCGAAATCCCCATGCGGCGACCGATTTCCGCGGTCGAAAGACCCTCGGCCCAGAAGGCGCGCAGCCTTTCAATCGCTTCTTGCGTCCAATCCATGAAGGAACCCCCTTTGATCTCCCCAACACAAGATACGGTAGGGAAAAGGGCGCCGAGGCACAAGTTCTATGATCCGCGACTCGAAAGAAATCTGTGGAAAACGCCCCCTCGGCCTTGTCAGCGGCGGTTCTGGGGGTTCCCATGGGCCATGGCAAAAGCATTTTCCCCCTGCGACTCGGCGGCTTGCCCGTGACTAGCGGCACGGGGCGGCTCAAGCAGATCCTGGCCTTGGCGGCGCCGACAACGCTGCTGGTCGCGACCCAGATCGTCGCGCAATTGATTGAGCCCTGGCTGGCGGCGCGGCAGGGGCAGGCGGCGCTGGCGGGCTGGGCGGTGGTGCTGCCCTTCACCCTGCTGCTGTCCCAAATGTCGGCGGGGGCCATGGGGGGCGGTGTGGTCTCGGCCATTGCCCGCGCCTTGGGCGGCGGGAAGCGCGATGAGGCCGCGGCGCTCGCCTTTCACGCCCTGATCATCGCAACCGCCGGCGCGGCGCTATTCGCCCTGCCTTTTCTGCTGGCGCCGCGCGCCATACTGGGCCTGATCGGCGGGCCGGGCGCGGCGGAAGCCGGGGCTGCCTTCGCCGCCTGGACCTTTGGCGCGGGCGCGCTGCCGGCATGGCTGACCAATACCCTGGCCTCCATCCTGCGGGGCGGCGGGCGGCATGCGCTGGCGGCGCGCGGCGTGGTGGGGGGCTGGGTGATCTATCCGCCGCTGGCCTGGGCCTTCATGGAACCGCTGGGCTTCGGCCTGCCCGGCGCCGGCATGGCCTTCGCGCTGAGTATGACAGGTTCAGCGCTGATCATGGCCCTTGTGGTGCTGCGCGGCGGGGCTGGGTTTGTGCCGGATTTCCGCGCGCCGCTCAGGCGTGCATTGTTCGGGCGCATCCTGGCGGTGGGGCTGATTGCCTGCGTGATGGCAACGCTGGCCAATCTGGCGACCATTCTGGTGACGGCGCGCATCGCCGCTCACGGCCCGGCGGCGATTGCCGCCTATGGCATTGCCGCGCGCATGGAATTCCTCATGATCCCGCTGGCTTTCGGCATTGGCTCCGCCCTCACGGCCCTGGTCGGGCGCGCGGTTGGCGCGGGGGATTGGGATGAGGCGCGGCGGATTGCCTGGACAGGTGGCGCTTTGGCCTTTGCGGTCACGGGCGTGATCGGCTTTGGGATTGCGCTGTTTCCGGCCCAGGTGGCGGCGGCCTTTGCCAGTGACGCCGCCGTGGCCGCCATTGCGACCGAGGCGCTGGGGATTATCGGCTGGGCCTTGCCGGGTTTCGGCCTGGGCATGGCGCTTTACTTCGCCGCCATGGGGGCGGGGCGGATGCGCTGGCCTGTCGCGGCAGCGCTGATGCGTGTGGGGCTTGCCGTGCTGGGGGGCGCCTTGCTGATGGATGCGGCGGGGCTTGGCCTGACCGGGCAATTCATTGCCGTTGCACTTGGCATTACCGCCTATGGGCTGATTTGTGCGCTCGCGGTGCGGCCTGGGGTTTGGCCGGGGCGCGTGTGACAGGGCCTTCACGCGCGGGGCGCTGCGCGCTACCTCTCCGCGCCAAGAGCAGATCGCGTTCAGATGGAAAATCTGAACGCGTGAAGATGCTCGAAAAACAGAGATCTGGAGCAGGTTGCGTGAACCCCTGTGAACGCAACATGCTCTGGAAAAACGCGGACCCGATGGGCGAGACATGACCAGCAGCAATGATATTCGTGCGACCTTCCTGGATTACTTCCGCCGCAATGGCCATGAAGTCGTGGAAAGCAGCCCGCTGGTGCCGCGCAATGA
>JBIKXA010000067.1:0-17695 GCA_044356015.1 Roseomonas sp.
TGCTGAATGGCACCAAGCAATTCATCTCAGGCGCTGGCGCGTCTGATCTATACTTGACCATGCTGCGCACGGGGGGCGATGGGCCGGGCGGCGTTTCCGCGCTTCTGATCCCAAAGGATACGCCAGGGCTTTCCTTCGGTGCCGTTGAACGCAAAATGGGCTGGAATGCGCAGCCGACGCGGCAGGTGATTTTGGAAGATGCGCGTGTTGGCGCTGAAGCGCTGTTGGGCTCGGAAGGGCAGGGGTTTCGCTTCGCCATGGCGGGTTTGGATGGCGGGCGCTTGAATATCGCCGCCTGTTCCTTGGGTGGCGCGGAAGCGGCCTTGGATATCGCGCTGCGCTACACCCAGGAACGCCGTGCCTTCGGCAAGGCCATCAGTGATTTCCAGAATACGCAATTCAAGCTGGCCGATATGCGCATTGAATTGGAAGCCGCACGCGCGCTGTTGTGGCGCGCCTGCGCCAAGCTGGATGCCGGTGAAGCAGACGCCACCATGTTCTGCGCCATGGCCAAGCGCTTTGTCACTGATACCGCGAGCCGCGTTGCCGATGATGCGCTGCAATTGCTGGGCGGTTATGGCTATTTGGCGGAATATGGCATTGAGAAGATTGTGCGGGATCTCCGCGTGCATCGTATTCTGGAAGGCACGAATGAGATCATGCGGCTGATTGTCGCGCGGAAGATGCTGGGGGCCTAGAGCAGATCGCGTTCAGATGGAATCATCTGAACGCGTGAAGATGCTCGAAAAACAACAACATAGAGCGGGTTGCGTGAACTCATGTGAACGCAACATGGTCTAGCGCAATCAGGCGCGCTTGCCGCGCAGCCAAGCCAGCGTCCCACCAAGCCCCGCCAGATCGGCGCGCAATTTTTCCAAGCGCAGCGTCAGCCCATGGCCCAATGCCTTGCCCAAATGATGCCAAACCCGCGCCCAGGCTTCGCGCCGCGCCGCCGCACTGCCCTGCATTAGCGCGAAGTAATGCAGCCGGCTCCAGGCCATATGCCGCGCCTTGAAGGCAGAAAGCGCCCGCGATGGCGCGGAAGAACCACCCCCCGCGTGATGCATCACCGCATCCGGCACCAGCACCAGGCTCCGCCCCTTGGCGCGGGCGGCAGCGCAAATCGCGTCATCCTCATAAAACAGGAAGAAGGCTTCATCGAAGCGCAGCCCATCCGACGCCCGCAGCAATAGGCAAGCGCCAGAGAGGAATTCCGCGCATAACGGACCCTCTGGCCAGGCCTCGGCGCCACGTTTGCGCGAAAGCAACCGACGATGGAGTTGTTCAACATCCCAGGACCTGACGCGCGCGCCGGTTTCATCGCACAGCATCGGCGCCAGAATGGCCGCATCGGGAAAGGCATCGGCAGCGGCGACAAGCCGCGCAATCGCCCCCGCATCCAGCCGCGTATCGGGATTGGCGAGCAGCACGAATTCCGTCTCTGCCGCATCCATCCCGATATTGCAGCCGGCGCCAAAACCAAGATTGGCACCATTGCGGATCACCCGCGCGCTAGCGGCTTCGGCCACCGCCGCGCTGTCATCGCGGCTGGCATTATCCACCACTATCACCGCAAGGCCGGGCGGCACGCTCCCCAGCAGCCCGCGCAAGGCGGCGGCGCTGTTATAGGCGACCGTGACGACGCAAACCCGCGCCAAGGCTTCCGCGATATTCAGCCCCGCAAGCTCCGCAGCCCGGCACAGATGCGTTCCACCTGCGCATCGGTCAATTCGGGATACATGGGCAGGCTCATCACCTCCTGCGCGGCGTCCGCGGTCTCGGCGCAGGCTGCCGGCCCCAGCGGAACGCGGCCCTGATAGGCCGGCTGTAAATGCACCGGCACCGGGTAATGGATGCCCGTGCCAATGCCCTGTTCCTTCAGCTTCGCCTGCACCGCGGCACGATCCGGCACGCGCAACACATATTGATGGAAAACATGCTCTGCCCCCGCGCGGCGCTGCGGCGGCGCATAGGGGCCACCGGCCAGCGCGGCATCATAGGCGCTGGCAATGGCACGGCGGCGTTCATTGCCGGCATCAAGCGCGGTCAGCTTCACGCGCAAAATCGCCGCCTGCACTTCATCAAGCCGCGAGTTAACGCCGACCGTGTCGCTGATATAGCGTTCCTTCCAGCCATATTGCCGAATGGCCGCGATGCGGTCCGCCAATGCCTCATCATTCGTGGCCAGCACGCCGCCATCGCCCAAAGCGCCAAGGTTCTTGGTGGGATACAGGCTGAAGGCGGATGCCGTGCCAAGCGTGCCAAGCTTGGCGCCATCAAGCGTCGCGCCATGGCATTGCGCGCAATCCTCGATCAAGGCAATCCCCGCCGCGCGGGTCGCCTCCAGTATCGGCATCAGATCGCAAGCCTGGCCATAGATATGCACCGGGATCACGGCACGCAAAGGCGGCAAGCCGGGCGGCGGATGATCCATCACGCTCAGTAATTCATCCGGATCCATGGTGTAGGTATCGGGATCAATATCCAAAAGCAGCGGCGTCGCGCCGACCATCTCAATTGCGGAAACGGTCGCAACGGCAGTGTGGGAAACAGTGGCGACACTCATCCCCGGCCCAATGCCAAGCCCGCGCAGGATCAGCGCCAGCGCATCCGTGCCATTGGCGCAGCCAATCGCGCGGCGGGTGCCAAGCCAGGAAGCGTATTCTTCCTCAAAGGCCGCGCCCTCCTTGCCCAGAATATACCAGCCGCTGGAGAGCGCGCGCGCCACGGCAGCGTCAATTTCGGCCTTCTGGGCGCGATACCCAGCGCCGGGATCGGCCTGGGGGATCATGGTGATGACGGGCGCATTCATGGTGCGTTCTTTCGCTTCAGGGTCACAAATAATCGGCAAGGCGCTGGCGATACCAGTCAAGGGAAAGCTTCAGCCCCTGATCGAGGTCAATCGCCGGCGCCCAGCCGGTCGCATGGCGGAAGGCGCGATCATCTGCGGCGTAGGAACCGATATCAATCGGCGCCCGATCGGCAGGAAATTCGCGCGTTTCAAAACTGCCCTTGCCACCATTGGCGGCGATCAGCTTGGCGGCCAGATCAAGCAGGAAAACCGGCGGGCTGCCGCCGATATTGAAAACCTGGCCGCCCACGCCCGGGTTTGCCGCTTGTTCCGCCGCCATCAGAAAGGCGCTGGTGACATCATCCACATAGGTCAAATCGCGCAGCTGCGCCCCGCCCCAGACTTCGAAGGGCTCATTTTCCAACACACGGCGAATCCAAATGCCCAAGAAGGTCTGGCGGGCATCGCGAATCCGCAGCCGCGGCCCGTAGCAATTGGTCAGGCGGAGCGAGACCACCGGGCGATGCAGCACGCGGTTTTCCAAAAGCCAATATTGCTCGCCCGCCCATTTGGACACGCCATTGGCATCGGGCGGGTTCACCGGGTGCAATTCATCCACCGGCAGGCTGCGCGGGCGGCCATAGAATTGGCGGGTGGAGGCATGCACCACGGTCGCTTTCGGTGCGGCTTCGCGCATCACGCCAATCAGGCGCACCTGCGCCACGGCATTGATCGCGATATCGGCAACGGGGTCCTTCTGCCCGCCCATATGGCTGGTTTGCGCCGCCATATTGAACAGCACATCAATGCCCTCACAAAGGGAATGCAATTCCGTGTCGCGAATATCGCCGCGCACCAGCAGAACGCCCGCCCCTTCCAGATTGCGGGCGGAAGCGCCGCCATCCGGCATCATGGCATCAAGCGCCGTGACCCGCGCGCCCATAGCGGCCAAGGCGTGACAGAGGTTGGCGCCCAGGAAGCCAGCGCCGCCTGTCACCAGAACCCGTTTTCCTTGCCAATAGGCTGGCTTTACCATGCGCAGCGATCCTAATCCCAAGTATGGAATGCAATACCCCAATTACGGCAGAATGGCGCCTACTCCCTGGCAGTTCGCGGGCGCTTTTCTTCGCCCTCGGTCATTTGCACGCGCCGGCTGCGCATGATTTCGGCAAAGCCAAACAGCAGCAGAATCTGCCCCGCCAGCACCTGCACCCCGGTCAATAGCCTGATCCCATCATCATGCGGTGTCAGATCGCCAAAGCCAACGGTCGCCTGCGTCACCAGGCTGAAATAGAGCGCATCCGGGAAACTCAGCCGGATCGGCCCGCCCGGCCCATGAAACAATGGTAGCTGCGAAACCCCATCGGCGATGCGGTAAAAACAGGCAAAAGCGATCACCAGCAGGCTGTAAAGGGTCAGGAAGGCGATTACCGGCACGGCGATGCGGTGCAGTCTTTGCGCCAATTCCTCGGTGATCAGGGTCAGGTCGCTGAGCAGCAGCACGACCGGACGGACGGAGGCCGCGACAATCACCGCAATGGCCGCCATGGCGGCGACCAGCGCAAACCCCTGATCAAAGGACGAAAGACGATTGAGCGGCAGGGAAAGGCTGAAGCCGCCCACCACCCAAACCGGGATCAGCCAGCGCGCCATGCGCGGCAAATGGCCATGATCAAAAGGGGCGCCGGCTTCTGCCGCCCGGCGCAGGCTGTCCCGCCGCCACCAGACGGAGGCCAAAAAGGCCAGCACCGGCAGTAGAAACGCGATAACATAGGGCAGGGCCGTTACATCGGGGAAGGCGGCGCGGCCGATCACCACAAAAAGGCAGGCATAAACCGCAAGCCCCGCACTGGCGCCGAAGCCGAAATGCATGCCCTGCGGAAACAGCAGGTGAAAAAAACCAATGGCAAGGGCTGCCACGCCAATCAGCAGTAGCGGCAAAAGCGCGCCCTGATCCGCAAGCCCGCCCGCAACCAGCAGCCCGAAGCCAAGGGTAAGGGCGGCAGCCCGCAGCCAGGACCGCAGGCCGCGCGGGGCAGGGGGCGCGTTCACGGCGCCAATGCGACGCCGGTGATTTCCACCTTCCAGTTAGGATCCACCAATGCGGCTTCAATCGTCATGCGGGCGGGCTTATGGGCTTGGTCCAGCCAGCGATCCCAGGCCCGGTTCATGGCCGGCGCGTCGCGGATATCGGCCAGAATGATGGTCACCGACAGCAAAGCGCGCTTATCGGTGCCGGCTTCGGCTAGAAGCGCGTCAATCTGTTGCAGGATATCGGCGGTCTGGCCTTCCGCATCCAGGCTCGCGTCATCGGCCACCTGGCCGGCCAGCCAGATCAGCCCGCCGCCAATAACCGCGCCTGAGAGGCGTTCTTCCGGGGCTAGGCGGGTAATGGGCATGGGCACTTTCCTTTCAATCGAGCCTTGGGCGGCGAAGCTATCGCCCTGGGGAGAGCCTCGTGAATAGTCTAGAAGGGATTTTCGGGCACGGAAATGACGCGCGGCGCCTTGGACCAGCCTGCAAGGCAAGAACAAAACAAATACAAGAAATATGAGCTTTTAAAAATACATCCTATGGTTGTATTTTTTATTCTGAGACTCCAATTTTTTAAGAAATTCCAAGCATGAGTCTATAGAATCAGTTACTTGGCACTTCTCAAGTTAAAAATTAAGAAAATGCGCTTAACATACAATTTGACTCGAAGTTTTGGTGTTTTTGTCATCAAATTTCGCTTGCCTAAGCCGGCGCACTTCATATTATTTTAACCAGAGGTTGTATTAGTAAGGGGTAATTCACGTCATGAGCGAGGTCCTGCGCAGTGATCGCAAAACCATCCGGCTCGACAATATCGTCCGTGCCCGGCTGAAAACCTGGCCGCAGCGCCCGCCGGGTGCAACCGCAAGTAAGGGCGCATCCTGGCTGCGTGCTCGCCCGAGTGAGGGTGAACCCATCGCGCAGCCCTACCTGAAAGTGCCCGGATCCGACCGTATGCGTACCATTCCGGATGGGCTTTGGCTGCATTTTGGCGGCACGCCGGAAGACCCTTTTGCGGATATACTGTGTATCGAAGCCTGCTCCACTTTCCAGAATTTGCTGGATAAACGGTCCCGCTTCGCGCCTTCCACCACCTCCTTGCTTGCCTTCTGCCCCTTGCCCTGGCTGCTGGCGCCCATCCAACCTGGGGATGAGACGCCGCGCTGGCGCCTGATCCCGGCCTGCATTGCGGAACCCCTGGCGGGGCTGGCGCTGCCGGTGCGCGATATCCGCGTGCTCTATGGGCTGCAGCGGGAACACTACGCCGGCTTCGCGCGCAACCAGGTGCCCCAGCCGCATGAGTATTTCTGCCCCATGGAGGCGCTGACGGCGCATGAGGGACACGAAAACCCCTCCATGCGGTCCCTGATCGCGCGCGCTTCCATGACTTCGGCCTTCATGGACCCGCCTTGAGGCCGAAGGGGCCAAGCGCCGCCATGGCTGCATCCACCACCGCCTGAGGCGTAACCGCCACGGATACCGCCACGGCATCGGCTTCATCCCCGGTGTCTTCCAGCGTGGCGAATTGGCTCGCCATCAGGGAAGGCGGCATGAAATGGCCCTGACGGGCGGCCTGGCGCGCGGCAATCACCTCCGGCGCGCCGGATAGATGCAGGAAAATCAGATCGCCATGCCCGGCGCGCAAGCGGTCCCGATAGGCGCGGCGGAGCGCCGAACAGGCCACCACCACGGGCCGGCCGGCCTGCCGCGCCGCGCCAACATGGGTGGCAATCGCATCCAGCCAGGGCCAGCGATCCGCATCGGTCAGCGGCGTGCCGGCGGCCATTTTCGCCACATTCTCCGGCGGGTGGAAGCCATCCGCATCGGCAAAGGGCCAGCCGAGCCTCTCAGCCAGCAGCGCGCCGATGGTGGATTTGCCCGATCCCGATACCCCCATGACGATGATGGCGGCGGGGCGCATCGCTATTTGGGTTCCAGATGCCCGCCAAAGCCATGGCGCATGGCCGACAGCGCGCGATCGCCAAAATTGACCTGATCACGCGATCGGAAGCGGGCATAAAGCGCTGCGGTCAGCACTGGCGCGGCGACGGCAGTTTCCACCGCCTGCTGCACCGTCCAGCGGCCTTCGCCGGAATCGCCCACCTTGCCGGAATATTTCGCAAGATCAGGGTCTTCCGCCAAGGCACTCGCGGTCAGATCGAGTAGCCAGGAGGTAATCACCGAACCGCGCCGCCAGGCTTCCGTCACATCGGCGATATCAACGCTAAGGCGCTGATCTTCCAGCAATTCCGGGCTATCGGCATGGCGCAGCAGGTCAAGCCCCTCCGCCAGCGCCTGCATCATCCCGTATTCAATGCCATTATGGACCATCTTGACCAGATGCCCGGCACCGTGATCGCCGCAATGAATCCAACCTTCTTCGATATTTACGGGGCGTCCTTCACGGCGTGGTGTGGCGGGAATATCCCCCCGGCCCGGCGCCAGGGCGGTAAAAATCGGCGCCAGCCGCGCCACGGGGCAGGGCTTGCCGCCAATCATCAGGCAATAGCCGCGCTTCAGCCCCCAAACCCCGCCAGAGGTGCCGATATCAAGGTAATCAACCCCCTTGGCGCCGAGCGCCTTGGCGCGGCGGATATCATCCTTCCAATGCGTATTGCCGCCATCAATCGCGGTATCCCCGGGGGAGAGCAGCCCGCCCAATTGTTCCAGCGCATCTTCTGTCGGCGCGCCATGGGGCAGCATGACCCAGACCGCGCGCGGCGGGGCCAAGGCTGCGACCAGGCCGGCGAGGTCCGCCACGCCCACCGCGCCCTCGGCAGCCAGGGCGGCCACGGCGGCGGTATCCTTATCCCACACCACGGCGCGATGCCCCGCCAGCATCAGGCGCCGCGCGATATTGCCCCCCATGCGGCCCAGCCCGACAATCCCGATTTCCATGGTTTAGCCCCCCTCAGACCAAAGCCGCGCGCACGCGACCGATGAAACCATCCATCGCCTTCGGATCGGTCCAGCGCAGCACCGCGACAATGCCCGAGCCTGGGTCCACCCAGGTCAGATTGCCCCCGGCGCCAGAGGCGAAAAACGCATCCCGCGCGGCGGAGGGGAAACGCTCCCCGCTCGTGTTCAGCCACCAGAGGAAACCATAGGATGGATTGAGCGCGCAGGCTTCAGTGGACCAGTCAAACCATTGCTCGGGCAGGATTTCACTCCCTGCCCAGCGCCCGCGATTGAGCGCCAATAGCCCGATCCGCGCCTGATCCTCGGCATGGATCGCAACCCCGCCGCCCCAATGGGTGCCGCCGGGGACGGATTGCACGCGCCGGCCATCCTCAAGCGTCACCCAGGAGGTGCGATAGCCATCCCAGCGCGAATCCCGGCTGCCGCCGATCGGGTTCAGGATGCGTTCGGCGAAAACCTCCGGCAAGGGCCGGCCAAAGCGGCGCAAAAGTGCCAGCGATAGCCGGTTCACGCGGACGTCATTATATTCCCAATGCGTGCCGGGGGCCTGCAATTGCCGCAGGCCCTTCTTGCCCTGGCCCTCGGCGCCAAGGTCGCGGCCACGGTCAATGGTATCGGATTTGCCAAACAGCGTGCCTTCCCATTCGGACATGTTCTGCAGCAAATGCCGCCAGGTGATCGGGGCGTTTTGTGGCGTGTCAAAGCCGCCATCCCTGACGGTCTCACCAACCCGCTGATCCAGGTCCGGGATCAGCCCATCGGCCCAGGCAATGCCCGCGAGCATCGAAAGGTAGGATTTCGCCACGCTGAAGGTCTGGCTGACCTCACGCGTATCGCCCCAGCTTGTGACCAAGGCGCCGTGGCGCGTGATCAAGCCACATGGTGCGCCGCGCGGGCTGAGCGGCCCCAAAACCTCATTATCCGGCGGCGCTTCGAAAAAGCCGCGGCCAATATGGCCGGCGAGGTCATAGGGCCAGGGGGTTTCATGCGCGGCGGCGAAATCAACGGCGCTTTGCAGCTTTGCAGCATCGAAACGGGCTTGGGCGGGTGTGGTCGCTGGCCAGGCGGCCGGGGCGGGGGCAGGGAAGATCATATTGCTCATGCGCCAGACCATGCGGCTTTCCGCGATTTCCTCCAAGAGGGGGCGTGCTGGACCGGGGCGCGCCAAAGCGGCATGGTAAGGCGCTTTTGCAGGAGTAACCCCCATGAACAGCGCCAATGAAGCCAATGCCGGCACTTTGGATGTGATTTCGGATGCGATCTGCCCCTGGTGCTGGATCGGCAAGCGCAATCTGGATGCGGCGCTCGACATGCTCGCGGAAGACGGGCTGCATTTTAAGGTCCGCTTCCGCCCCTTCCAATTGAACTCGGACATGCCGCCGGAAGGCGTGGATCGGCGGGAATATCGCAGCGCCAAATTCGGGTCCTGGGAGAAATCCCAGGAATTGGACCGCCGCGTGGCCGATGCCGGGCGCATTGCGGGCTTGGAATTCCGCCATGATCTGATGGCGCGCACGCCGAACACGCCGGAAGCGCATCGGTTGATCCGGCTGGCCGGGACTGATGGTGTACAGCGCGAAGTGGCTGAGGCGCTATTTCAGGCCTATTTCCAGAATGGCGAGGATATTGGCGACCCGGCCACCCTGGTGCGACTAGGCGAAGCCGCTGGGATGTCCGGCGAAAGCCTTGCCGCCTTCAACGCCGGCGATGCCGGGCGGCATGAGGTGCTGGCCGAGGATGAGGGCTATCGTCGCGCCGGGATTTCCGGCGTGCCATCCTTTGTGCTGGATCGGCATTTGCTGTTCTCAGGCGCCATGCCGCCGGAGAATATTGCCGATGGGCTGCGCCGGGCGGTCGCCATTTTGCGCGAACGCGCCAAGGAAGCCGCGCAGGCGTAAGGGCTTCAGCCCGCGCCCAGCCAGAGCGCCACTTCCGCCGCGCCCCAGGCGAGGGCCAGCAAAAGCGTGAAATCACGCATGGCGCTGCGCGCCTTCTCAATCCCTGCGCGGCGCGCCTGAAAACGCACGCGCACGGGGCGTTGCGGGATGATCAGGGAGGGGTCTTGGTAAAGGGTGCTGCTCATGGGGAGCATAAGAACAAAACAAGAACATTTTGGCAAGTGAAAAATGATCCTCAGTACGAAAATTTTTCTATGCCTATTTCCTACCGCCGCCCAAACATCCGTTCCAACGCCGCGCGATCCAGCTTCAAGACCGTAGGCCGCCCATGGCTGCACGTCGCGGCGCGGGGTGTGGCTTCCATTTGCCGCAACAGCGCGTCCATTTCCGCAGCGTTCAGCCGCCGCCCGGCGCGAATGCTGCCATGGCAGGCAAGCCGGGCAATCGCCGCATCCAGCTTGCGGTCCAAAGCGGTGCTTTCCGCATCCTCGGCCAATTCTTCCGCCATATCGCGCAAAAGTGGCGCGGGATCGGCGGCGCCGAGCAAGGCGGGCAGGCTCCGCACCAGCACCGCGCCGGCACCGAAGCCCTCAATTTCCAATCCCAAGCGCGCCAGCGCATCCGCTGCCCCCAAAAGCCGCACGGCATCGGCTTGCGGCATATCCACCACGGCGGGGACCAGCAGAGGCTGGGCGCGCACACTGCCTTCGCGTAGCTGCGCGGTCAGCGCCTCATGCGTCAGGCGTTCATGGGCGGCGTGCTGGTCCACCAGCACCAGGGCGCCATCAGCGGCTTCGGCGATGATGTAGGTGTCCAGAAGCTGCGCCACGGCGCGGCCCAGGGGATGCGCGGCATCAAGGGGCTCCGGCGCAGGTGGCGGCGGCAGGCTGGGCGGGCGGAAGCCAAGCGGCAGGCGCGGCTGTGGCAAGCCTGGCGGGCGCGGCATGGATTGGGGCAAAACCGGCAAGGCTTCGCTGAAGCCCGCCATTGGTGCCGCGCCCGCCAAGGAAGGCACCGCCACCACTGTCCCGGCGCCAATCGCCAAGGCCTTACGCAAAGCCGAAATCACCGCGCCGCGCACCGCATCACCTTCGCGGAAGCGCAGTTCCGTCTTCATCGGATGCACATTCACATCCACGCACTCCGGCGGCACTTGCAGAAACAGCGCCGCCGCCGGGTGGCGGCCCGCCGGGATCACATCCCGATAGGCAACGCGCAAAGCAACACGCAGCAGCGGGTCGCGCACCGGGCGGCGGTTCACCACCAGATGCTGACCGAGTGTGGTCGGGCGGTGATGCGTCGGCAGCGCGGCCAGGCCGCTGATATCAAGGCTTTCGGAGACCGCTTCCACCGGCACGGCGGCGGCGGCGAAATCCGGCCCTAGCACTTGGCGGATGCGCCCTTCCTGATCGGCGGCGGCGAAGGACAGCACTTCCCGCCCATCGCTTTCCACACGAAACGCCACTTCCGGCCAGGCCAGCGCCAGCCGGCGCACCGCTTCCACCGCGTGTTCCGATTCCGTGCGCGGATGCTTCAGGAATTTCCGCCGCGCCGGGGTGGCGAAGAACAAATCCCGCACCTCCACCCGCGTGCCGGGCGCGCCAGAGGCCGGCGCCACATCCCCCTTCAGCCCGCCCTCAACACTGATCCGATGCGCCGTGCCATCACGCGGGCAGGAAGTTATGGAAAGCCGCGCCACCGCGCCAATGGAAGGCAAGGCTTCCCCCCGGAAACCGAGCGTCGCGATGCGGAACAGCGTCGCTTCTTCCGGCAATTTGGAGGTGGCGTGGCGTTCCACGGCCAGCGCCAGATCATCCGGCCCCATGCCAATGCCGTCATCCTCCACCAGAATGCGGTCCATCCCGCCGCCTTCCAGCGTCACGGCAATCCGCCTGGCCCCGGCATCCAAGGCGTTTTCGACAATTTCCTTGAGCGCGGCCGCCGGGCGTTCCACCACCTCACCGGCCGCGATGCGGTTGGCGGTGGTTTCCGGCAGCAGGCGGATGGCCGGGCGCGGGGCCGAAAGGGGGGCGGCAGACATGCACCCTTATAGCACGGCGCGCGATTCGCCGCGCCAAGCCCTTCCCGCAAGGCAGAACAGCGGCTAGTGATCGCCGCGAAACGGCAAGGCATGAGGGCTGACCCCATGAAGAAAATCTATCCGGACGCCAAGGCGGCGCTTTCAGGGCTGCTGCGCGATGGCATGGTGATCCATTCCGGCGGCTTCGGGCTTTCGGGCATTCCGACGCTGCTGATCGAAGCCATCCGCGATTCCGGCGTGAAGGACCTGACGGTGGTGTCCAACAACGCTGGGGTGGATGATGCGGGTCTCGGCCTGCTGCTGAAAACGCGGCAAATCCGGAAAATGATTTCAAGCTATGTCGGCGAAAACGCCGAATTCGCCCGGCAATATCTGGCCGGCGAGTTGGAGATTGAATTCAATCCGCAAGGCACTTTGGCCGAGCGCATTCGCGCCGGCGGCGCTGGCATCCCGGCCTTTTTCACGAAAACCGGCGTTGGCACGGAAGTCGCCAAGGGCAAGGAAACCCGCGACTTTGATGGCGAGACCTATGTGATGGAACGCGGCATTGTCGCCGACCTGGCCATCATCCACGCCTATATGGGCGATCATGAAGGCAATCTGGTTTATCGCAAGACCGCGCGGAACTTCAACCCGATGATGGCAACCGCCGCGCGCGTCACAGTCGCGCAGGTGGAGCATCTGGTCCGCCCCGGAGAGATTGACGCGGACCATATCCATACGCCGGGCATTTTCGTGAAGCGCATGATCACCTGCCCGCCCGGCTACGAAAAGCGCATTGAACAGCGCACTGTCCGCAAGCACGCGCCCGCCGCCGCGGCCGGCGCTGAATCCCAGGGTTGAGGAGAAAAACCATGGCCTGGAATCGCGACCAAATGGCGGCACGCGCCGCGCGCGAATTGCAAGATGGCTTTTATGTGAACCTTGGCATCGGCATTCCGACGCTGGTCGCCAATCACGTCCCCGCCGGCTTCAATGTGCAATTGCAAAGCGAAAACGGCATGTTGGGCCTTGGCCCCTTCCCCTATGAAGGTGAAGAAGATGCCGATCTGATCAATGCCGGCAAGCAGACGATTACGCAGTTGTCGACCAGTTCCTTCTTCGATTCCGCGCAATCCTTCGGCATGATCCGCGGCGGGCATATTGATCTTTCCATCCTGGGCGCCTTGCAGGTGGCGGAAAATGGCGACCTCGCCAATTGGATGATCCCGGGCAAGATGGTGAAGGGCATGGGCGGCGCCATGGATTTGGTGGCCGGCGTCAAGCGCGTGATTGTGCTGATGGAACATACCGCCGGCGGCAAGCCCAAGCTGCTCAAGCAATGCGCCCTGCCGCTGACCGGCAGCCGCGTCGTGGATATGGTGATCACCGACCTCGGCGTGTTTGAAATCGCCCGGCGCGGCCCCGCCGCCATGAAGCTGGTGGAACTCGCCCCGGGCGTGACCGAAGCCGAAATGCGCGAAAAGACTGAAGCGGATTACACGGTGGTGCTTGCGAAATAGGGCGTTTCCCGCCGGAATTGCTGCCCGCGCCGGGGTCGAGCTTGACCCGGCGGGGGCATAGGATCATTTTGCGCCGCAATCTTAAACCCTGGCGCCCCGCGCGCCCTACACTTGAGGCCCGATGCCCAAAGAAGATATGATGGAGTTCAGCGGAGAGGTGGTGGAGCTTCTGCCCAACGCCATGTTCCGCGTGAAACTGGATAATGACCATATGGTCCTGGCGCATACCAGCGGGAAGATGCGCAAGAACCGCATCCGCGTGCTTGCCGGTGATCGCGTCAATGTTGAAATGACGCCCTATGATCTGACCAAGGGCCGCATCACCTTCCGCTTCAAGTAACGCAGCGCACATGGATGCCGTGCGCTTGCCGCTGGTATTGGCGAGCGCCAGTCCCCGCCGCCTGGATTTGCTGGCACGGCTCGGCATTACGCCCGCGCGCGTGATCTCGACCGATATTGATGAAACGCCCTTGAAGGCAGAACAGCCGCGCGCCTTGGCGGCCAGGCTTTCGCTTGCCAAGGCTGAAGCCGCTTTGCCCTTGGCTGAAGGCGCGCTGATCCTGGCTGCCGATACGGTGGTGGGCGTTGGCCGGCGCATCCTGCCAAAGGGCGAGACCGAGGCCGAGGCTCGGCATTGCCTGGCGCTGCTTTCAGGCCGTCGGCATTGCGTGACCACGGGCGTGGTGCTGGCGCTCCCTGATGGGCGACGCATCCAGCGCCTTGTCGAAACCAATGTCACCTTCCAACGCCTGACCGAAGCGCAGATGGAAGACTACATCGCTTCCGGCGAATGGCAGGGCAAGGCCGGCGCCTATGCCATCCAAGGCCGGGCAGAGGCTTTCACGCGCTTCATCTCCGGCAGCCATTCCAATGTGGTCGGCCTGCCCCTGTTCGAGGCCGCGCAAATGCTGCGGGGGATCGGGTGGCTGAAGCCTTGATCCTGGCTGAAGCCTCCCCGGGCGAGGTGCGGACCGCGCTGCTGCTTGGTGGCCTGCTGGTGGAAGCCTGGGTGGAACGTCCTGCGCGACCCGATGGGGTTGAGGATTTGCAGCGCGGGCGCGTGGTGGCGATCTCGGCCGCCATGTCGGGCGCCTTTGTGGCGCTGGCAAGCAATGAAACGGGCTTCCTGCCGGAAAGTGCCGCCAGCGCGCCGCGCCAGCCGATCAAACAGGTGGTGCAGGAGGGGCAGATTTTAGGGCTGCGCGTGACCCGCGCTGCGCAGGCCGGCAAGGGGCCAAGGCTTTCCGCCGTGTTGACTGAGGCAGAGGCCGCGCTGATTGCCGCCGCACCGCCGGGCGCACCGCGGCTGGTGGCGCGCGGGCCATGTGCCGCGCAGCGCCTTGCCGCGCGCTATCCGAAGGCCGTGCTGCGCGTGGCCGGCGCTGGTTTGGTGGCGCGGCTGCGCGTGGCGCTCGGTGATCGGGTGCAGGCGCAGCATGGCTCGGTATTTGATGAGGCGATTGAAGGTGAATTCGAAGCCCTCACCGAAAGCGCGGTGCCTTTGCCGGGCGGCGGTGTGCTGCACATCCAAACCACACGCGCACTGACGGCGCTTGATGTGGACAGCGGCGGCGCTGGCGATGGGCTGGCGCGCTTCAATGAAACAGCACTGCCGGAAATTGCGCGGCAGATCAGGCTGCGCAACCTCTCGGGTGCGATTTTGCTGGATGTGGCGGGGCTTTCGCCCAAGCGCCGGCAAGCCTTGCTTGAACCGCTCCGTGCCGCGCTGGCGCCTGATTGGCTGGCGCGGCTTGTCGGGCTGACCGGGCTTGGCTTGATTGAGATGGTGCGCGACCGCATCCACCCGCCCTTGGCCGAAATCCTGCACACGCCCTTGGCAGAGGGCTTGGCAGCCCTGCGCCAGGCAGCGCGCGATGCGGCGGCGCGCCCGGCTCAGCGCCTCATGCTGGAAGCGCGGCCTGAGGTGATCGCAGCCTTGCGCGACCTGCCCAGCGCGCTTGATGACTATGCAGCGCTTACCGGGCATGGGTTGGAATTGCGGAGCGTCGCTTCGGGCACAGCGCAGATACGAGACGCTTCGCAATTGAGATAGCCTCCGCCGGGCAAGACATAAAAGATTAAACTGGCTTTCGGGCCAAGACG
Source organism: Roseomonas sp. (assembly GCA_044356015.1). GTDB lineage: Bacteria > Pseudomonadota > Alphaproteobacteria > Acetobacterales > Acetobacteraceae > Neoroseomonas. The sequence goes on from JBIKXA010000067.1 coordinate 15,289, forward strand.
TCACGTCAGGCGCCGCAAAAATATAATTGAAAAAACTGGGGCATTCTACATGCACGATTGCGCACCCAAGCAGGAAGGGCAAAGCCACTATTGTGACTGACTGATGGGGGCATTCTTCAAGCCAATTGGCATGACTTGGCTGTTTGGAAATTACATCACTGTAAGGCTTTAGCGTGTTCAGTGAACGAATGTGAACGCGACGCGCGCCAGAGTGGTCTGCCGGCTATCAGCAATCCACGGCCGGTGCGACATGGCCACTTCATTTCATTTTGACGAAGGCGAATTCCACAGAAACCGCAGTTTCTCACACCTTTTCTTAAAGATTCGATGCAATTCTCGCACCCTCTTTGAAAGCTGTTTTGTCAATCCAGGCCCATAAAGGAACCGAACATGTCTCTCTTTCTGAAAGGATTAATCTTTTGCCTGACCCTCGGCCTATCGGCAGCCTCAGCCAACGAAACGACGAGTAAATTGCGTGAAATTAATCTAACGGCATCGGCGGCAACCGCGGTGATTGCCGGCTTGCAGGACAAGATCAATGCAGGTTCGGTACGCCCGGCAGACCTTGATGCATCTGCATTGAAGACGGCCTATCGCGCCGCTTATGGGCGCCTGGCAAACAAGGAAATCGCAGCTTTACAAGAAGCCGAACTCAAGCAAATTCATGACGCCATGGATCGCTCCATGGAACAGGTGATGGCCCAGTTTCGGGCAGACATCCTGAAGGGTGGTCAGGATGCCTTCGTGCCGGCCTTCTTCCGGGCGCAGCTATTCCTACGCTTTAATGAAATCATGGGCGGCCAATACCGCGCCGTTGTGACCAATCGCCGGCAGGAACTGATCAACGGCGATTCAGCACCCGAGCGCGTCATTGAAAACGCGGAGATTCTCAAACAGATCAATGAGTGGCTGGAACGTGGCCATATGCAGCCGGAAACGCGCAGTGTCGGGAATAGCAGCTTTGGCTTTTGGCCCATGGCCATTACCGAACCCTGCATGACCTGCCATCAGCGCAATGGTTTGCAACAAAGAATCGGTCAGTTTGGAGGTGCCACGGTGATCATGAGCAACCGCTGACGTCCAGGGTCAGGCCGCAAAGCGTTGAGGTAGTCATCATGTCTTTGGCAAATCGTACGAGATTCTTGGGAATGCTGGCTGGCGTCGTCCTGGCTATTTGTTCCGTGGCAGTCGTTGCCATGACGCTGGAAAGCAATAGGCGTATGGGTGCGGCTGTAAATGCCCAGTCACGTGAGCAAGCCTTGAGTAACCTGCTACAGGAAGTAAAAGAGTTTCGCGCTGTCGCACTGGCGTTTGCTGTCACACGTAGGCGTACACAGGAAGAACTCCTGCAGACCAAGCGAACGGGCCTTGAGTCGCGTTTGGCATCCGCAACAGAATTATCCGAAGACGTCAAAGCAGCCATAGCGCCGCTTTTGGCTGATTATTCCAAAGTCATGGCCCAAGTGGCCGAGGAATTAGGCAGCGCCAATCGGAACAGAGGCGTTGCAACCTACCAAAACATGGCACTCCCCCTGGAAGGGCGCATCGAAGAGGTAATTCAGACATCCCTTGCTCACGCCCGCGCGACAAGTGACGCTATGACACTTCAGGTCGAAAAAGCGAAAGACATCCTGCTCGTCATTCTAGGTATTTCGGCTTTGGCGATCATTATTTGTGTCTTGATCCTATGCCTATCTTTCCTACGCACGCTCAGGCTCTTCACCGCCATGGGGGCGTTCATGACCAATCTCGCGAATGGTGATTTGGCGTCAAAGATCCCGGGTATTGGTCGGCGGGATGAGGTTGGCAGCATGGCAGGTGCCGTAGATTTTTTTCGCCAGCAAGCGGTCGAAAAAAACCGTATGGATTTGGCACGCATAGCGGAACAGGCAATACGAGAAACCCGTCAGAAGGAAACGGAGGAGCTCACGCGTGAATTCACCGACACGATAGGCAGTTCGCTTGATTCGCTTATTGCGGCCTCTGAAGCCATGCGCACAACTGCAGACGCCATGGGTCATTCGGCAGCACGTACAGAACATGATTCGACCGAAGTGGCGGTCGGCGCGTCAGAAGCGGCTGAAACACTCGTTGCTGTCGCAGCCGCAGCAGAGGAAGTTGTGCAGAACGCAATAGAAGTCACAAGCCAGGTGCAGCAGGCGAATACGACCCTTACCGATGTAACGGGCTTGGCACAGGGCACAGCACAGCGCGTGACCGAACTTCGCACCGCCACGGAAGATATTCGCAGCGTCATCGCTTCGATGCGGCAAATCGCGGATCAGACGAATCTTCTTGCATTGAACGCTACCATAGAAGCCGCAAGGTCCGGCGAAGCCGGCAAGGGATTTGCGGTAGTCGCCACTGAAGTGAAAACCCTTGCCCTACAGGCCGCTCGCGCAAGCGA
>JBIKXA010000068.1:0-17531 GCA_044356015.1 Roseomonas sp.
CTGATGGGCATTGGCCTTGCCATTGCGGGCGTGCCTGGTGTGGCGGTGCTTTCCTTTCTGACCATGATCTTTTCCATCAGCCAAGTCTTGGGGCCGCTGGTGGTGGTTTCTTGGGCCGGCGCAGCCGCCTGGCTTTACAGCGAAGGCCAAATGGTCTGGGCGGTTTTCATGGGGCTTTGGGGCCTCATCATCGTCTCGGGCAGCGACAATATTGTCCGACCCTTGCTGATCAAGCGCAGCAGCGAAATGCCATTGTCGCTGATTATTCTTGGCGTCTTTGGCGGCTTGATCGCCTTTGGCTTCCTTGGGCTTTTCATTGGGCCCGCCTTGCTTGCCGTGGCGCATGGGCTGCTCAGGGCCTGGCGCGAAGCCGAACACTGAAACCCGCAGGGCTGGCAAAACCCACATACAGGTTTATGAAAAGCACGAAGTAAAGGCAGGAGAACGCCATGGCCACACGCAAGCATCGCATCGCCGTCATCCCCGGGGATGGCATTGGCAAGGAAACCACGCCCGAGGGGCTTCGCGTGCTGGATGCGGCAGCACGGCGCTTCGGCTTTGAACTGGAACTAACGCATTACGATTGGTCCTGCGAAACCTACGCCAAGACCGGCAAGATGATGCCGGATGATGGCATGGATCGGCTGAAGGATAGCGACAGCATTTTCCTGGGCGCGGTTGGCTGGCCGGGCGTGCCGGATCATGTCTCGCTTTGGGGTTTGCTGATCCCCATTCGTCGCGGCTTTGATCAATATGTGAACCTGCGCCCCTGCCGCCTGCTGCCGGGCGCCACCACGCCGCTCGCCAATCGTGGTCCCAAGGATATTGATTTCATTGTGGTGCGTGAGAATACCGAAGGCGAGTATTCCTCAAGCGGCGGGCGCATGTTTGCAGGCACGGACCGCGAATTCGTCTCCCAGGAAAGCGTCTTTACGCGCGTGGGCGTGGATCGCGTGCTGCGCTATGCCTTTGAACTGGCCAAGACCAGGCCGCGCAAGAAGGTAACAAGCGCCACGAAATCCAATGGCATCACCTTCACCATGCCCTATTGGGATGAACGCTTCGCCGAAATGGCGAAGAATTATCCGGGCATCGCCACAGATCAGTTTCATATTGACATCCTTTGCGCCCATTTCGTGCAGCATCCGGATTGGTTTGATGTGGTGGTGGGGTCCAATTTGTTCGGCGACATTTTGTCTGATCTTGGGCCGGCGGTGGCGGGTTCGATTGGCATTGCGGCCAGTGCCAATATCAATCCCGAAAAGCGCTTCCCTTCCATGTTCGAACCCGTGCATGGCAGCGCGCCGGATATTGCGGGCAAATTCATCTGCAACCCGATCGGGCAAATCTGGTCGGGGGCGATCATGCTGGAACATCTCGGCGAAAAGCAGGCGGCCGATGCGATCCTGGCGGTGATTGAAAAGCTGCTGGCGGAAGGCGGCCCGCGCACGCGCGATATGGGCGGGCAGGCCGGCACGGTGGATGTGGGCCGCGCTATCGCGGAAGCCGTGGCGAAATTCTGAAGCCGCCAAGGCAGCACAAATGAAAAGGGCTCGCCGGAACCATACCGGCGAGCCCTTTTGCGTCAAACGGGGTGAACGCGGATCAACGTTCCAGGCACATGGCAACACCCATGCCGCCGCCGATGCAAAGTGTCGCCAGCGCGCGCTTCGCATTGCGCTTTTGCATCTCAAACAACAGGGTCGTCAGCACACGCGCGCCGGAAGCGCCAATCGGGTGGCCAAGCGCAATCGCGCCGCCATTCACATTCACCTTGCTGGTATCCCAGCCAAGATCCTTGTTCACGGCAATGGCCTGCGCGGCAAACGCCTCATTGGCTTCGATCAAGTCCAGATCATCAATCTTCCAGCCCGCCTTGGCCAAGGCCTTGCGCGATGCCGGGATGGGGCCCGTGCCCATGATGGAAGGATCAACGCCCGCGGTCGCCCAGGAAACAATGCGCGCCATCGGCGTCAGGCCGCGCTTGGCGGCTTCCGCCGCCGTCATCACCACCACGGCTGCCGCGCCATCATTGATGCCGGAAGCATTGCCGGCAGTCACCGATCCATCCTTGGCGAAGGCGGGGCGGAGCTTGCCGAGAATCTCCAACGTCGTATCCGGCTTCGGATATTCATCGGAAGAAACTACAACATCGCCCTTGCGGCCCTTCACGGTCACGGGCGCGATTTCATCGGCGAAGCGGCCCGCCGCCATCGCCTCGCCCGCCTTGCGCTGCGAGTTATAGGCGAATTGATCCTGTTCATCGCGCGTGATCTGGAAGGCGCGCGCGACATTCTCGGCGGTATTGCCCATATGATAGCCATGGAAGGCATCCATCAGCCCATCGCGCAGCATGGTATCCATCAGCGCCAGATCGCCCATCTTCTGCCCGGCGCGGAGTTGCTGCGCATGCGGCGCCTGGGTCATGCTTTCCTGACCGCCTGCGATGACAATGCGCGCATCGCCGGTGGCAATCTGCTGCGCCGCCAAGGCAACGGCGCGCAGGCCCGAACCGCAAAGCTGATTGATGCCGAAAGCCGTGTGTTCCACCGGAATGCCGGCATTCACCGAAGCCTGCCGCGCCGGGTTCTGCCCCGCGCCCGCGGCCAGGATTTGGCCCAGGATCACCTCATCCACCTCAGCGCCTTCAATCTTGGCGCGCTGCATGGCGGCGGTAATGGCGGCGGTGCCCAAAGCATGCGCGGGCATTGAGGCAAAAGCCCCGTTGAAGGCGCCAACCGGCGTGCGGGCGGCGGATGCGATCACGATTTCGGTCATGGGGGCTGATATCCTTCCTCAAGAATGGGTCATTCGCGGCTTGGTATCACAAACCGCGCAACCAGTCGCGTAGAGGCTCCCATAGCGCGGCCTCGGCAGCAATGCCGGCGACCATGCCGATATGCCCCGCCGGCGCCATATGCAGCTTGACCTGACGCAAGCGGCCGGTCAGCGCCAGGGCGGAAGCAGGGGGCACAATGCGGTCCCGATGCGGAATGGCGGCAAAGGCCGGGCCTTGCCAAAGCCCCGGGTCCACCACCTGCCCCGCCACGCGCCAAGAAAGGCCCGCCGGTTCATTCCGGCCATACCAGCCGCCAATGCATTGCCGCGCGACAGGGGCGGCCAAAGGCACGCCATCATTCAACCAATCCTCCAGCGCCACAAAGCGCCGTGCTGCGGGGGAAGCCTGGTCAAGCCGACCAAAGCCGCGGAATTTCTCGGCAATGCCAAAGGGATCAAGGCTGGCGAACAGGGTTTGCAGCACATCCACCGGCAGCGCGCCGGTTGGTTCCATCAGCACCTCCAGCCCGGGCAAAGCGGCAGCTGCGGCCCGGGCGCGCGCCTCGCCTTCCGGCCCGGCATGGAAATCCCAAGGGGTCGCCAGCAAAGCCAGACCGCGCACCAGATCAGGCCGGCGCAAGGCCAGCGCCAGGCCAAGCAAGCCCCCCATGCAATAGCCAGCCAGGATCACCGGGCCAGGCGCGGCCATCAGCGCCCTTTCCAGCCGGCCGGCGATGTAATCGGTCAAGGTAAAATGCCGCTCAGCCTCACCAGGCCAGCCCCAATCGAGCAATAACGTGCGAAACCCCTGCCCCGGCAGCCAGCGCAGCAGGGAGGCTTCCGGCACCAGATCAAGCACATAGGCGCGGTTCACCAGCGAAGGCACAAAGACCACGCATGGCCCCTGCCCGCCATAATCCAGCAATTTGCTGTCTTCTTCCGCCCAAATCGCCGGCACTGGCGGCGCCTGACGTTCAAACGGGTGGCGCCGATACGCCGCCAAGCCCGCCACCAGCGCCCGATCCGCCCGCAGCAGCCGGTTCAGGACCGCGCCGCGAAACGCCTCAGGCGCGTGGCCGGCGCTGGCGAGGGCGGCGCTGATTCGCGCGGCTTCCGCCTGCCCCGCTTTCGAGATCGGCCAAGCGCCGTTCCAGGGTGGCAAGCCGTTCGGCCATGGCATCCCGGGCAGCGCCCCCGCCGCCGCCATGGCCCGGATCCCCGCCAGCCCCAGATGAAGCGGCAGTGGGCGCGGGCCGCGGCGGCGCAGCGGTGCTGTCATGCGGCGCGGCACCTAGCGTGAAGGGCTTGCTGAATTGCGCCGCCGCGCGGAACCAGGCAGCGCCGAGGGAGGCGAAAGCCGCCCATCTTTCCGCAAGCTCGGGATCGGCGGCAAGGCCGGCCACCTCGCTCTGCCAGAGCGCGATCCAGTCTTCCGCCAATCGGTCGAGATCGTCTTGCCCAGCCATCAGGCAGGCTTATAGCCGCATCCGCAACAGCGCGATAAGACCCTCGGCGCGCGATTCTACACTGCAACAGGCTTTCGCTTTGCAGTATGTAACGTGCTAGGTCCAATCCAGAACCAAAGAAGCCGAGGCAAGCACCCATGTCTGGTCGTCAATCCCCCGAAGCCGGCGAGCAGAAGGCGCTGCCCCCGATTGTTGTCAAGAAATACGCGAATCGGCGGCTCTACAACACCGAAACCTCATCCTATGTCACCTTGGAAGATCTGGCCGCCATGGTGCGCGATGGCCGGGATTTCGTGGTCTATGATGCGAAATCGGGCGAAGACCTGACCCGCAGCGTGCTTACGCAGATCATCGTGGAACAGGAAGGCAAGGGGCAGAACATGCTGCCCACCTCGGTCCTCCGCCAATTGATCGGGCTTTACGGCGATAATCTGCAATCCCTGGTGCCGCGCTATCTGGAAGCGGCCATGGCATCCTTCTCGCAGCAGCAGGAACAGATGCGCGATACGCTGAGCAAGACCATGGGCGGCTTCATGCCCTTCCCTTCGAGTGTTTCGAACATGCAGGAGGTGAGCAAGCAGAATATCGCCATGATGGAACGCGCGATGAGTTTGTTTACCCCTTTCGCGCGACGCGAGGAAAACGCGCCGAGTGATGAAACCGAGGCGTTAAGGAAAGAAATTGAGACACTGCGCGGCGAATTGGCGGCGCTGAAATCGCGCAACAAGGGCTGATGGCGTCGCTTTTTTGAAGCGCATCTTCACCGCTTGATCATCTATGCCACGCATAATCCGCACTCAGTAGGGGGCATGATGCCCCGCTGAGGAAACGGGTTGATGGACAGCATCGTCGAAATCGCAGAACAATTCCGGCAGGGTGAAACCGGGATCGCCGAAGTGGTCTCCACCCAAAGGGCCAATGCGGCCGATAAGCATGTGGGTGCCCGCATTCGCGAAAGGCGGACCATGCTGGGGCTTTCGCAGCAGCAATTGGCCAAGATGATCGGCGTGACCTATCAGCAGGCGCATAAGTATGAACGCGGCCTGAACCGGATTTCGGCGGGCCGGCTATACGGCATCGCGCAGGTGCTGGGGGTGCCGATTTCCTGGTTCTTCGAAGGGCTGAAATCCGAAACCGTTGATCCTTCGATGTCTCAGCGCCAACGCATGTGCCTGGAACTCGCGCGTAATTTCGCCCTGATTGACAATGACAAGCATCAGGAAGCGCTGAGCCAGATGGCGCGCGCCCTGGCCGCGCAAGCGCAGGCCGTGGCGCGGAGCGGTGTGGCGGGCGAATAGGCGGCTTTCCCCCTTGGGGGCTGATTCCATCAGGCTCCAATCCCGGCTAGATTCGCTCCATGGACGAATCCCGGCCGAATAACATTCCCGAATATGGCGTCGCCGATCTGGCCGGCGCCATTCGCCGCACGCTGGAAGGCGCCTTCGGGCGGCTTCGCCTGCGCGGCGAAATCACCGAATTGAAGCGCTATCCTTCCGGGCATATCTATTTGTCGCTCAAGGATCAGGACGCGAAGATCGAAGCCGTCATCTGGAAGGGCTCGCTCCGCAATATCGGCACCATGCCGGAAAACGGCGTGGAGATGATCGCGACAGGCCGGATTTCCACCTATGCGGATCGGTCGAAATACCAGCTGGTGATTGAAAGGCTGGAATATGCCGGTGAAGGCGCGCTGTTGGCGCGGATTGAAGCGCTGCGCAAACGCCTGTTGGAAGAAGGGTTGTTTGATGAGGCCCGCAAGCGCCCCTTGCCGGTTTTGCCGCGCGTGATTGGCGTGATCACCAGCGAAAAAGGCGCGGTCATTCAGGATATTCGCACCACCGTCGCGCGCCGCTTTCCACGCCATATCCTGTTATGGCCCGTCGCGGTGCAAGGCCAGGGTGCGGCGGAACAAATCGCTGCCGCCATCAGGGGTTTTTCCGCCCTGCCAGCCGGCGGCGCCGTGCCGCGCCCCGATGTGCTGATTGTGGCGCGCGGTGGTGGCAGCCTGGAAGATCTGATGGCCTTCAATGAGGAAATCGTCATTCGCGCCGCGGCTGAAAGCACCATTCCGCTGATTTCCGCCGTGGGGCATGAAACCGACACGACGCTGATTGATTACGCGTCCGATCGCCGCGCCCCTACGCCGACCGCCGCCGCTGAACTTGCCGTGCCCGCGCGGGCAGAGCTTTCCGCCGCGCTGATGCAGACCGGGGCGCGGCTTGGGCAGGCCGCTTCGGGCTTGGTGAATGCCGTGCGGCTTCGGTTGCTGCGTGCCGAACGCGGCTTGCCGGATGTGCCGGCGCGGCTCGCGCAATCGCGCCAACGCCTGGATGATTGGGGCGAAAGGCTGCCGCGCGCTGCCGGCACAAGCATTACCGCGCGGGCGCAACGGCTTGGGGCGCTGCGGATTCCCCATCCTCGGGAAGGTATTCTGGCGCGCCGCGCGGCGGTTGAAGCACTCGGCCTCAGGCTAGGCAGCGCCTGGGCGCGGCGGCGGGATGGGCTGGCGGGGGCGCCTGGCCTCTCGCGGCTCTCGGCGGCGCCGGTGCTGGCCACGCTCCGCCAGCGCAGGGCGGTGCTGGAAGGGTTTTCCGCGCGGCTGGAAAGCGCTTCCTATACTTCGGTTTTGGCGCGGGGCTTCGCCCTGGTGCGCGATGCCAAGGGCGCACCCGTGGTGGCAGCGGGCGCGATTTCCCCGGGCCAGCCCTTGCGCCTGACCTTCGCCGATGGCGAAGTGGGCGTCAGTGCCGATGGCACGCGCCAAGGACGCCTGTTGTGATGAATGCTCTGCCTCGTCGGCTGCTGCTTGCCACCCCCGCGCTGCTGCTGGGGGCACCCGCCCGCGCTGTCACCTTGAATGAGGCCGCGCTGACCCAGGGCGGTTTTGTGCTGGGCCGCGCCGCGCCGGGCACCAGGTTGGCGCTGGATGGCCGCGCGGTCCGGGTTTCGCCCGCCGGACAATTCGCCTTTGGCTTTGGGCGGGATCATGCACCCCAGGCGCGGCTGGTCATCACAGCCCCGAATGCTGCCTCGGAAAACCGCGTGCTGAATATCGCCAAGCGGGCATGGCCGACCGAACGCATTTCCGGCCTGCCGCCCGCACAGGTAACGCCGGATGCCGAAACCCTGACGCGCATTGCCCGCGAGAGGGAAAAGCTGGCGGCGGTGCGAGCCGTTGAAACCGCCCTGACCGGCTTTGCCGAGGGCTTTATCCGCCCCGCCCCTGGCAGGATTTCCGGCGTTTTCGGCAGCCAAAGGATCTTGAACGGCCAGCCGCGCCAGCCGCATTACGGGCTGGATTTCGCCGCACCCACCGGCACACCAGTTATCGCCTGCGCCACCGGCCGCGTGACTTTGGCCGATGAATTCCATTTCTTTGGCAAATTGATCGTGCTGGATCATGGGCATGGGGTGAATTCGCTTTACGCCCATCTTTCCGAGATTTCGGTGCGGGAGGGTGAGAGCATCGCCAAAAGCCAAAGGATCGGCGCCATTGGCATGACAGGCCGTGTCACCGGGCCGCATTTGCACTTCAGCCTGTCCTGGTTTCTGCAATGGCTGGACCCGCAGCCGGTCGTGCTGCCTGCCTGAAGTTGCGCCCAGCAAGGAGGGGCGGCATATTGCTGCGACGCACACTCTAATCTCAGGATTTTCGGGAATGCAGGGCCTGCCGCAGATCATCAGCCTGGTGCCGCAGACCGGTCTGCAATTCATTGATATCCGGTTCAACCTGGACCGGCTGCCGCGCGCGCCGCGTTCTTTTTGGGAACAGCCGCTGCCACCCGGCGCTGATCCGGCAAGTGGTGGTTTGGTGAATTTGCGGCGCCTCGCGGAAAACGGCGAAGGCGCGCTGCTGGACCCGATCAGTGGCCGCAGCCCGCCCGATGAGGAAATCTATCAGATCGGCCGCGGTCAGGCCTTGGAATTCATCCTGGGGCGCTGGATTCCGCTGCCCTATTTTCGTGTGGCGGCTGTGGGTGCCTCGGGCCAGGAAGTCTATGACAAGGGGCCGACCAATTGGGCGCGGCTGCGCATCACCGCGCTATCTGCCCCGGATGAGGAAGGCCATACGCATCACGCGGTATTGGCCTTTGATACGGCGCTGCGGGCACGCGAAGAAGGCCGTCCCTATACCGCGATATCGCCCGCGGATAGTGAACGTGCTGGCGAATTCACCTTTGTGTCGGACCGGGAACAGACAAGTTGGTTCATGAATGAACCCTGGCTGATCCAGTGGCTGGAAGAAGTATTGCAAGACATGCGCGCGGCAAGTGGACGGCGCACCAGGCCCGAAGATGAGGCGCGGGTTTGCGAACATTGGGCGCGCTATATCACGCTGCTGGAATTGATCGCTGAAGCGCGCATCCTGCCGCGTGTTAAGCTGGTGGATGTGGTGTCCAACAGCAAATCCTATGAACCGATCAATGTTGATCTGGTGCTGGATATCGGCAATGCGCGCACCTGCGGCATTCTGGTGGAAGATGAACGCGACAGCCGGCTTAATCTGAACAACAGCTACCCCCTGAAGCTGCGCGATTTGAGCGCGCCTGAATTGGGCTATGCCTTTCCCTTCGAAAGCCGTGTTGAATTTGCGCGTGCGAGTTTCGGCAAGGATGCGCTCAGCCGCCGTTCCGGCCGCGGCAATGCCTTTCAATGGCTGAGCCCGGTGCGCATCGGCCCGGAAGCGGTGCGGCTTTCCGCCGCCGCGCGCGGCAATGAAGGGGCCACGGGGCTTTCATCGCCCAAGCGCTATTTGTGGGATGAGAGACCGACCACGCAGGTTTGGCGCTTCAACGGCATGGCCGCGGATGGCGTGACGACGGAACCGCCTGTGAGCGGCAGTTTCATGGCCTGGGTGACGGAAGAAGGCGAAGTGCTGCGCGCCAAGCCGCGCGGGCGTGGTGGTGCGCCGCGTCAGCCCGCCGTGCGCGCGCGTTTCAGCCGTTCATCGCTGATGAGTTTTCTGCTTGCGGAAATCCTGTTGCAGGCGCTGTCGCAAATCAATTCAGTGGAAACGCGCTATGCGCGGAGCTTCCCCGATGTGCCGCGCCGCTTGCGCCGCATTCTGCTGACCATGCCGCCCGCCATGGCGCTCGCGGAACAGCGGATTTTCCGCCATCGCGCAGAAGCCGCGGTCAGGCTTGCCTGGGATATGATGGGCTGGGGCAATGCGGCACCTGGTGCCGCGGCGCCGCCGCCGGAACCACGCATCATCGCCAATCTGGATGAGGCGACAGCGACGCAGCTGGTGTTTCTTTATACCGAAGCAAGCCAGCGCTTGCGTGGCGATCCCGCGAGCTTCTTTGCGCTGACGGGGCGCGCGCGGGAAGGCTATGGCAAGGCGCCATCCTTGCGTGTGGCGAGCATTGATATTGGCGGCGGCACCACGGATTTGATGATCTGCACCTATGCCGCCGAAGCCGGGCAGGAAATTGAACCGCATCAGAATTTCCGTGAGGGCTTCCGCATTGCGGGCGATGAGGTGCTGCAGGAGGTGATCCAGAGCATCGTTCTGCCGCAGCTTGAAGAAAGCCTGCATCAGGCCGGCGCGCGCGACCCCAAGGCGCTATTGCGCGAAATCCTGGGCGGGGATCGCGGCGCGCAAAGCGAATTGGAACGGCATTTGCGCCGGCAATTCGTGACGCAAGTGCTGGAACCAAGCGGGCTTGCGATCCTGCATGGTTATGAAAAAATCGATGAACGCGCGAGTGGCGAATTCCTGCGCGCCAAACTGGTGTCCATTCTGCAGGGGCGCGATGTGGCCGCACCCTTGCGCTATTTCGAACAACAGGCGGCACGTGCGGGGGCAGCGGGATTCCAGTTGCTGGAAGCAGAAATCGCTGCCGCTGCGGGCAGTGTGGATGCGATTGTGCAGGCAGCGCTTGGCCAGGTGATCGCTGATCTCTGTGAAGTGGTCTATGCCTTTGATTGCGATTGGCTGCTGCTGTCCGGCCGGCCATCCAGGCTGCGCGCGATATTTGACATGGTGCTGGCCAAGATGCCGGTGCCGCCGCATCGGATTGTGGGCATGCATCGCTACCGCGCCGGCAGCTGGTATCCCTTCCGCGATTCTGCCGGGCGCGTGGATGATCCCAAAACCACGGCGGCGGTTGGCGCCATGCTCTGCGCCGTGGCGGAAGGACGTTTGGAAAATTTCCTGATGCGCACAAGCCGGCTTGCCATGCGCTCCACCGCAAAATACCTTGGGCGGATGGAGATTTCGGGGCAGATATTGAAGCAGAATGTGCTGCTGCAAGACCCGGATGCGGCACTGTCCAAGGCGCCGGGTGCGGCGCAGGATGTGAAATTCACCATGGAATTCCGTGCGCCGGTTTTTCTTGGCTTCCGCCAATTGGATTTGGAACGCTGGACCGCAAGCCGGCTTTACATTCTGGAATATGCCAATCCCGATAACGTGCCGCGGCTGAAACTGCCATTGAAGCTTTCCATCCAGCGCGCGGAAATAGACCCCGAAAGCGCGGATGCAGAGGAATTGCGAGAGGACTTCACCATAGACGAAATCCTGGATGCGGAGGGCGATCCGCAGCATCGCGGCATTGTGCGCCTGCGCCTGCAAACCGAACGCAGTGAAGCGGGCTATTGGCGCGATACCGGCGCGCTTTCGGTGCCGTGAGGATCAGGCAATGACAACACCGAATGCCGAGAACGAAGCGCTCGCCAAGCAGTGCGATGCAGTGGCCGATGCCGCGCAAGGCGCGATTGAATGGATTGCTGAGGCCGGCGATGTGGTGCGCGAAGAAGGTCCTGCCTTGGCGCGGGATTTCCGGCGAGAAGGCTTGCGCGCGCGCAAGCTTGCCAATGCCGCGCGCCGGCCCATGTGCGTTTCTGTCTTTGGCCCAAGCCAGCAGGGGAAAAGCTATCTGATTGCCTCCCTGGCGCGGAAGGAAGGCAAGCCCACCACCATTCGCTTTGGGGAGGAACTGCGCGGCTTCAATCGCGACATCAACCCCGATGGTGGCAAGGAATCAACCGGCCTCGTGACGCGCTTCACCACGCGTCCGGTGAACGGCCTGCCCGGCATGCCTGTGGTCTGCCGCATGCTGTCTGAAACCGACATTGTGAAAATCATGGCCAATGCCTTCATGGAGGATTTCGACCGTGACACGGTGATCCCGCTCGATAGCGCCGTGATTGAAGCAAGCCTGGCAAAAGCCCGCGCGAAGGCTGCGCCCGCGGCGGTGGGACGGCTGAATGAAGATGATCTCTATGATCTGTTTGAATATTTCGAACGCTACTTCCTGAATCATCCGACGCATCTGGCGCTGAAGCCAGGTGCTTGGCGCGAAATTGAAAGCCTGGCGCCGCGCCTTTCCATTGCTGATCGGGTGGAGCTTTACGGCCTGCTTTGGAACAATACGCCAACCATGACAGCGACCGCGCTGAAATTGGTGCAGGCGCTGGCGCAGCTTGATTTTCCGGAAGAAGCTTGCTGCCCCATGCTGGCGGTGGAGCCCAAGGCGCAAAGCATTATTGATGTCGAGACCATGTCCCATCTGGGCAAGGGTGATGGCGATCCCGTGCCGGTGGCAACCCGCGCCGGGCGTCGCGCGGAATTGCCGCGCGCGGTGCTGACGGCCGTGGTGGCGGAATTGCAATTGCAGTTGGAAGACAAGCCCTTCGATTTTTTTGATTATACGGATCTGCTCGACTTTCCCGGTGCGCGTGGGCGCGAGAAATACAACGCCGCCAAGGCCGAGGAAGTGGCGCAGAGCGATCTTTTCATGCTGCTCCGGCGCGGCAAGGTTGCCTATCTTTATCAGCGCTATTTGGCGGAACAGGAACTGACTTCCATGTTGCTCTGCCTGAAGCACAGCAACCAGGAAGTGCGCACCGTACCTGCCATGGTGCGGAATTGGATTGATGGCACCCACGGCGCCACGCCAGAGGCACGAAAGGGCCAGGATGTCGCCTTGTTCCTGGTATTGACCATGTTCGATATGGAGTTCGAGATCAAAGGCGGCGCGGAAGACAATGTGGAACGCTGGTCCACCCGCCTAAAAACGACGATTTTCGAATTTTTGGGTCTTGGCCATGATTGGCCATCGGAATGGGTGCCGGGGCAGCCCTTCAACAACACCTTCTGGCTGCGCAACCCCGAAGTGCTGAACAAGGGGCTGTTGGATTATGATGCCAATGGTCGCGAAATCAGTTTCCGCGATCCGGGGCGTGTAGCTCTGCTGAAGGGGAATTTCCTCGCCAATCCAGACGTGCAAAAACATTTCGCTGATCCGGAACGCGCCTGGGAAGCGGGGATGGAGTTGAATGATGGCGGCATTGGTTATCTTTCCGAGAAGCTCCGCCCCGTTTGCAATCCGGCGCTCAAGCGCCGCCAGGTGCAGGGCCAGCTTGGTGATCTTGCCAAGCGCATGGCGGGAAGGCTGGAAGGCTATCATGTCTCCGGTGATCTTGATGCGGAATTGGCCAAGCGCCGGGCAGAGGCGCGGCTGGTTGGGCGGCAATTGCTGGCCTGTGCGGAAGCGCAGGCCTTTGGGCTCTTGCTGCGCGAATTGCAGGTGCAGGGCGAAACCCTGGCCGAGCTGTTCCGCCGCCAGCAATTGGCCGCGGCCGAGACACCTTCTGCCGTGACCGCGCCGGTCGGGCGCAAGACCACGGCGCGCGAATTGCGGAGCGAATTCGAAGCGCTGTTTGAAGATGATCCCGCGCCCACCGCGCCGGTTGAGGAAGCGGAAGAAGGCCCGCGCGATCAGGCTGATCTTTTCGCGGAGGCTGCGGTGGCGGAATGGTTGCAGAATATCCACCGCTTCGCTGCGCGCAATGACAGCCCCGAATTGTTCCGCATGGATCGCGAAGCCATCGCGACACTGGTTGCGCAGCTTGCTGCCGGGGCGCGGCGCCTGAAGCTACGCGAAAACATCGCAACGCGCATGCGAACGGAAGCGGCCTATAATGAATCCATGGCCAATCGCCTGCTGAAGCCGGTGATGATTGCCGAACGCGCGATCAATGATTTCGTCACCTGGATGGGTTTTGACAGGATGCCGGTTGAAGCCCGCCCCAAGGCAGGGCGCGAAGGGCGCAGCATTTTCGTCCGCCCGCCCGCACCTGCCGATGACATGCCGCGGCTTTCCGAAACGCCTATCGCCTATGACGCCGCGTTTTACGTGGATTGGGCGGTCGCCTTTGTGCGGCTGGTGGAAGACAATGTGCGCGGTGCGGGCGGTGCCATGGTGGATGAAAAATCCAATGCCCGCCTTGGAAGCTTGCTGAATGGCCTGCGGAAAGTGGCCGTCTGAGACATGAAGCGCAAAGGCCATATCAAATGAACCTGCGTGTTGAAAATGATCGGCGCTTTGCCCTTGGCCATGCGCGCATCACCATACCTGGCCTGCAAATGCCGGCTGATGGTGGCTTTCGGATCATGCGTGAAGGCTATGCGGCGGCCAATCTGGGGCGGCGCGGCTGGCAGGTGCAGGAAGAAAAGCTGAGCGCGGTGGAAATCAGGCAGGAAGGCACTGACACTGTTTTGGTGATCGGGCCAAGGCTGACGCGGCATCTTGAACCCGGCCCGCTGGTGTTTTTACTGCCTGCTGCCGGGTTGGAGACAAGCCTGTTCTGGCCGGATGATATTGATGTCTTTGACGGCGAATTGCCGCCTGAGCCGGTTATGCCCCGAGAGCCGGAAGTGGCGCCGGCACCACCACCCATTGCCGCCGCGCCGCCGCCACCAGCACCTCAGCCCGCGCCACTGCCGCGCGAAGCTGCGGTAGTGAAGCCAGTCGAGGAAGGGAAATCCCGCACACCGCTACTGGTCGGCATCGGGCTATTGCTGCTGGCCGTGCTCGGCGGCGCGGCCTGGTGGCTCACTTCCGCACCACCTGCGCCAGCACCACAACCGACACCAATCGCAACGCCCACGCCGCCCGCACCACCACCCGCCCCAGTGACGGCGGAGCGCCCCTGGCCTGAACGCAGCGATGCCATGGCGCTGCGCGATCTGGTGCAATCCGCGCCGGATGTAGCCTCGATCCATACCGCCGCGCTCAGGCGCCAGGCCGCCGGGCGGCATGATGATGCGTTGGTGCTGTTTGAAGAGGCGGGCGAACGCGGCCATGCGCCAGCACTAACCGCCGTGGCGCGATTATATGACCCGATTGGCTTTGTCGCCGGCCGCCCCTTCCGCGCGCCTGATCCGCGTGCGGCGGCGCGTTATTACCGCGATGCTGTGCAAAAGGGCGATGTTGCGGCAGAAGCGCCGCGTGCTGCGCTCAAGGCCTGGCTGGAAGAACAGGCGCGCGCGGGCAATGGCACAGCGGAAACGGCGCTGAAGGAATTCTGGCCATGATGTTGCGTCGCGCAGCTTTGGTGCTGGTGCTTGGCCTGTTCTGCATCGGGCCAATGGCGGAAGTCAGCGCGCAGCAAGCGGCGCGGCAACCGCTGCTGATGGAAGGCCGCACCGCGTTGTTCCAGCGCGTGATCCTGCGCCCCGGCGCGCGGCTGGCGGAACGGCCGGATGCAAACGCGCCTGCGCAGCCAACGCCGGGCTTTGGCGTGTTCTACGTCTATGCGCGCCAGGGCAGTGGTGCGGATGCCTGGCTTGAAATTGGCGCAGCGCAGGATGGCCGCACGCAAGGTTGGGTGCGCGCGGAGCGCACGATTGATTGGAAGCAGACCATGGTGCTGGCTTTCAATAATCCCGCCGGGCGCGAACGCGCCATGTTCTTCCGTGAAGCCGAAACACCGCGCGCGCTATGGCTCAATACGCGCGGCGGTGCGGCGGAAGCCGCAAGGCTGCGCGAGGCGGCGCGGGCCAATACCGAAGGCCCGGTGATTGCACTGGAGCCTGAGAATTTCATTGATATCACGCGGCAATTCTATCTGCTGCCGATCATCTCGGCCGATCGCGTGGAAAATGAAGCAGCGCAGGAAGCGCGCTTACTGGAAGTGATTTCAGCGCCGGCACAGGCTGCGCCACCACCGCCGGCTGATCCCGATGCGCTCCGCAATTATCGCGGTGCGGTGGTTTTTGTGGTGGATACCACCATCAGCATGGGGCCTTACATTGAACGCACGCGCGAGGCCTTGAAGCGTGTGGTGGATCGCATTCGTGACACTGCGGTGCGCGACAATTTCCGCTTCGGCATGGTGGCCTTCCGCGACCATTTGGGCGGCAATCCCAGGCTTGAATATGTCACGCGCATGGTCTCCCTGCCCGAGCTTGCTGAGGCTTCGGATGCGATCCTGCCGCGGCTTTCACAATTGGCGGAAGCCCGCGAAAGCAATGAAGGTTTTGATGAAGATTCCCTTGCCGGCATCAAGCTTGCCTTGGATGAGGTGCCCTGGCAGCAATATGGCGGACGTTTTGTTATTCTGGTGACGGATGCCGGCGCGCGAGATGCGAAAGACCCGCGCAGCCAAACCCAGATGGGCCCGGAGGAAATGCGCCAATTGGCGCAGTCTGAGGCAAAGCAGGTTGCGATCTACGCCATTCATCTGAAAACACCGGAAGGGCGCAACAACCACGCCCGCGCTGAACGCCAATACCGCGAATTGACGCGCTTCGGCGCGGCGGGGGAACTGTATTACCCGATCAATGAAGGCAATATGGGCCAATTCGGCCAGACCGTGGATGCGCTGACAGATGCGCTGCTGGCACAAGTGGCCGCAGCAGTCGGGCGGCCCATTGCCGGCATAAGGGCGCCGCAGAGCGCGTCGGAACGGCGTATTTCGGAACAGGCGGAGATTGTCGGCACCGCGATGCGACTTTCCTATCTGGGCCGTGAAAGGCAGCAAACCGCGCCCGATGTGGTGCGGAGTTTCGTGCTGGATCAGGAATTGAACCCGGCCGATCCGCGCCCCGAAAGGCGGCCCTTGGATGTTCGCGTCCTGCTCACGCGCAATCAGCTTTCCGATCTGGCGACGACGCTGCGCAATATCATTCAGGCACAAGCGGCCGCGCGGCTTTCGCCGGAAAGCTTTTTTGAACGCGTGCGCGCTGCCGCGGCCGCCACCGCGCGCGACCCGCGCCGCATGGCGGAGTTTCAGCGCCTTGGTGGGGCGTTTGGCGAATTCCTCCAGGATCTGCCCTATCAAAGCCAGATCATGGAATTCACGCAGGAAGAATGGAACAGCATGGGCGCTGGTCGGCGCACCGAAATCGTCAATGCGCTGGAAGCGAAGCTCAGGCTTTATGAGGAATTCAATCGCCAGCCTTCGCTTTGGGTGAGCTTCGATGGCGGGCGCAATCCTGGTGAGGCGATGTATCCCGTGCCGTTGGACGCGCTGCCCTGAGGGCATGCATGAACCAACCCGCGCCGACCTTGTTATTGCAGGATGTAATCATCCGCCATGAGGCACCAGGCGGCACGCCTGGTTTTGAACTGGTTGTCGAAGCCTTTTCCATTGCGCGAGGTGAGGCTTTGGCGCTGGTTGGGCCGTCCGGTTCCGGCAAATCCACCTTGCTCGATCTGCTGGCCTTGGCACGGCGCCCCGCAAGTGCCGCGCAATTTCTGCTGACACCGCGCGATGGAAAGGCCATCGACTTGGCCGCGCTTTGGCGTGCGCGCGATGAGAACCGCCTGACCGCCATTCGTGCCGCGCATTTCGGCTATGTGTTGCAAACGGGTGGATTGCTGCCGTTTCTTTCCGTCCGGCGCAATATTGCTCTCAGCCAGGACCTTCTGGGCCGGCCTGATGCCGCGCATATCGAAGCCCTGGCAGCGCGGCTTGAGATTGCGGCTTTGCTGGACAGGATGCCTGCGTCACTTTCCGTTGGGCAAAGGCAACGTGTGGCGATTGCGCGCGCCTTGGCGCATCGCCCGGAAATCCTGCTGGCGGATGAACCAACCGCGAGTGTTCATCCTGGTTTGGCCGATACGGTGATGGCGCTGCTGCTGGAACAGGCGCGTGAACAGGATACGGCGCTGATCCTGGCAACGCATGATCCGGATCGTGCGGCGCGGCATGGTTTTTCGCTGCTGCCGATCCGCACAGAAGCGAGCCAAGGTGCTGGGCGTTCCTGGCTGGCCCGCGCAATCTCAGGCGTGCCGGCATGAGAGGACATACTGTGCTGCTGGCAGGGCTTTCGCTGCGTGATCTTTTGCATGAACGCACGCTGGCGCTTTGTTCCCTCATTGGCCTTGCGGCGGTATTGGCGCCACTGATTGTGCTGTTCGGCTTGAAGCAGGGCGTGATTGATGGGCTGCGGGCGGAGCTGATTGACAACCCGCGCAGCCGCATGGTGGTGAATGCCGCCAATCGCAATTTCGATACGGCGTTCCTCACGCGCCTTGCCGCGCGGCCGGATAT
>JBIKXA010000222.1:0-5223 GCA_044356015.1 Roseomonas sp.
GAAAGCGCTTCCTTCAGCTTCGCCTTGCCTTCTGCCGTACGCACAAAAACAAAGCGCGCCGGTGAGGAATTGGCCGAGGTCGGGCCCCATTTCAGCAGATCATAAAGCTCATGCAGCTTGGCATCCGGCACGGGCCGATCCTGCCATTTGTTCTGGGTGCGCGCGGCGCGAAAAAGCTGGTCAAGCGCCCGATCATCCAGGGGCGCGGCGGTTTCCGACATGGTTGGGCTCCGTCAGGGCGATGAAAACAGGGGGTCTATAGCGTCAGGCTTCCACCTGTTCCACCGCCACCACTTCCGGCACGTAGTGGCGCAGCATGTTTTCCACGCCATGCTTCAGCGTGGCGCGGGAAGATGGGCAGCCGGAACAAGCACCCTGCATGCGCAGCCGCACAATGCCATCGCGAAAGCCGCGAAACACGATATCTCCGCCATCGCTGGCGACTGCGGGGCGCACGCGCGTGTCCAGCAATTCCTTGATTTGCGCCACGATTTCCTGATCCGCTGCCTCAAAATCCTCAGCATGTTCTTCGGCCGCAGCGCCTTCCAGAATGGGCATGCCGGCCAGATAATGTTCCATGATGGCGCCCAGCACCTGCGGGCGGAGCATCTGCCAATCCGCATCCAGCGCCTTGGTCACGGTCACGAAATCGGAGCCAAAAAAGACGCGCGCGACATCGCCAAGGCCAAACAGCCGCTCACCGAGGGGGGAGCGGCCCGCAGCTTCTTCCGGACTCGTGAAATCCGCCGTGCCGCGCCCGCCCATCACGTCACGACCTGGCAGGAATTTCAGCGTGGCAGGATTGGGTGTGGCTTCGGTTTCGATGAACATGGCTTGGCCCTATGGGTGGGAGGGGGTTTCCGGACCTATCTGGTCCTTTTTCCCCCGAAAGGCAACAGGGCCGGCCCGATCACACCCGTTCAGGATTGCCCCGCAATAGGGTGAAGCGCGTGGGGGCCATGGCGCCGGAAAGATCAATCGCCACCAGATCCTGCCCGAGTTGGAAATAGACAAAGCAGGTCTCCTGACCGGGATTGATCCTTTCCCAGCTTGAACAGACCTGATCGCCGCGGAAGGCGACGCGCCCCCGGTCGGTGGCGGTTTGCCCGTTCACCCCCTGAAGCTTCAGCCGCTGCGACCCATCCGCCGCGATATGCACCATCAGGCGGGAACCATTGGGCATCCGCCGATCAAGCGTATTGCCAGCGGCAAGGCGGCGGAATTCATCCGCCGAAAGCCGCTTGCCGCCTGTGATGTTGAAATCCGCCGGGCGTGCCTGGGTGGGCGGGGCGCCGGCAAGCGGGCTGGGCGGCGCGCCATTCTGCGCGCAGGCCGCCAGTAGCAGGCCAAACATCAGGATGGAGGAACGAAGGGGGCTTTTCATCGCGCGGTTTCCTTCTGCGCTTTTATGGGGATCATCGGGGAATGGCGCGCTGGGCGCTGATGGCATTTTCCATGACGCGGTTCTGGCCAAGCTGGTTCAGCATGCTGCGCATGCCGGCGACATCAACCGAGACATTCGTGAAGCGCTGCACCTGCTGGCCATCGGCGGCGTTCTGCACAATGCTGGTAATGCCATTGCTGATCAGGGTTTGGATGCGGGTCGCGCCATTGGCGCCGAGCGATTCCACCATGAAGGGCGCGCCGGACATGGTGACTTGCCGCGCCACGCCATTCGCATCCGTGACCGTCATTATCGGTGCCGCCATGCCGGGGCCAAGCGCGGTATTGGGCATATTCAGCCGTTCCGTGGTGACACCACCAAGGCTTGTTTCGATATTAAAACCGAAAGACACCACCATGCCGCCCGGCATGGCAAAGCCGCCGCGCATTTCGGCCAGTTCCTCAACAGCAACAGCATTGCCCGCAAGGCGGAATGGCCCCGTATCCGCATCTTCAAGCCCCAAGGCGGCAGCATAGGTTTGCACAAGATCGGATGCCGCGCGCACTGGGCCTGAGAGCATCACGGAAAGGGAAAGGATCGCAGCAGAACCGAGAAGTGATGTCCGTTTCATGGCTGATATCTCCTGTTCAATAAATCCAGGGGCGGATTTGCGTGCCACCCTGAAACACGGGCGATCCCGGCATGCCAAAGCCAGTCAGGCTGCGGTCCAGCGCATCACGCACCAGCGTGCCGGGGGCGCGGCCGCGCATGCCCCAATCCTCGGCCAGGTTGAAATTGGCGCGGCCGATTTCAGGGCGGTCAAGGATGACGAAAAGCACACCATTCCAGCTTTCCTCAAATCGCACGCGTGGCATGCTGCGCGTGCCAAGAGCGGGGTCTGCCAGCAGAATACGATCCGCTGAGATGCCCCGCAGCAGCACGAAATGCCGATAACCATTGGTGTCAACCAAAGCGATGGCGGGAACACCGGCTTCGGCAAGCTTGTCCAATGGAAGTCGGAAGCCTTCAGCACGGAGACCGCGCCGCGCAAGGAAATTACGCATATCCAGCAGTGAAAACCCGGCGTTACGAATGCGCGCTTCGTCGCCACGTGCGATCATTTCCTTGAGGATTTCCTCCTCCGTTATCGGCATGCCGTAGTGATACGTCAGCAATGTCGCCAGCGCCGCGGAACCACAGGAGAAATCGGCCTGCTGGCGTACAATCCGATGAAAGCGCCGCGCTCGAAGATCTCTCACGCGCGGTGCAATCGCCGCCCCGCCGGTCAGCTGGGGGGAGATGGTCAGATTGACCTTCGCATCATTGGACAAGGCGGCAGGCGCTTCCGGACGCGTGGCGCAAGCGCCAAGCAGCAGGACAAGCACAAACACCTTGGGAAGGGGGCGCATCAGCGACATCAGCGGAGCGTGATGTTCACCGTGGTCACGGACTGGAAAAGTGAATTATTGCCGCTGTTCTGGAAGACCGTTGTAAAACCGCCGGTGCTGTTCAGCGAACCCGTAATGCTGTTGCCGCCTGTGACACTGCCAGTGCCGATCGTGTTGCCTTCCACCAGGGCGGAGCCAACCGAAACAGGCTCCACATCCCCGCGCCCGGCATGGCGCGATAATTCACGCGCGGTAAGGGGCGTGGCGCCGGCAAACAGCTCAAGCCCCTTGGCGGGGTCAAGGGCAAGCGCGCCTTGCAGGGGTAGTGTCGCAACCAGGGCAAAGCAGGCGATAAATTTACGCATGGCGTCATTCTCTCCTTCTCGTCATGAAGCCAGGCAGGGTGCTGGCAGGGGCGGGAATTTCAGTTCCATTCAAACGCAAACGCCGAACGCGCCGGCGGTTGCCCGCCGACGCGCACGAAGCCGATCAGTTGGTACGCTGATAGATGGCGCCAATCGCCACCGCATTCTGCATCATGCTGTTTGCACCGGCATTCTGCGAAACCTGCGTGACGCCGGTGGAACCATTGAAGGAATTGGTCATGCCAACCGAAGCCGAACCAAGGCTTGCGCTGGCATGATTGCCGGTCACGCTGCCAAGATTGCCCGCCGCCGCAATGGTGGTGGACAGGTCTTCGATCGCGCAATTGCAATAGGTGATGGAGGCCAGCGCAGAGCTGTTCTGCATCAGGCTATTGGCACCAACATTCTGGTTGACATTGGCCGTGCCCTGGAAGCCATTGAAGGAGCCAATGACATTGCCCGCGGCAGTGTGCTTCACATCCGTTGAGTGATTGCCTGAACCGGTTACCTGACCGGCATTCACCGCAATCGCCCAGGCGTCACGATCCTGTTCGATGCCGCGGATGTTCTCTACACTGGTGAGCGCTGTTGCATTCTGCATCAGGCTATTGGCGCCGGCATTCTGGTTGACCTGCACAAGGCCGGTCGAGCCATTGAAGGCGTCATCCATTGTGGCGGTTGCTTTCGTACCTGGGGCCAGAAGCAACGGCGAGGTGTTCTCGCTGGTATTTCCGACCACCTGCCCGACATTGACGGCAACAGAATTGGAATTCGCATCGCCACGTGGCGGCCCGAAGAAGATCGGCGACGCCACTTCGCAGTCGCATCCTTCAACATAGGAAATCGCAACCGAGTTCTGCAGGCCCGAATTGGCGCCCGCATTCTGGTTCACATTTGCGACGCCGCGGAAGCCCAGGAAGCTGCCACGCAAGGCAGCGCTTTTTTCCTGACCCGTGCTGGTCATGGAACGATTGCCGCCAACTTCGCCAACATTCACCGCCAAGGCAGCTGCATAGTAATCCTGCACATTCTGCAGCTGAGAAGGCCAGCCATTGGCATTGGCAACGCCGCCAAAAGCCAGCACACCTGCCGAAGCCAAAAGAAGTTTTTTCATGATGTTCACCTCTATCCTCATGTTGTGGTCCGGCAGCGCCGGCGCGATTTGACTAACACAGGCATTCGTAACCGCGCCGTGTTTCAAGCCGAGTTGATGGTCATGACGATACGCATGACGCTCGCGTTTCTGTCATCGCTGATCACAGATTTCCTATTTGCGATGTTTCGGTTTGCCAAACATCTTCGCATACCAGCGCATCGTCATTCGCGTATCGTAACGTGAATGCCGATGCGTCTTGTTCTCACCCCTTTGCGAAGGTCACACGCATGCCAAACAAGAATGGACAACGCCGCATCATCGGAAACAGGCGCAAGACAGGGCAAACAGACAATGTCCGATTTGCCGCCGCCTTCCTCTCATCCCTATCCGTACTTGTCCTGGCCATGCCCATGGGGCAGGCGCAGCCCGCGCCTTCCAGCCAGGCCCCGGCGGCGCAAACTGCGTCCACCGCCGCGGAAGCCGCCGCTGCTCAGCAGCAGGAACAACAGCGCGTGATCGCAACAGACCCGACGCTGGCGCGCGTGGGCGGTGTGCTGACACCGCGTGGCATGTTCGCGCTTGAACCTTCCTATGAATATTTCTACGCGCAGAATACGCAGGCCATCGTCAATGGCTTCACCATCATTCCTGGCATTACCTTTGGCACGGTGGATATTCGCCAATCCACGCAGCGCGGCAATCTTGGCGCAGTGACGCTGCGTTATGGCGTGACTGATCGCATGGAGGTGAATATCCGCGTCCCCTGGCTCAGCCAAAGTGATACGATCCAAACCGCGCCGGCGGATACCAATGCGCAGCCCATCACCATTGGCCCCACCGGCAGTGGGCTTGGTGATATTGAGTTCGGCACCAGCTATCAGATCAATGATGGCTTGAATGATTGGCCGGTTTTCATCGCCAATCTGCGCGTGAAAAGCGATTCCGGGCGCAGCCCCTTTGATGTGCCCATCTATACCATCAACGATCCGC
>JBIKXA010000223.1:0-5212 GCA_044356015.1 Roseomonas sp.
ATCGCGCCAAGACGATTGTGGCCTATTGTGCATCTGGCGGGCGTTCTGCGCTGGTGCTGAAGACGCTGCATGACATGGGCTATGCCAATGTGCGCAATCTGGGCGGCTTCAAGAATTGGATTGATGGCGGCGGAGAAATTGAAAAGGCCTGAAGCCGTGACGGGGATCGGGCAAGGCCGCGATCCCCTTTACGGGCATGGCTTTATGGCGGCTGAATGCCTGCCGCGCGCGCCGCATCGCCCCATTTCTTCATCTCCGCTTCCGTGAAGGCGCGCATTTCTTCTGGCGTATTGGATACAATCTCGGCGCCGAGTGTCTTGTGGCGTTCCACCACGCTTGGCGCCTGCAAGGCGGCGCGGATATCGGCATTGAGCTTCGCCAGAATGGGCGCGGGAATGCCGGCGGGCCCCAGGCGGCGGCCAAGGGCTCGGCAATCAGCCATGCCGTGATGTCGGAAACACCGTCTGGCGTATGGGGGACAATCATGCGGATAGCGCGATTGTGAAAGACTGTCCGCGCTTTGGCATGGCGAGCAAGCAATAAGATGGAGGCAGCCAAGGCAGCGCGGCGGGTAAGCTTGCGTGCCTTTTCCCTTTGGGTCTTTCGGGAAGCTTACCTTATTGCAGGAAACCACGCCACCAATCTTATCGGGCTTACTCCGGCTGATCCGTCCCGGAGCCCGACCCAGGTTGAACAAAACGCCGACTATCCATGGTCACCGTCACCGCGCGCCCCTGCCGACAATTGCTCATGCAGGTGTTGTTATCAGTATCGGGGCGCCCTTCCAACACAAAGCCATCGCGATTGGGCATGGCAAGCTTGGCAAGGCTGGCGGCGTCCACCTTATCTTCTTCGCCGATCAGCTCATTCAGGAACAGGACATAGGCGGTGATGGCGTAGTAGTCGTCATTGGTCAGGCTTTGCGGCGCGGCATAGGGCATGGCGCGGCGGATGTAATCAAACACACTCGGCGCGTGTTGCCAGAAGGAACCCACTGTCCGCTTGGGCTGTTCGGAACGCAGGCTGTCACGCCCGCCCATGAGCGCCGGCCAACGTTCCAGCCCTTCGCCGAAATCGCCATGGCAGGCGGCGCAATGGGTGACGTAAAGCTCCTCACCTTCTTTCGCGGTGCCGCTGCCAGGGGGCAGGTTATGGCCATCGCCGCGCACGGCGACATCCCAGCCGGCGATTTCGGCGCTTGTCGCAGCGCGACCAATGCCGGGGATAGGGGAAGGCAGCCTAGCCGTGGCTGCGGGCCAGGCGATATCGGCGCGCGTTCTCTCGCCCGCCGGCGCTGCGAATGGCCGATAGAGATCGGCAATAGCCGTGGCAGGGTTTGGCGCCTGCTGCGCCTGCACAAGCCCGGCGATCAGCATGACGGCAGCGGTGCAGCCGGCAACCTTAAGCATCAATCTGGACATTCACCACCGTCCCGTCGCGATCAACCAGCCAGGTATGGATGCTGTTCTTGTGATAGATGCTCTCCACGCCCCGCGCACGGCGGAGCGCGGTAATGCTTGGCTGCACCCGCCCGGTTTCATCCATGGCGCGGCTTTGCAGATAGGCGGTCTGGCCTTCCGCCCATTCCCAGGGAATACGAAACCGCGTCAGCGCCTTGGGCAGCACCGGGTCCTGCAAGGTGGCGGTGCGCCAATTATCGCCGCCATCCACACTGACATCCACGCGCGTGATGCGCCCAGCGCCGGACCAGGCGAGGCCTGAGATTTCCACAAAGCCCGGCCGTCCGCGCAGCGGTTTTTCGGGGCAGGGCGCGGTGATGACCGAATTCACCTCATTGACGAAGGTGAATTGGCGCGAAAGCCCATCGGGCATCAGATCCGTATAGGTGCGCGTTTCCCACCGCGTGAACCAGGGCCGATCGCCGACTTCAATACGCCGCAGCCACTTGACCCACATATTGCCTTCATAGCCCGGCAGCACGAGCCGCACCGGATAGCCCTGCTGTGGGCGTACCGCTTCGCCATTCTGGCCGAAGGCGATGATGGCATCATCCAGCACCTTGGCCAGGGGAATGGAGCGCGCGAGATGCGATGCATCCGACCCTTCAGCCAAAAGCCAGGAAGCCCCGTTCCGCAGACCAGCTTGCGCAAGCAGTAGCTTCAAGGGCACACCAGTCCATTCCGAACAGGAAAGCATGCCATGGGTGAATTGCACGCCGGACATCTGCGCCCCGCGCCATTCCATGCCGCCATTGGCCGGGCATTCGATGAAATGAATGCGGGAGACGGATGGCATGCGCTTCAGATCTTCCAAGGTGAAGATCAGCGGGCGTTCCACCATGCCATGGATCATCAGCCGATAATCCACGGGTTCGATATCCGGCACGCCACCATGATGGCGTTCGAAATGCAGCCCGGATGGCGTGATGATGCCATGCATCTCAGCAAGCGGCGTGAAGGAAATGGACGAAACCCGATCCGGCGTCAGCCAGGGCACATAGCGGCGCACGGCGGTTTCATGCCGGCTGCGCGTGCCATAGGTTTCCTCAATCACGCCAGGGCCAAGGCTGCGCGACCATTCGGGCAGGTTGGGCGGTTGGTTTTCCGCATTGCCAGCTGCTTGGGCTATGCCGCCAGCACTGGCAAGACTTGCTGCACCGATCCCCGCCGCCCTGAGTAAGCCACGTCGTGAGGAGGATTTCAGGTCTTTTTCAAGACTCATGGTTCATTCCCTTACAGATCGCGCAGATCCAACCTTACCACCTTAGCCGAACATCTCATCGGTGATGCTGTCATACCAACCATCGGCGTAAAGCGCTTCAAGCTTGCGATGTTCCTTGCGCCGTTCTTCTGAGAGCGTCGCATTGCGTGGGCTGATCCCACCTGAGCCTTGGTTTTCGACAAAGCCGTTTGGTCCGACACTGAAGACGCCAACGATGGAAATACCGTAATCCTCCCCCACATGGCTGTAGCAGGTGTTGAAAAGGGTCGCCGCTGGTGGCGCCCGGCCCGCGAGTGATGCGGCAACACACGCCACCGCATGTTTTGCGTGGGATGAAGCGATAAAGCCGGATTTTGGCATCGGGGCGGCGATGGTCGCATCGCCGAGCACATAAATGCCTTCAACCTGAGCACTTTCAAAGGTTGCAGGCTTCACCGGACACCAGCCTGATTGATTGGCAAGCCCGGCATCACGCGCGATTTTCGCCGCCATTTGCGGCGGGATCACATTGACAACATCGCCCTTCAGCTTTTCGCCGAACTCCGTTTCCACTTCCATGGCAGCGGCATTGACGCGCGTCACGCGGCCATCATTGGAAGCGCCGCGCCATTCGATAATGCCGGGGTAGAGCTCTTGCCAAGCCTCCTGAAACAGCGGCTGCTTTGAAAACCCGTTCTTGGCATCAAGCGCAATCAGCTTGCTGCGCGGCTTGGCGCGCTTCAGATAATCAGCCACCATGCTGATCCGTTCATAAGGGCCAGGCGGGCAGCGGAAGGGATTATCCGGAATAACCATAATGAAATTGCCGCCATCGGGCATGGCTTCAAGCTGCCGGCGCAATAGCGAAATCGGCTGCAAGGAAGGCACCCAGCCATGCGGCATGCGTTCACTGGCGGCTTCATCATAGCCTTCAATGGCACCCCAGCGGAGGTCAATGCCGGGCGACATGATCAACCGGTCATAGGGCACCTGCGCCCCATCCGCGAGGCGCACCTGCTTCGCGCCCGCATCCACGGCAACCACGCTTTGATGCACCACACGCACCCCGCGCGCGGCAAGTTTTTCATACCCGAAGGTGATGCTGGCCATATCGCGCTTGCCGGCCAGCACAAGGTTGCCATAGGGGCAGGTGGTGAAGCTGCGGCTGCGTTCGATCAAGGTGATATTGAGCGCGGGAAAATTATCTCGCGCGAATCGGGCGGCGGATGCACCGCCAAAGCCACCACCGATGATGACAACGCGCCCGGCGCCAGCCTGGGCACGGGCAAGGCGCGGCGCGGCAAGTGCTGCGGGCAAAGCGGCGGCGGCGAAGAAACTGCGGCGTGAAAGGGTCATGATCCTATTCCTCCGGCTTATTGCGGGCGCGCGTAATGCGCGGCCAGAAGCGCGATTTGTTCCGGCGTATAGCCGCGGCTGATGCGCCCCATGACGGTCGCCGGCTTTTCATTGGCGCTGAAGCTGCGCATCAGCGCGACAAATTCATCGCGGCTATGCGTGCCCTTGATGGAGGGAATACCGCTGCCACCTTGACCCGATACACCATGGCAGCCTTGGCAGCCGCCAATCAGCAGGGCGGTATCCTTGGCCTGCGCGAAAACGGGCCCGCCCGACAACAACATCAGGCCAAGTATCATCTTAAACTTCATGACCCTTTTTCCCCTCCCTAAAACATCTTGCGTGAACGCTTTTCATTGACGATAATCAAGCCTAGCCACCGATTTTTCGGCGGTCAATAATAATTTTGTCCCGAAATCATGGGGCCCAATTTCTCAACCGGGAGAGGTAAGATGAAACTACGTTTGTTCATGCTGGCTTCAAGTTTTGTTGTTGTCTCAGCGACAGCCTCCGCGCAGGATGCTGATGCTGGACAGAGAGTTTATAACCAATGCCGCGCTTGCCACACGGTTGATCAGGGCGGGCGCAATGGCGTGGGCCCCAACCTTTATGGTGTTTTTGATCGGGCTGCAGGCAGTGTTGACGGCTTTCGCTATTCTGCCGCGCTGCGCGCCAAGGCGGGCGAGGGGCTGAAATGGGATGAAGCGACGCTGCGCGCCTACCTCGCCAATCCTAAAGCGGTGATCCCTGGCGGGTCCATGGCCTTTGCCGGGCTGCGCAATGAGCAGCAATTGAATGATCTGATCGCCTATCTGCGCCGCGCAACTGGCGCAAAATGAACCTTTTGCGCCGCAGCCTGCCAGGTTTTGGGGCGGCATTGCTCCTTACGGGGACAGCTGCGGCGCAGAGTGCCTCTTTCATCATGCTGGAACGGCATGATTGCCCGTGGTGCAAGCGATGGCTGGCCGAAATCGGCGAAAGGGCTTGGAATCAATCCAATCTCGGGCGCCGGGCCCCGCTCAGGCGCGTTGATACCGCCCGCGGCCTGCCGGAGGATTTGCGCCATCTGCGGGATTGGCGCGTGACACCAAGCTTCATCCTGCTTGCCGATAATCATGAAATAGGGCGTATCACCGGCTATCAGGGCGATCTGTTCTTCTGGCAGCAGGCGGAAATGCTCATCGCGCGCCTGCCA
>JBIKXA010000225.1:0-5185 GCA_044356015.1 Roseomonas sp.
GCCTCATCCAGCACCACCACATCATAGCCAGGCGCGGGCTTGCCGCCGGAACCGGCGCGGGTTGGGAAAAGGCCGAGCCCGCGGAAATTGCCGGTAATGGTCCAGCCGGTTTCCGTCTGCCACCAATGATCCACCACCGGCTTTTGCAGCAGGCGTTCCGACCAAAGAATGGTATCGGGGTCACAACGCTCACCGGCCAGATAAAGCGCTTCCAGCTTCGACAGATCGTATTTCTTCAGGAAAACGCCTTCCGGGTCTTCCTTCTTGATGGCGCGAATGGCGGTGGGGGCGGTGAACAGGATTTTCACCCCATGATCCGCGCAAACCCGCCAGAAGGTGCCGGGGTCCGGCGTGCCCACCGGCTTGCCTTCAAACAGCACCGTGGTGCAGCCCCCCAGCAGCGGCGCATAGACAATATAGGAATGCCCAACCACCCAGCCGACATCGGAAGCGGCCCAGTAAACATCGCCAGGCTTCACGCCGTAAACCAATTCCATGGAATGATGCAGCGCCACCGCATGCCCGCCATTATCGCGCAAAATCCCTTTCGGCTGGCCTGTGGTGCCGGATGTGTAGAGAATATACAGCGGATCGGTGGCAGCGACAGAAACGCAAGCATGCGGCGCGGCGGCGGCTTCGGCTACCAGCAAATCCTCATCACGCCCCGGCGTCAGTTCACACGGCGCTTGCGGGCGTTGCAGGATCAGTACGGATGATGGCTTATGCGGCGAAAGCGCAATCGCCTCATCCAACAACGGCTTGTAGTGCACCACGCGCCCGGGTTCCAAGCCGCAGGATGCGCTGATGATCGCCTTGGGCTTGGCATCGGCAATGCGGGAAGCCAATTCGGCGGCGGCAAAACCGCCAAACACCACGGAATGCACCGCACCCAGCCGAGCAGTCGCCAGCATGGCAATCGCCGCTTCCGGCACCATGGGCATATAGATCACCACGCGGTCGCCCTTGGTAATGCCACGCGCCGCCAAGGCGCCGGCCAGCTTCGCCACGCGGTGCTGCAATTCGGCATAGGTGATGCGCTGCACCTGTCCGGTCATGGGGCTGTCATAGATGATCGCATCCTGCTGCCCGCGCCCGGCGGCAACATGGCGATCCACGGCGTTATGGCAGGTATTCAACGCCGCATCGGGAAACCAGCGGCCATAAACGCCCATTGCGGCATCAAAAATGCGCTGCGGCGCCCGGTCCCAATCAATGCCCCGCGCGGCTTCCGCCCAATAGGCTTCTGGGTCGCGCTTCCAGCGGGCATGGGTCGCGTCATATTGCGTGGCCTCGGACATGGTTTCCCCCTTTTTGCGGCGTTGCCGAACAACACCAAGCCTGCCGCCTTGACGGGCCGCAGTGCAAGCCCCGGCCCCATAATCGCGCGGCGCGTCACCCGGTTTTGCGCTGGCGCAAGCCATCCGCCGAGATTTCTGGAAATCCGCCGCCAAACCATGCGAGGCTACGCCATGGCCCAATTGCGCCCCACCCCAAGCCAGCACGCCCGAACATGAGCGGCTTGCTCCGTCGCGCCTTTGGCGCCATCGGCAATGGGCTGAAGCCTGGCTTGCGCGATTTCCTCCGCGCGCGCGCGCATTTCCATGCGGCGCTCCCCGCCGGCCCGCTGATCGCGCAAACCTATGTGGTGTTTGACCTGGAATCGACTGGGCTTGATGTCAGCGGCGGTGATCGCCTGCTTTCCATCGGCGCGGTCCGACTGCGCGATGGGGAGGCGCGCGCAAGCTTCTCAACGCTGGTCAATCCCGCCCGCGCCATCCCGCCCGGGTCCATCCGCTACCACGGCATAACGGATGCCATGGTGGCCGATGCGCCGCCGCCAGCGGAAGCCATCGCGCGCTTTCAGGATTTCATCGCCGATGATGTGCTGATTGCGCATAATGCCGCCTTCGACCGCGCCCTGATTTTCGCGGAAGAATTTCGCGGCGCGCCGGCCATCGGCAATCCCTTCCTGTGCAGTGTTGCGACGTCGCGATGGCTGGACCCCCAGGAAGCGGATCATTCCCTGGATGGGCTTTGTGGCCGGGCGGGGATTGTGATCACTGGAAGGCACCAGGCCTTGGGCGATGCGGAAGCGACAGCCGCCCTTTGGGTCAGCCTTTTGGCCCGCGCTGCCGCGCGCGGCGTGGATGATTTGGCGGAATTGGCGCGGCGTGCCCGCATGACCGCCGCCATGGCCGCGGCGGCAGAGCATTTCTGACCAGGCCGCCTACCAGACCTCACCAGTAAAACCGGCGAAGCTGGCGCGGGAGAAACGCCGCACCGCTTTCAATGCCTCCCGCAAGGCTTCGCGCGCTTCCTTGGGCATGGCCGCCGTATCCACCAGATTGCCGGGGCGGCGCCCGGCGGCGTGATCGGCCAATTGCTGGCGCAACACGACATCCAGCAACAGGGCGAAGGCGGCTTGCAAGGTGGTTGCCTCACGCGCGGCGATGCTGCCGCGTGCGGCGAGCGCAGCGATGCGCTCAGATGTCCCCGTTTCGGTCACACCATCGCGCAGCGCCAAAAGCCGGGTTGCGGCCACCAGGGGCATAAGCCCATGCAGCTTCAAATCCGTCCGGCTGCCGGGGCCGGGTTCATCATCGGCAAAGCCACCAAATAGCGTGAGCCCCACCTGCAAGCTGCTATTCTGGGCTGCCATGGCGGCCAGCCAGGCCGGGCGCGACGCCAATAGCGCGGCCAGATGTTGGCGGAGTGCCGCCGCCTCAGCCGTATCGCCCTGGGCCGGGCGGAAATCAAACACGATATCGCCGAACAGCAGCGCCGCACCGGCGCGGCGATTGGCCCAGACGCCCATCTGATCCCGCCATTGCCGCGCGGTTTTCCGCCAAAGCGGGTTACGCGCCATGATCCCGCCAGGGCACAGCGGAAAGCCCGCCCGATCCAGGCGCTGGTTGAAATCCTCGGTGAAAGGCCGGAACCAGGCATCCACCGCATCGTGGTCCTCATCGGGGTAATCCGCCAGCATCAGGCCGTTATCCTGATCCGGCGTCAGCAGGCTTTCGCCGCGCCCAAGGCTGCCCATGACCAGCAGCGTGAAGGGCACCGGCGCTGCGCCGTGATCCGCCAGGGTTTCCGCCAGAATCCGCCGATGCAGATCGAGGTTGATGCCATTGACCAGGCGCACCACCGCCTCGGCGCCCAGCCCCTCGGCCAATAAGGCGCTGGCAATGCCGGCCTGCGCAGCCTTGATGGCGGCAACATCGCCCGACAGCGCCTCAAGATGGGTCAGCAATCCGCCGGATACGGCAGCAAGGGCCTCCGCCCGATGCAGCATGCCAAGGCAGCGCCCCGCCTCATCCAGCACCGGCAAATGCCTGAGGCCGTGCTGGCGAAGCAGCGCAATAGCGCGCCAAAGCCCCTCATCCGGCGCGCAGGCGATCAAAGGCGCGGTCATGGCGGCGGTGAGCGGCGCTTCCGGCCCAAGCTGGAACACGACGCGGCGCGCGATATCCTGTTCGGTCAGAATGCCAATGGCGCGGCCTGTGCCTTCCACGACCATCAGCGCCGAAGCCCTTGCCGCCGCCATGGTAGCGATGGCGTGGCCGAGCGGCGTTTCAGCGGGCAGCGCTGGCGGTGCGGCGCCCATGGCGGCGCTGGCCGAGCCAGTCAGCACCGCGATGGGGTTACCGGCTCCCAGGTTAGGCGTTTCTGTCCATGCCATCTCCAAGTCGCGCGCCTTTCACTGCCCCGTCATTTGCTGACAATTGCTTATGTCTGGCGCAAAACATCCTCTGGCTGGTTGCGCCAACGCAAACTCAGCCCCGCCGGGTCGAAGGCGCGTTCCATTTCCTGTTGCGTGGACAGCATATGGAACCGCAAGGCGCCGCGGATCGCAGGGCCTTCATCCTTCCTTTGATCGGGATGGATCGGCAGGGTTGCGAAAAGCGGTGCCTCGGCCAGCAGGGGGAGCGTCCGCGCATCATGCGGGGCGGCCAATTGCAGGCGCGCCAAATGCCCCGGCAGGGCGGTCAGGCTGGCGGCAAAGGCCGCCTTTTCCTCCTCAGGCGGGGTGTCATCGGCCATGAAATCGGCATGCAGCGCCACCAGCCGATCCGCCAAAAGCGGCTCCTGACCTTGCCAGAAGGGGCGAAGCCAGGCCTCGGCCAGGGCCATGACATCACTTTGCGCGGCCAGAAATACCTGCCAGCGGCAATGGTTTAGCGCGGCCTGGAAATCCGGATCGCCAAAGAAGGCGGCCTCATTCCGCCCCACCTTCACCCGGCAATAATCAAGCACCGTCTTCTGCGCCACGAAGGCACCTTGGCGGTGCAGGAATTCTCCAAAAGCCCCTGGCTCCTGGGAGGGCTGGCTGCCCAGCAAGCGGCGGAGAAAGCGCATCAGGGGCTGAAATCCTTAAAAAATCCTTGTTGCGACTAGATGACTGCCATGTTATCGAACCCTTTGAAACGGGCTGTCAAATGCCCGAATCGGGCCAAGCGCCAGCGTGGTCAGGGCAGGTCAAACAGGTCGCCCCCAAGGGCCGACCATCGGAGGAGGCAATTTAATGCCATTGGTTGAATCTGGGGGTGCGCCGTCAAATACGGAAGCCCCTGCGGTGGATAAGGCCACCGCTGCGGCCCATTGGGCCAAAACATCCAGCCTGATGCTGCTGGTTCTGGGCATTTGGTTCTTCGCAAGCTTCGTAGTGCATATCTTTGCTCCCTCGCTCAACAGCATCCGCATCCTGGGCTTTCCCTTCGGCTTCTACATGGCCGCGCAGGGCAGCCTGATCATCTTCGTCGTCGCTCTCTTCTGGTTCGGTAAGCGCCAGAATGAAGTGGATGAAGAATTCGGCGTGCAGGAGGATTGATTCCATGAGCGGAGCTTCCAAGGAAAAGGATCCCTTTATCGCCTCGCTCGGCAAGATTTACGCGGGCTATACGGGCGGTTTTGCGGTTTTCGTTGTTCTGATCGCCATTCTCGAACAGATGGGCGTGCCGGATCGCATTCTCGGCTATCTGTTCGTTGGCCTCACCATCGGCGTCTATGCCTATATCGGCATCATCAGCCGCACCCAGGCGGTGGCTGAATACTACGTCGCTGGTCGGCGCGTGCCCGCGCTCTATAACGGCATGGCCACGGGTTCGGACTGGATGTCGGCGGCAAGCTTCATCGGCATGGCGGGCAGCCTTTACGCGCTCGGCTATGGTGGCTTGGCCTTCAT
>JBIKXA010000226.1:0-5173 GCA_044356015.1 Roseomonas sp.
CGCTGGACCAATTCGCGTGATCCACCCGGATTTCGCGGGCGGAGACAACCCGCGACACCACCGCGACATGCCCCTGCGGGTTGCGGCTGGTGCGCTGAAACACCAGCACGCTGCCAGGCTGGGGCCGACGTGAGCGCTCATACTGCCCCGCTGCGGCCTGCCACCATTGCCAGGCATCGCCATTGATCCGAAGGCCAGAGCGATCCCGCGCATAGGGCACGCAGGACATATCCCCGCCCGAATAGCCAGGCACGCCGGAACGCGCGCCCATGCGCCCGGAAGCGCAGCCGGCCAGTGCAAACAACAATCCCATCGTGACCATGCGGCGCATGATCGCGAACCCCCTTTAAGCATTTTCAAGCCATGTGGAATCACTTGGCGGCTCGGAAAATGCGACCAAAAACTCATTTCCCACGCACATGCTAACAGAATCGCCGCGTTTTTGCAGCGAAAAATCGGCATGAAAAAAGGCGCCCCGCAGAACGGAGCGCCTTTACCGCAACCCCGTGCAATCACACAGGGGTGAACATGAAGGCCGGCGGGCCATCCCCCTGGGTCGGCTTGAAGACCAGCTTCACCCTTTGGCCGATCTTCAAACTATCCAGATCGCAATCCACGATATTGGTGAAAACGCGCACCCCCTCATCCAACTCAACATACGCGACGCAATAAGGTTCCTTGGTGCGCATCACCGTGAAGGTATAGATGCTGCCAGTGCCCTTGGCTTCCACCAATTCAATATTGTTGGACAGCGTGAAGGGCGAACAGCCGCGCGGATACCAGAAGAACTTGCCGGTATCGTTGCATTTGCCGATCAGCAGCTTGCCGGCGCGCGCTCCATCAAAGAAGGGCTGATTGGTCGGGTCCGTCTTGATTTCCGGCAGGGCCCGGTTGAATGCCATGGTGGCCATATCGCTTACTCCCTTTCCAGAATGACGGTGGCGCTGCCATGGCGGGTGCCGAGCAAGCCGCCCGTGCCATGCGCCAAGGCCAGCGTGCAGCCAGGCACCTGCACCTTGGGGTGCGCTTCATGCCGCAATTGCCTGACGGCTTCGATAACCTTGGTCATGCCGCCACGATTGGCCGGGTGGTTGTTGCAAAGCCCACCGCCATCCGTGTTGAAGGGCAGCTTGCCCACGCCGGAAATCAGATTGCCGTCTGCGACGAACTTTCCGCCTTCACCCTTTTTGCAGAAGCCAAGGTCTTCCAATTGGATCAGCACCGTGATCGTGAAGCTGTCATAGATGGACGCGTATTGAATGTCCTTCGGCGTCACGCCGGCTTCTTCAAAAGCCTGCGGGCCGGACCAGACAGCGCCGGAATAGGTCAAATCCGTATAGCCGGCATTCTGGTTCTTGGTGGCTTCGCCATGGCCCTTCACCTTCACCAAGGGCCGCTTGAGCGATTTCGCGATCTCGGGCCGCGTGACAATCAACGCGCCGCCGCCATCGGAAATCACGCAGCAATCCAGCCGGTGCAGCGGGTCTGACACCATCGGCGAATTCACCACATCTTCCACCGTCACCACCTTGGGCAACATGGCATGCGGATTGTGCTGCGCGTGATGCGAAGCCGCCACCTTGATCCAGGCGAGCTGTTCTGACGTGGTGCCGTATTCATGCATGTGACGCATGGCGCACATGGCATAGGCATTGGCAACCGTGCGGCCATAGACAATCTCAAACGGATCATCCGGCACATTCACGCCCCAGGAACGCGGCGCGGTGCCGGTGGCCATCGCCTCTGCGCGCGGGCGGCCCGCCAGCGTGATCAGCGCAATATTGCACTTGCCGAGCGCGATCGCTTCCACCGCATGGCCGACATGCATCACATAGGAACAGCCGCCCATATCGGTGGAATCAAGGTGCTTCAGCTTCGTCAGCCCCAGATAATCCGCCATATTGAGCGGGCCGAGCCCCGGCGCGGCGCCAGTACAGAAAAACCCATCCACATCATCCTTGGAAAGCCCGGCATCCTGCAGCGCGCCATAGGCGACTTCGGCGTGCAGCTGGGCCACGGATGTATTATCGGCCTTGCGGGTCGGGTGCTCGAAAGCCCCAACGATATAGCCCTTGCCATTGGTACTCATGAGTGGCGTTTATCCTCCTAAATATTGGTGGCGGGATGGAAGCAGCGCCGGGGCGGCTTGTCACCCCCCCCCGTCGCGCAGAACGTGGCGTTTCAGCGCGGCGCGGTCATGATCGGCACGGCAATGCCAAGCCCATCGCGCGGCAGGCGTGCGCCGGCGCGGCGGAGTTCAGCCTCTGCGGTGCGGATTTTTCGCATGGTTTCTTCCTGTGTCAGATGCGCAACACGTTCCTTCAGCAGCGCATGACCCTTGGCGATATCGGCGAGTACGGTCTGGTAATTGCTGATCGCTGCGGCCCGGTTGGCGGCGCTGGTTTCATGCAGCGCGGCCAGGTCACGCAGGATTTGCCGGCTTGGTTCATCGCGCGCTTCGCGTTGCAGGCGCAGGTAGCGTGCGCGGGCTTGATCTGCTGAGGCCGCTTCGGCGGGCTCAAGCGTGGTGACGGCTTCCTTCATCGCGGCAATCAGCGCTTGCACGGGCGCATCCGCTTCCCGGATGGTGGCGCGGAGTTGCGGCGCGCGCGCCAGTGCCCGGCCACGCTCACGTAGCAGCGCACCAAGCTCCGTGATCGCCTCGGCACCTTTCGGGCTGATCGGGGCGACACGCGGCGCATATTCCGCCAGCGGGTCTTCGCGAATCATCAGCAGCCCATCGGCGGCAAGCGTGCCAAGCGCTTGCAGATAAGTGCTCAGCGATTGCTGCATGGCATTGATGGCATCTGCGGCGGGCAGCGGGGTGGAGGCGGTGCCCTGCCGCGTCACCAATTCCGGATAAAGGGCGAAGTTGCCAGCCACCCCGGCCCAATCGCGCACTGGCGTGTAATCCGGCGGACCGCAGCCGATCAGCGCGGCCAAAGGCAGAAAGAAAAATCCGCGGCGCAGCTTCATGACACCATCCATCCCCCGGCTTCCTGGCGCACCGCGCCCTCGGCGGCCAGTTTGATCAAATGCGCGGTCAGGCTGCGCGCCGCCGCCGGGATCAGCCTGGGATCGAGCGCCGCACCATAAACCGGCGGGACCAAAGCCTCAGCACTCGCGCGCCCGGCGCGGTGGAGTTCTTCCAGAACCCGCGCCTCTCTCTTCCGCCGATGCGCGGCCAGGGCGGCGACAAAGGGCTGCGGGTTGGGCAGTGGCGGCCCATGGCCCGGCAGATAAAGATCATCATCGCCGCGCGCCTGAAGCTTGGCGAGGGAATTCATATAGGCCGCCATATCGCCATCTGGCGGGCTGACCACGCTGGTGGACCAGGACATGACATGATCCGCGCTGAACAGCGTGCGTGATGTATTGGCGTTCTCAAGCGCGAAACACAGATGATTGGCGCAATGGCCAGGCGTATGCAAAGCCGTGACGCGCCAATCCGCGCCGGCCACCATGGCGCCATCGGCCAAAATCACATCCGGGCGGAATGTATGATCGCCGCCTTCGCCGCCCTGTTCCGGCGGTGTCATATGCGGGCCGAAACCATAGCTCGGCGCGCCAGTCGCCGCCTTCAGCGCGGCCACGCCGGGCGAGTGGTCACGATGCGTGTGGGATACAAGGATATGCGTGATGCGCTCACCCTTCGTGGCCGCCAGCAAGGCGTTCAGATGCGCCGCATCCTCCGGGCCGGGATCCAGGATGGCGACTGAATCCCCCTGGCCGATAATCCAGCTATTCGTGCCGCGATAGGTGAAAGGCCCGGGATTGCCGCACAGCACGCGCCGCACGCCCGGCGCGGTCTGTTCCACGGCGCCCGGGGCGAGGCTGTCATTTTTCAGGAAGGGAATGCTCATCGGTGGCGCCTCATTTTCAGGCTAGTGGTGCGATTCATGCTGACCTATCCCCTGCTTAAAAAGCCCCCGCGCACTGCTAGCCGTATATTTGGTGGGCCGATTCACGCCGCTGTCGGGAACCAACAGCGGCGATCGGGCCACTAGGGTGCGGCGAGGCCCGCCCCACTGCAAGCCCTGCCTATTGCCCTTGGCGCTTCATCCGCCCGCGCACCAATTCCCGGTGCAGGATGTAAAGCCCGGAAAGGACAATCAGCAACGCGCCAAGGATGGTCGCGATGGTCGGCATATCGCCCCAGATCAGCCAGCCAAGCCCAACCGCCCAAAGGATCGAGGTATAGGAATAAGGCCCAAGCGAGGATACCTCGGCTGATGCATAGGCTTCGGTCAGCATCACCTGCGCCAGCCCACCAACCAGCCCCACCAGGATCAGGATCAGCAATTCCCAGGCGCTTGGCGTGGTCCAGAAAAACGGCAGCACCACGGCCGTAAAGGCTGTCATCAGCAAGGATTGCCACAACACAATGGTGGTGGAGCTTTCCGTCGCCGAAAGGTTGCGCACCAAAAGCGTGGTGAGTGCGGACCAAACCCCTTGAGAAACCGCAACCGCCATGCCGATCATCACCGCCTGTTCCGGCCAGCCCCCGCCCTGAAAGGCGCCTTGGCCAAGCGCAATCACCATAATGCCGACAAAGCCCAAAATCACCGCGGACCAGCGATGAATGCCGACCTTCTCCCCCAAAAGGGGGATGGACAGCAGGGTGACGAATAGCGGCGTGGTGTAGGTAAGCGCGGTTTGCTCCGCCAAGGGCAGCAGGGTCAGCGCAAAGAAGGAACAGCCCTGTGCCATGGTGCCGGTAAAGGCGCGCAACAGATGGGAAGGAAAGCGCCGCGTGCGCAAAATGCCCCATTGCCGGCCGCGTGCGACGATCACGAAAATCACCGGCAGTGCGAAGGCAGATCGGAAAAACATGATCTGAATGAAGGAAATACTCTCGGCAATCTCCTTCACCATGGCGGACATGATGGTGAAAAGCGCGGTCGCCCCCAGCATGAGCAGCGCGCCGCGCCGGATATCATGCCGAAGCGCCATCAGGTGTTATCCTTCATGCGTGATCTTTCCTGCGCCCGCCTCACCTGTTCGCGATGCACATTGTAAAGCCCCGCCGCCACCACCAGCGATGCACCGGCGAGTGTGATCCAGCCCGGCACCTCGGCCCAGATCAGAAAGCCGATCACGCCGCCGATCAGCAGGGGTGAATATTCAAAGGGGGCGAGGACGGAAACCGGCGCCAGCGCAAAGGCGCGGGCAA
>JBIKXA010000069.1:0-17284 GCA_044356015.1 Roseomonas sp.
TGCGTGAAATGGCGTTCCTCATGCGGCGGGCCTGGCGGCATGGGCCAAAGCCCGTCGCGGCTCGGCGCTTCGGATTCGGTTGGTTGCGTGCTCATGTCACGAAGCGCTTTAGCGCAGAACGCACAGGATTAGCGAGGGGAATGCGCCGCGCCATCTTCAGGCCCAGTCAAGCCAGCCAGGGCCTCTTCCTCGGCGGTCAGATGCAGCGCCAGCAGGGCTTCAAGCGCAAACAACGTGCGCCGGATGGCGGGCGCCACCTCGGCAAAGCCGCCTGGTGCTTCCGCGAGCGGCAAAAGCGCCGAAAACCGCGCTGCCAAGGCTTCGATTTCGGTATGCATGCGCAGCAATACCCCAAGCGGGTCCTGCCCACCCAGGCGCGCGGCGGCTTCGGGGTAAAGCGCGCTTTCCTCGGCGGCCTGATGCGGCAGCAATTCATCGCGCAGCCGAATTTCCAAAGCCCGCAAGTTATCAAGCTGCGCGGAGCTGCCATCAAGGCTTTCGCCGGCGCCACGCAGCGCCTCGGCCAAATCGCGGAGCCCCGCATGTTCGGCGACGCGCGCGGCGAGCCCCGCCTCACCCGAAAGCGGCGGCACTGCGCCATCGCCGGGCAGCAGGGCGCGCAGCGCGTAAACTATGGCCGCAACATCAATCGCTTCCTGTAGCAGCGCGCCGGCAAGCGGGCTGAGCCAGCCCAAAGCCGCCGCTACCATGGCAAGCAGCGAAAGCCCCATGCCAAGCAGAATGGCCTGCAACGCAATGCGCCGGGCGCGGCGCGCAATGGCAATGGCTTCCGCGGTGCGGTCCAACCTGTCTGCCAGCAGCACCACATCACCCGCTTCCGCCGCCGCCGCCGTGCCATGCGCGCCCATGGCAATGCCGACATCAGCCGCCGCCAGCACTGGCGCGTCATTCACCCCATCGCCTACCATGGCAACCGGCCCGCGTTCCGCCCTCAGCGCCGCGAGTTTCCCGGCAGGGTCGCGATCCGCCAGCATGGCATCCAGCCTAAGGGCGGCGGCAATGGGCGTGGCGGCAGCGGCGCGATCCCCTGTCACCATCACAATCCGTTCAATGCCCAATTGGCGCAGCGCGCGCACGGCACGCGGCGCTTCTTCGCGCAGCCCATCGGCCATGATGAAGGCCGCCGCCGCGCGCCCTTCCACCGCCAACCACGCGACTGAGCCCGCCGCACTCACCAAGGCTGCGGCAAAAAGCCCATTCTCCGGCCCCATGCCTTGGCCGATCAGAAAGCCCTCACTGCCAAGCGTGAGCGCCTTGCCCTCCACCAGGCCGGAAAGCCCGCCGCCGGGGGTTTCCTCAACACTTTCGGGCACAGGCAGATCGAAGCCGCGCGCGCGGGCGGTGGCGACCAGCGCGACGGAAACCGGGTGGGTGGAAGCCTGCGCCAAAGCCGCCGCCAGACGCAGCGCGGCATCGCGGCCAAGCGTGGCATCGGCCTCGACCCCCGCGAGCCTTGGGTGGCCTGGGGTCAGCGTGCCGGTCTTGTCGAACATCACGGTGCGGATGCGCGCCAGCCGTTCCAAAGCCGCGCCGCCCTTCACCACAATGCCGCGCCGCGCTGCGCGACCGATGCCGGCCACCAACGCTATGGGGGCGGCCAGGATCAGCGGGCAGGGGGTCGCCACCACCAACACGGCCAAAGCGCGGCGCGGGTCGCCGGTCAGCAGCCAAGCGGCACCAGCCAGCAGCGCTGTCAGCAGAATAAAGCCAATCGCCCAACGATCCGCGAGCCTGACCAGCGGCGCGCGGGATTGCGACGCAGCTTGGGTCAGACGGATGATGGCGGCATAGGTGCTGCCCGCTGCCCCGGCGCTGGCCCGCAGGCGAAAGGCGCTGCCCGCATTCACCGCGCCGCTGCGCAGCCGCGCACCTTGTTGCATTGATACGGGCAGGGGTTCGCCAGTCAGCATGCTTTCATCCAGCGTGGCGCCGGCATCTTCCAGAAGGCCATCGGCGGGCACGGTTTCTCCGGGGCGGACCAGCAGCAAATCACCCGGCGCGATGGCATCCAGGGTGATGTCGCTGATTTCGCCATTATGGATGCGCGCGGCACCGCGCGGGGCGCGGGCCAGAAGTTCCGTCAGCGCGCCTTTCGCGCGGCCTTCCGCCCAGGCTTCCAAGGCCTCACCACCCGCCACCATCAGCGCAATCACGGCGGCGGCGGCGGCCTCATCCAGCGCGAGCGCACCAAGGATGGAGAAAAGCGCAATCACATCCACGCCAAGCCGCCCACCCATCAGCGAACGGATGACGCCAAGCGCCACATGCAGCGCAACCGGGATGGAGGCTGCCGCCCAGGCGATGGCGGCGTGAGAAGTCTTGCCGGAAAAATGCAGCGCGATGCCCGCGGCAAGCCCTGCCAGTACCCAGGCCAGCAGCAGCCGCGCCGCGTTATTCACGCATCGGTCCCAATTCCGCGTCTCGATGGACATAGGCCGATAGCAAAAGGCCGAAGCCGATCATCACCGTCAGCATGGCCGAACCGCCATGGCTGATCAGTGGCAGCGGCACGCCGCCCACTGGAATGGCGCCGGTGACCATGGCGATATTGACGAAGACATAGAGAAAGAAATTGGAGCCGAGCCCAATCGCGAGTAGTCGGCCAAATTGGTGGCGTGACCGGAAGGCGACGATGTAGCAGAACACAATTACCGACAGCAGCATGAAGAGCGTCGCCATGGCGCCGATGAAGCCAAATTCCTCGGCGATCAGGGTGAAGATGAAATCCGTCTGCTTTTCGGGCAGGAAATTCAAATGCCCCTGCGTTCCTTGCAGGAAGCCCTTGCCCGACATGCCACCCGACCCCAGCGCGATTTTCGATTGAATGATGTTATAGCCCGCACCAAGCGGATCGCTTTCCGGATCAAGAA
The DNA here is from genome assembly GCA_044356015.1 of Roseomonas sp. Lineage (GTDB taxonomy): Bacteria > Pseudomonadota > Alphaproteobacteria > Acetobacterales > Acetobacteraceae > Neoroseomonas. The sequence continues at coordinate 2,892 of JBIKXA010000069.1, forward strand.
AGGTGGTGATGCGCGCGCGCTGATAGTCGCGCAAATGATCATAGGCGATGGGCGCAGCAATGGCGGCGGCGCCGGCGATCAGGGCGAATTTCCACCAGCGCATGCCGGCTGCCCAGAATACGGCAGCCCCCACCATGGCGGTGATCAGCGCGGTGCCAAGATTGGGCTGCTTCAGGATCAAGCCGACGGGTATCAGCACCATCAGCGCGGGCGGGATCAGGAAAAGCGGATTGCCCATGCGTTCCCAGGAAGCGCGGTGAAACCAGGCCGCCAACCCAAGCGCCAGCATGATTTTCATCAGTTCCGATGGCTGCAATTGCACCGGGCCGAGATCAAGCCAACGCTGCGCGCCCTTGCCGACATTGCCATGAAACAGCACCAGCACCAGCAAGCCGAGCGCAATGGCATAGCCCACCCAAGCAAAGCGCAGGATGATCCTGATATCAATGAAGGCAATGCTCAGCATGATCACCAGGCAAAAGCCGAAACGCAGCGCGTGCTTTTGCGCATAGGCATCCGGATTGCCGCTGCCTGCCGTCCAAAGCGCGACATAGCCAATGGCGGCAATGCCCCCCAGCAGCAGCACGAAAAGCCAAGGCACGCGCCAAAGCTTGGAAACCAGGCCAGCACCGCGGCTTTCGGTCAGCAGGCGGCGTTCGAAAATCATCGGCCAAGCTCCGCCACGCGTGGGTCGCGTGGCGTGGGATTGACGGGCAGGCGCTGGAAGGCTTCCACCAGAATATCGCGCGCCAAGGGTGCGGCGGCGCCGGAACCGCTGGTGCCATGTTCCACAATCACCGAAAGCGCGAAGACCGGATTGTCATAGGGCGCATAGGCGACAAATAGCGCATGCGGGCGCCATTCGCGCGGCAGGGTCGCGACATTGAAGCCCCTTTCGCGCTGCTCGCGTGAGACGCGCCTGACCTGCGTGGTGCCGGTCTTGCCTGCCATCACGCCATATTGGCCGGGCAGCCGTGCCGCACTCGCAGTGCCGCCGCCATTCACCACCGCCCACATGGATTCGCGCATCACACGCAAATCGGCTTCCGGTATGCCAAGGCTTGGCCAATCCTCCGGCCTGCTGCCGCGCACTGGCTGGCCGGCAATGGCGCGTGTCAGATGCGGCTGTACGGCGCGGCCTGTCGCCAGCCGCGCGGTCATCACCGCAAGTGACAGCGGTGTCAGCTGATAAAATCCCTGGCCGATGCCATGCACGATGGTGTCGCCGATATTCCAGGCATGGCCCCGCGCCTGGCGCCAAGCGCGGGTTGGCACCAGTCCGCGCCGCGTGCCGGGCAATTCAATGTCCAGATCAACGCCAAGCCCGAAGCGATGCGACATGGCGGCGATGCGATCCATCCCTGTTCGGCGGGCCATTTCGTAGAAATAGACATCGCAGCTTGCTGAGATGGCGGTGCGCATATTCATCCCACCATGGCCGCTTTGCTTGTGGCAATGGAAGCGATTATCGCCGAAATCGAAATGGCCGGGGCAATGCACGATATCGCCAGGCCGACAGACCTTGGCTTCCAGCGCGGCAAGCGCCACCACCATCTTGAAGGTGGACCCCGGCGCGTAAAGCCCATTGGTGGCCCGATTGATCAGGGGCGTGGAACGCGATGACGTCCATTGCCGCCATTGCGCGGCGCTGACACCCGAATTGAAGATATTCGGATCGAAGGATGGCTTGGTCGCCATGGCCAGCACTTCGCCATTGCGCGCATCGAGCAAAACTGCCGTGGTGCCTTCCTCGATCTTGTTGCGAATGGCTTTTTGCAACCCGGTATCAACGGAGATTTGCACATCCTGGCCGGGAATACCTTCTCGCCGATCCAATTCGCGGATCACGCGGCCCACGGCATTCACCTCTACCCGCACCGCACCGGCGCGACCACGCAGCACATCGTCATGGAAGCGCTCAAGCCCCGCGCGGCCCACACGCATGCCGGGCAGATTGATCAACCCATCCTCGCCGACATCCTGTTCAGTTGGCGTGCCGACATAACCAAGCACATGGGCCAGATGTTCCGTTTCCGGATAGATTCGTGTGGTGCCCATATCCACCGAAACGCCAGGCAGGTCCGGCGCATTCACCTCAATCGCCGCCATTTCCTCCCAGCTCAGGAATTCGCGCAGGATCACGGGCACGAAACGGCGATTGCGGCGGATATCGCGTTCGATCCGTGCCTTTTCATGATCCTGCAAGGGCACGATGCGGGAGAAGGTTTCGATGGTGGCAGTGACATCGGCAGTCTGTTCCGCAACCAACAGGGCGCGCCAATTCAGCCGATTGCCAGCCACGACTTCACCGCGCCGATCCAAAATGCGCCCGCGTGGCGGGGCGAAAAGCCTGGCGCTGACACGGTTTTCTTCGGCCAAGGTCGCGTAGCGCCGGCCTTCTTCAATCTGCAACCGATAAAGCCGATGCCCAAGAAAGCCGAGCGCCCCCAATTGCAACGTGCCCAGCAACGCGGCGCGGCGCGTGAAAATCGTCCGCCGGCGTTCTTCTTCCCGCTTGATATTGGTATTGGCGCCAAAGCCTGAAGCGCGCCGCCCGGGCCAGAGCTTCATGGCAGATTTTCCGCCCGTCGCATCGCTTCATGCGCGCGCGACAATAGGATGGCGATGGGCGGATAAAGCCCCACTGTCAGCAGTAAAGTGTGAAAAATCGGCTGCCACGGCGGCAAGGTCAGCCATAGCAAAGTCGTGAAACCCCAGGCGAGCAGCGTCGCGCCCAGGGCGGCCACACAAAAGCAAAGCCAAACCACCACAAAACCCTGCCGCGCCAACCAAAAGCGCAACCGCATCGCCGCGCCATGCAGGGCGAGCAGGGCAATGATATGCACACCAAGCGGCGCCATGGTCAGCAAATCCAGCAAAAGCCCCAGCACAAAGACCATGGGCGGCGCCATGCCGGCGGGGCGGAACACGGTCCAGAAGGCAATCGCCGGCATGGAAAGCGCGAAAGCGAACGCCGGCAGGCCGGTGGGCGTGGCCGAGAGGATCAGCACCAGCGCAGTGGACACCAGCGGAAAAGCCAAACGCAGTAGCGCTTCAAGCCGCCGCCCCAAATCCTGCGGAGGTTCCGGGCGCCCAGGCGGCGGCGCACGGAGTTTTGGTGCAAGGCTCATGGCGGGGTCTCAACGCCGCGCCGCGCGCGGTTCCGGGCGCGCCACCGCTTCCGGCGGCAAAATGCCCGAAAGACCGAAATCGAAAAGCCGCACCATCTCAAGGTTATCGAGCCGGGCGAAAAGCTCCACTTCCAAAGACCCTTGCGCGTTGCGCCGCACCACACCCACCGGCAGGCCGGCTGGGAAGGCATTGGCCTGTGCGCTGGTCACCACGCGTTCGCCTTCCTGCGGGATCACCCCTTCCGGCCAATGCGCAAGGCGCGGGCGCGCACCATTGGTGCCGGCCATCACCGCGCGCGCGCGGCTGCCTTCCAGCGTGACCGGCACGCGGCTGTTCATATCGGTTGCCAGCAGCACGCGGGCGGAGCGCGATCCCACTTCCGTGACACGCCCGACAAAGCCGCGTTCATCCAGCGCTACCTGGCCCTTGCGGATGGCGTGCTGCGGCGGGGTGGCAAGCAGCACCGCGCGGGCATAGGTGCCGCCGCCATCGGCCACCACGCGCGCGGCGTGAAAATTAGGCGCGCCTTCCGGCATGAAGCCAAGCTGGCGGCGCAGCAGCGCGTTTTCAGTCTCAAGCCCCAAGGCCGCTGCGTGCCAGCGGCGCAGGCGCTCATTCTCCTCACGGAGTTGCGCGTTATCGCTCCGCAAGGTTGCCAGGCTGCGGACTTCCTCAATCGCTTCCTCAACCGCATTCACCGGCTGCGATACCGCAGCATAGATCGGTGCCAAAGCGTCAGACAGCGTCGTGCGCAGCCTTTCAACCAGCAGCGCATCAGCCTTGCCCAGCAGCATCACCCCGAAGGCCACGGCAATCATGATTGGCAGCGAAAGCCGCGCCAATACCTGCCGCAGAGGGATGCTCAGCCTGATCACGCGGGGCTACCCTTTTGATCCTTTCAATACATGGATGTCAGCACATGTCGCAGCCGCTTGATATCCTCAAGCGCACGCCCGGTACCGAGCGCCACACAGGAAAGCGCATCCTCCGCCGCCACCACGGGCAGGCCAGTGGCATCCCGCAGCACCTGATCCAGCCGGCCGAGCAAAGCCCCGCCACCGGTCAGCACAATGCCCTTATCCACGATATCGGCGGCAAGTTCCGGCGGGGTGTTTTCAAGCGCGGTCTTCACCGCATCCACAATCTGGCCCACGGGTTCGGCCAAGGCTTCGGCCACCTGGCGCTGGCTGATGATCACTTCGCGCGGGACGCCATTCATGAGATCGCGGCCCTTCACTTCGGCGGTTGGGCCTTCCTCACCATCCTCAGGCGGGGCGGCGGCGCCGATTTCAAGTTTGATGCGTTCCGCGGTGCTTTCACCGATCAGCAAATTGAACTGCCGGCGGATATAGGAAATGATCGCCTCATCCAGCTTGTCACCACCCACGCGCACGCTGCGCGCATAGACAATGCCGCCCAGGCTGATCACGGCAACTTCCGTGGTGCCGCCGCCAATATCCACCACCATGGAGCCCGAGGGTTCTGTCACGGGCAGGCCGGCACCAATGGCCGCCGCCATGGGTTCTTCAATCAGCAGCACCTTGCGCGCGCCAGCACTTTCCGCGCTTTCCTGAATGGCGCGGCGTTCCACCGCGGTGGACCCCGAAGGCACACACACAATGATCATGGGGGAGGCAAAGCCGCGCCGATTATGCACCTTGCGGATGAAGTGCTTGATCATTTCTTCCGCCACTTCGAAATCCGCGATCACGCCATCTCGCAAGGGCCGAATGGCCGAGATATTCCCCGGCGTGCGGCCCAGCATAAGCTTCGCTTCTTCCCCCACCGCCAGCACCTGCTTGCGGCCCCTTTGGTCGGAGATGGCGACCACGCTCGGCTCATTCAAAACGATGCCCCGGCCCTTCACATAGACCAGCGTATTCGCGGTGCCGAGGTCAATGGCCATATCGGCGGAAAGGAAGCCGAATAGGCGTCCGAACATGCTGAAACCCTTTGCAAACAGATTAGGCCCCGGCGCCTGGGCACCGAGGTGGCGGAAACGGCTTCCCGGCCATCCGGGGGGACCAGGGATTTACCCCCCCTGGCCCTTATCCTCAAGCCGTAATCCGGGGGCATGACCCCCGGCGCCTCAGGCCCGCAGTACCGCCGGCGGCGCGGTGCGTTCGCGCTTGACCAGAAGCTTGTTCAGCGCATGCACATAGGCGCGGGCGGAGGCGACGATGGTATCCGTATCCGCCCCCTGGCCATCCACCAGCTTGCCGGCTTCTTCGAGCCGCACGGTCACGCGCGCCTGGGCATCCGTGCCCCCCGTGACCGACTGCACGGCATAGAGCTTGAGGTTCACCTCATGCGGGAAGGCCTGGCGCAGCGCATTGAAGGTGGCATCCACCGCGCCATCCCCGGCGGCAACCCCTTCGCGCCTTTCGCCATCCACTTCCAAGGCGATGGAGGCCGTGGGGCGGGTATTCATCCCCGTCGCGACCGTGAGTGCCACCAGCTTCAGCCTATCATTCTGGCGGACCACTTCATCATCCACCAGCGCCACAATGTCTTCGTCGTAAACCACCTTCTTGCGGTCCGCGAGGTCCTTGAAGCGGCGGAAGGCGTCGTTCAACTGGTTGTCGCCGATCTCATACCCCATGGCCTTCAGCTTATCGCGGAAGGCGGCGCGGCCGGAATGCTTGCCCATGACAAGGGAAGATGTGGACCAGCCGACAGATTCCGGTGTCATGATTTCATAGGTGGATTTATCCTTCAGCACGCCATCCTGATGGATCCCCGATTCATGGGCGAAGGCATTGCGGCCCACAATCGCCTTATTGGGCTGAACATCAAAGCCGGTGATCGTCGCCAGCAAGCGGCTGGTCTTCAGGATATTCTGCGTGACAATGCCATTCGAAACCGGGATGGCATCGGCCCGCGTGCGCAGCGCCATCACCACTTCTTCGATTGAGGCGTTGCCGGCGCGTTCGCCAATGCCATTGATGGTGGCTTCAATCTGGCGCACCCCGGCGCGAATGGCGGCCAGCGTATTCGCCACCGCCAGGCCAAGGTCATTGTGATTATGGGCCGACAGGATCACCTGATCCGCGCCCGGCACCCTTTCCCGCACCATGGTGAAAATGCGCGTCATGTCTTCCGGCAAAGCATACCCGACCGTATCCGGGATATTGATGGTGGTGGCACCCGCCTTGATGGCCGCTTCCACGCAGCGGCAGAGGAAATCCGGGTCCGTCCGCGTACCATCTTCCGCCGACCATTCCACATCATCCGTATGCTGGCGGGCGAGACCCACACTGCTGGTGACCAATTCCAGCACCTGTTCCGGTTCCAGGCGCAGCTTCACCCGCATATGCAAAGGACTGGTCGAGACAAATGTATGGATGCGCTTGCGCGCCGCGGGCTTCACCGCCTCAGCCGCCCGCAGGATATCAGCCGGCGCCGTGCGCGACAGGCCGCAAATCACCGGGCCGTCCTTGGAAAAACGCTGCGCAATGGACAGCACGCTTTCAAAATCCCCCGGCGAGGCAATGGGGAAGCCCGCTTCCATCACATCAATCCCCAATTCCGCCAGCGCTTCCGCCATGCGGAGCTTTTCCTGGAGGTTCATGGAAAAACCGGGGGATTGTTCACCATCGCGGAGCGTGGTGTCGAACATGATGATGCGGTTATCGGCGAGCTTGCCGAAAGAGGGATGCGTTATGGCCATGATAGGGTTTTCCCTGGGCAATCAATGGGTTGCGTGGTCAAATAAGGCTTCCCCTGAACGATGCCCGCCGCGCACGGCAGGCTTTCACGCCCAGGGGCGAATAAGTCGAAGCCCAAGTAGCGCGCAGGCGGCAGCAGGGGCGGAAACCCCATGATCCAGGCCGAAGCGCCGCGAAACTTCACGCATGGGGGCGAGTTTAGGGGGGGAGGGGGTGGGAAGGCAAGGGGTTTGCTGGGGGAGGGTTGGGTGAGTGCGAGGTCAGAGAGGGCTTTGCCCTCCCTGAAACCCACCCACCAAAGGCCGGAGGCCTTTGGAAACCATGATTTGAGCGCGGCCCTGGAATGGAAGGGGCAGCAAAGCCACCACCGGGGCGCAATTTTCCCATCAATAGGCCGCAATTTTTGGGAGAAATACGCTTCATGCAAAACATCCCTGGCAATGCCGAACATACAGCTTCCCCAACCCGCGACAGCGTCGGGAATTCGCGCGGACACCATTATGCGCGGTTTCCCAAGGTGAAGAGAATGGCCCGCTGCACTGTGCTATTCATGGGCTTGAGCCTGATCGCTGGGTGCGCTTCGTCTCCTCGCGAAAGCCTGATGGAAACTGCTCAACGAGCACTACCCTCCTCCCTCGGGCGACCCGAATTGGTGGAGGACGTGGAGTGGTACATCCTTGACGGTGTTCCGCGCACGTCCCGCGGACCGTGCCGCAACGCCATCGCTATTTTTTCGGATCGATTTATTTTGTTAAGAACGCCGCGAAGTTTCGTCCACATACAAGGAATGCGGAGTTACGACACATTATCCAATTCGCGCTGGGAATGCTCAGCGGGTTTTGTCCCTGTATCAGAATGGCACCTCACCATTTATTCCCGGCAGCAGAACATCTTCTTGTTCAAGGACGTTCGCTCAATTAGTACTGAAGTCAAACCCGGTGCGCTAGGAATAAACACGTTGCTAGAAATACGTGTTCCGTTCGGTCCAGCGCTGCCGCAGCCCGGTCGCGCCCCGACACCGAAAATTCTTGTCATCGAAGTCTCCCCCGATAGCCAGCTCCCCCGCATTCTGGACCAACGCCGTGGCCAATGAAGACTGCGGCTTTATGACACTAAAAGGGGCCGCAATACGTCCGGCCAGCGCTTCCAACCATCTACGCCAACCGGCGTAGGGGCGGCGGTAATGATTTGAGCATTGGCCAGCCTTGGAAAACGTTGCCGTAGCAGGGGCAAGTCCTGATCGGCGTTATTGAGAACAAAAAATTCTTCAAACAAACAGGCCGGCGCTTCATTTCTAGATGGACCAGAACAAGACCGAGGCAAGTCTGACGAGGAGCCAGCCCTAGCTTCCGCATAAAAAAAACGAAATCCACCGCTTGGGTCTCTCCTTCTCACCTCAAGACCTTGCGTTTGCCGCTCAAAAGCAGCTTCGGAATATCGAACAATCTGAAATATCCGACCAAATCTGCCAATATAAGCGACCGATCCTGGGCGGACATTAAATTCGAAGGCACTGATACGCGTCCATTGCCACTTACTTCTAGTAATGTCGTTTCGGTCCCTTACGAGTCCAACGAACCTATACGGGCCCCTTGGAACTCTCACCGCAAAGGGCCGATATTGAACCTGTTCGCCATCTTGCACGATGTCTATAAGATCACTCTGCACCCCAGGAAGTCGAATGCCAAATTGACTATTCGCATTAGCTTCAACGATAAGGAACGGCGGTGAAGGCCCTAAAGGTGTAGGTAGTTCGAGCCTTGCCTTGCCCTCCAGATAGCGCGATGCGTCATTTACCTGGCCGCTAGGCGTCGCGACACGGTCGGAACGTATTACCTGCGCAACCATCCCAACAAGAATATTCTCATCCGGACCAAGCACCAGATTATCGTCGGGCGCTATATTCCCAGTCTGAATGCCCGGGGGCAGCCGCCCGATGTCTCCAAAGTCACCCGCACAGGCGGCAGTGGCGAAGCTCAATCCAAGCAAGGCATTGCGGCGGGTCAGCATGGCTTTCACCCTTTGATGATTTCGCGACTATGCCAATCATGAATGAAAATCTTGGCGGAATTATGCCGCAGGAATTCAATTCAAGCCTTGTGGAGTTCGCCCCCTCAAGCCACCGCCTTCAACCCCTTCCGCGCCACCAGCGTCAGCAATTTCAACGAAGCCCCGCTCGGCTGTTTTTCGCCGCGTTCCCATTGGCTCACCAGCCCGGTCGTCACATTCAAATGCAGCGCAAATACCGCCTGGGATGCATTCTCCCGCAGGCGTAGCGCGCGGATTTCCGTGGGCGAGAGTGGTTCCACCGGCGTCAGGCATAGCGCATCAAAGTCGCGCAAGCTGCGCTTGTCCATCGCGCCGGCCTCAGCCAGCCCAAGCGCCACTTCATGCACCGCCGCCAGCGCAGCACTCTGGTAAGTCTTGCCCATCGCCCAAAGCCTAGCCTTCAGCCGGAACCCTCACCCCGCCGCGTCGCTATTCCTATCCGCGACAAACCTCTCCAGCCAATGGATCGTATAATCCCCATCCTGGAATTCGGGCGCTTCCATCACCGCCTGATGCAGCGGCAGCGTCGTCTTAATGCCGGCCACAACCATTTCACCCAGCGCGCGGCGCATCCGGCCAATCGCCTCAGCCCGCGTTGGCGCATGCACAATCAGCTTCGCAACCAGGCTATCGTAATGCGGCGGCACCACATAGCCGGAATAAAGCGCACTATCCACGCGCACCCCAAGCCCGCCCGGCGCGTGATACGTCGTCACCTTGCCGGGATTGGGCGCGAAGGTCTCAGGGTCTTCCGCCGTAATGCGGCATTCAATCGCATGGCCATAGAACAGGATATCCTTCTGGCCATAGCCCAAAGGCTCTCCGGCGGCGATGCGGATTTGTTCCTTCACCAGATCAATCCCGCAAACCATTTCCGTCACGGGATGTTCCACCTGTAGCCGCGTATTCATCTCAATGAAGGCGAATTGCCCATCCTGCCACAGGAATTCCAAAGTGCCGGCATTGCGATAGCCGAGTTTTGAAAGCCCCGCCGTGACGGTGGCACCCAAAGCATCGCGCGCCGCAGCATCAAGCGCCGGGCTGCCCGCTTCTTCCACCAGCTTCTGATGGCGCCGTTGCAGGGAACAATCGCGCTCCCCGAAATGCACCACATTGCCATGCGTATCCGCCAATACCTGCAATTCAATATGGCGCGGACGATCCAGGTATTTTTCCAGATAAACACTATCATCGCCAAAGGCCGCCTTGGCTTCGGCGCGCGCCACGCGCCAGGCTTCCTCAATCTCGTCAGCGCTGCGCGCCACCTTCATGCCGCGCCCGCCACCGCCGGCGGCGGCCTTGATCAGCACGGGGTATTTCACAGTCTCGGCCACTTCGCGCGCCTGTTCCAGGGTTTCCAAGGCGCCCATGGAACCTGGCACCAGCGGCACGCCAAGGCTGCGCATCGCGTCCTTGGCGGCGATCTTGTCACCCATCATGCGGATATGTTCCGCCGTGGGGCCGATGAATTTCAGCCCATGCGCTTCAACCATTTCCGCGAAGCGCGCGTTTTCCGAAAGAAAGCCATAGCCGGGATGGATCGCATCCGCGCCCGTCACCATGGCCGCCGAAATCACCGCCGCCATGTTCAAATAGGAATCCCGCGCGGGTGGTGGTCCGATGCACACGCTTTCATCGGCAAAGCGCACATGCATCGCGGTGGCATCCGCCGTGGAATGCACCGCGACCGTCCGAATGCCCATTTCCTGACACGCCCGATGGACGCGCAGCGCAATCTCACCCCGATTGGCGATCAGCACCTTACCGAACATGATGTGCCACCCCGGCCGAGCGCGCCATTACTCAACAATCATCAGCGGTTCGCCGAATTCCACCGGCGTGCCGCTTTCAACCAGGATGCGCGTCACCGTGCCCGCGCGCGGCGCCTTGATCTGATTATAGGTCTTCATCGCTTCAATCAGCATCAGCGTCTGGCCTTGCACCACCTTGCTGCCAATGGTCACGAAGGGGGCCGAGGTGGGTTCAGGCGAAAGATAAGCCACACCCACCATGGGGCTGTTCACCGCGCCCGGATGGTCCGCGTCAATCTCTGCGGTTCTGGCGGCGGGCGGCGCTGCGATGGCTGCCGGCGCAACGGCTGGTCCTGGCGCGGCATGGGCGGCAACCGGCATCGCCATTGGCGCCACCGTCACCTGCCGGACCAGCTTGACCCGCATGTCGTTGTCAATCAGCTCAATCTCGGTCAGGTCGCTCTCGCGCAGGATTTGCGCCAATTCCCGGATCGTCGCCGGGTCGAATTGCAGGTCCTTGGTCATGCTTCCTCATCCTGAGCGATCAGCCCCGCCATGGCGCGGATCGCCAGCGCATAGCCTTCAACGCCAAGCCCGCAAATCACGCCGGTCGCGGCCTTGGAAATGAAGCTGTGATGCCGGAATTCCTCCCGACGATGGATATTCGTGATATGCACTTCAATCACCGGCACATCCACGGCAAGCAGCGCATCCATCACGGCGATGGATGTCGTGGTATAGCCCGCCGGGTTCATGATGATGCCGGCAGCGCGCCCGCGGCATTCCTGCACCCAGGTCACCAATTCGCCTTCGCTATTGGTCTGGCGGAAATCAATGGCAAGGCCAAGCCCATCCGCCACTTCGGCGCAAAGCGCTTCCACATCATCCAGCGTGGCGGTGCCGTATTTCTCCGGCTCTCGCACGCCCAGCATGTTCAGATTGGGGCCGTTCAGCACGGCGATCAAAGGCGGGGTCACGACGCTTCCCTTGCGAACAAAACTTAAGCGTTGCGCTAGCACGGGGGGTCCAAGCCCGGCAAGCGGGACGGGCGCTTGCCCTTCCGTCCCTGCCCCGCCACATTAGCCCCATGTCTGCCATCGCCATTTCCGTGAACGGGGAGCCCCGCCAAATGCCCCAAGGCGCCACTGTGGCGGCGCTTCTGGCCGCGATTGGCCTTGATACCCGCAAGGTGGCGGTTGAACGTAATGAGGAAATCGTGCCGCGTTCCACCTACACCAGCGTCGCCTTGACCGAGGGCGACAGGCTTGAAATCGTTCACTTCATCGGGGGCGGCTGAGCATGGCTGACACGGATGATGATAGCTGGCAGGTGGCCGGCCAGCGCTTCCAATCCCGCCTGATTGTGGGCACGGGTCGCTACAAGGATTTGGAGGAAACGGCCGCCGCCATCGAAGCCTCGGGCGCTGAGATCGTCACTGTGGCGGTGCGGCGCGTCAATCTTTCGGACCCCAAGGCGCCGATGCTGCAGGATTATGTCTCCCCCAAGCGCTATACCTATCTGCCCAATACGGCGGGCTGCCATACGGCCAAGGATGCGGTGCGCACGCTGCGCCTGGCGCGTGAGGCTGGCGGGTGGAATTTGGTGAAGCTGGAAGTGCTGGGCCCGGCGCCCTTCCTCTACCCCGATATGCCCGCCACTTTCGAAGCGGCTCAGGCGCTGATCGCCGATGGCTTTCAGGTGATGGTCTATTGCGCGGATGACCCGCTGGCGGCGAAGCGGCTGGAAGATATGGGCTGTGTGGCCATCATGCCCTTGGGCGCACCGATCGGGTCCGGCATGGGCGTGGTGAACCCTTATATGATCAGCGCCATCAAGCGCGAAGCCAAGGTGCCGGTGCTGGTGGATGCGGGGATTGGCACGGCATCCGATGCGGCCTTGGCGATGGAGCTTGGCTGCGATGCCGTTTTGCTCAATTCCGCGATTGCGCATGCGAAACATCCCGTGCGCATGGCGCGCGCCATGAAGGCGGCAGTGGAAGCCGGGCGCCATGCCTATCTGGCCGGGCGCATGCCGCGCAATTACAGCGCCGATCCCTCAAGCCCCATGGCTGGCCTCATCCGTAGCTGAAGCGCGCATCGCGCGGATTTCCGCCTCCAGCAGGGCGGCATCGGGGCTGGCCCGCCAGCGCGCCGGCACGTCCAGCGCGGCGGCCAAAAGGCGCTTATACTCGGCCTTGGGGATTTCCACCGCACCAAAGCGCGCCAGATGGGCGGTCAGGAATTGCGTATCAAGCAACGTAAAGCCCCCCAGGCGCAGCCGCGCCACCAGCGCCACCAGCGCCACCTTTGAAGCATCCGTCACGCGCGAAAACATGCTCTCCCCAAAAAACGCACCGCCGATGCGCACGCCGTAAAGCCCGCCCACCAGCGCGCCATCCTGCCAGACTTCAACGGAATGGGCGGCACCCATGCGATGCAGCGCGGTGAACAGGGTTTCGATCTCGGCATTGATCCAGGTATCGGCGCGCCCCGGCGCAGGCGCGGCGCAGCCTGCGATCACGCCGGGGAAATCCTGATCCGCCGTGATGACAAAGCGCCCCGACAGCACCGTGCGCCTGAGCCGGCGCGGCAGATGAAACCCGTGATCGAGTGGCAGAATGCCGCGCAGCGACGGGTCAAGCCAATGGAGCTTGGTGCTGCCCCGCCCTTCCGCCATGGGGAACAGCCCGGCGCCATAGGCGCGCAGCATCAATTCGGGCGTGATTTCCAGCGGCCGGCGGCTCATTGGCGCCGCCCCCAGGCTTGCGAAACCAGGGCCTTATTCTTCCTCATCCGCCGGGGCGATCGGTAGCGCGCTGGACTCCTTATGGGTTGCCAAAGCCACCAGGGTTTCCGTCCGCATCACCCCAGGCAGGGCGCGCAGGCGGGAATTGGTGAAGCTATCCACCGCCGCGAGGTCCGGCAGGCGGAGCTTCACCTGATAGGACCAGCGCCCGGAAATGGCATGGCATTCCAGCACGGCCTCATCTGCCGCCATGGCGGCGATGAAGCTTGCCTCGGCGCCGGATTGGAGCATCACGAAAACCCAGGCGAGTTGCGGGCAGCCCACCGCCGCGGGGTCCAGATCCGCCCGCCAGCCGCGAATGGTGCCGCGTTCTTCCAACCGCTTGACGCGTTCCGCCGTGGCCGAGACGGAAAGCCCCGCGACTTTCGCGAGTTCCGCCAGACCCGCCGCGCCATTGCCTTGGAGTTCCAGCAGGATATTCCGGTCTATATCATCCATCGCAATACTATATCCGGCAAAACCAGCAAATGAAATGAAAATCTTACTAGAAAGCACTATCCCCAAAGAGGATGGCGATCCCAAAACCCGTTTTCTTGCTGAGGGTAGCCCAGCCTGACCTAACCGAGGCATAATGATCATTGAAAATCAGGAGTCCCGCGATGCCCGAAGGTCGCCTTGTCATCGGCACCAAGCGCTATTCTTCCTGGTCAATGCGCGGCTGGCTGGCCGTGCATTTGGCTGGGCTGGATGTGGAAGAAATCGTCATTCCACTTGCTGGTGGTGGCGCCACCACGGCGCTGAAATCGGCAACCCCCGCTGGGATGGTGCCTTACCTGGAACATCGCGGCGCGCGGGTTTGGGAAAGCCTGAGTATCTGCGAATACTGCGCCGAAATCGCGCCGCAGCTTTGGCCCGCGGATCGTGCGGCGCGCGCCCATGCGCGGTCCATCGCGGCTGAGATGCATGCCGGGTTTCGCAATCTGCGCATGGCCATGCCGATGAATTTGGGCCGGAGCTTCCCGGGCCGAGGCCGCACGCCGGAATCGCT
>JBIKXA010000070.1:0-17226 GCA_044356015.1 Roseomonas sp.
TGCTTCGGCGCCTTCAACAATAACCGCGAATTGGCGGATTTGCTGTTGTTGTTGAGTGTTGGTTTGCTCGGCCTGCTGATGCGCCGCTTCGGCTGGCCGCGCCCGCCCTTTGTGGTGGGCTTTGTGCTGGCGCTGCCGATGGAAACCTATCTCTACCAAGCCGTGCAATTCTACGGCTGGGATTTCCTGACACGGCCCGGCGTGATGATTATCGGCGCGCTGATTGTGGTGTTTGCCGGGCTTGGCATACGCCAACGCCGGCTGGCCGATACGGAAGAAGATGGCGGCAGCAAGGATACCGGCAAGCGCCAGCCTCAGGCGATTTTCGCCGTGATTCCGGTGGCGCTTTTCGCTGCGGTTTTCATTGATGCCATGCGCCACAGCTTCCTCGGCGCGATCTTCCCGATGATGGTTGCGGGGGCAATGCTGCTGATCAGCGTGCCGGTATTGTTGCGGCTGAATTTCGGCCGTGTGGGTGGGTCGCTATTCCATGACGCGGAGGCCAATGCGAAGCCCGAAGATGGCAGCTTCTGGGCGCATTTGGGTTGGGTGATCGGCCTTGTTGGGCTTTCCGCCCTGGTCGGGTTCCTGCTGGCCAATACGATCTTCTTCCTGGCTTTCCTGCGCCATGCGGCGCGATGTTCCTGGCGGCTTACGCTGTTATTGACCAGTATTGCGACCATTGGGCTGATCTTCGTGGCGCAAATGCTGACGCTCGATTTCCCGCAGGGGCTGTTGCAGCATTTCTTCGACCTCCCCTGGCCTTTACGCTGACGGATAGACTTATGCAGAAAGCCATTCCCTGCACGCTGATGCGTGGCGGCACCAGCCGCGGCCCTTATTTCCTGCGCCATGATTTGCCGGAAGATCGGGACGCGATGGGGCGCGTGTTGCTCGCCGCCATGGGGTCCCCCGATGCGCGCCAGATTGATGGGCTGGGTGGGGCGACAACGCTCACCAGCAAAGTATGCATCGTCTCCCGCGCGGCGGCCGGCGCAGCGCAGCAGGTGGATTATTTGTTCGCGCAGGTTTCTGTGGATCGCGCCTTTGTGGATTGGGGGCCGACTTGCGGGAATATGCTGGCGGGTGTTGGGCCTTTCGCGATTGAAAGCGGGCTGGTGCCGGCAGAGGAAGGCGAAACCCGCGTCATGATCCGCGCGGTGAATACCGGCGCCTTGATTGAAGCCGTGGTGCAAACGCCAGGCAAGCGCGTGAATTATGAAGGCGATACCGCGATTGCCGGCGTGCCCGGCACCGCTGCCCCCATTGTGCTGAATTTCGCCGATGCGGTGGGTGGCGCCACCGGCAAGCTGATGCCAACCGGCAACGCGATTGATGTGATTGATGGCGTGGAAGTCACCTGCCTTGATATCTGCATGCCGGTGGTGATTGCCCGCGCGAGGGATTTCGGCAAAACCGCCCGAGAAACCGCCAAGGAATTGGATGCCGACAAGGGTTTCATGGCGCGGATTGAAGCCATTCGCCGCAAGGCGAGCCTCGCCATGGGCATGGGGGATGCGGAAGGCCGCGTCATTCCGAAATTCGCCATCATCGCGGAACCCGAGGGCGATCAGGGCGGTGTCGCCGCGCGCTATTTCACGCCGCTCGCCTGCCATGAAGCCATGGCGGTGACGGGTGGCATTTGTATCGCAAGCGCTTGCGTACTGCCCGGCACGGTGGCCGAAGGCATTGCGAAAATCACTGGCGCGGACCGCGAAACCGTGGTGCTGGAACACCCGACCGGCAGCATGGAAGCGGTGATCACTTCCACCCGCGCGGCGGATGGTTCGCGGGAGATCATTTCCGGCGGCACGCTGCGCACCGCGCGCCGGCTGATGGCGGGCGAGGTTTATGTCCCCGCCCGCGCCTGGGGTTAGTTTGGTTATGCGCCGGATAAATCCATCTGGCGCGACAGCGTTTTAACCCGGCCGCTTCCACCAGCCCTGCCGCTTGGGCCGCGCCACTTCTGCGCCCTCACCCAGCACCACCGGCTGAATAGCCGGCCCAATCACCGGTTCTGCCTTTTCAGTCTCAGGCGCGGGCGCCGGGGCAGGTTCGGCGGCGGCGGGCGGTGCCGCAACCACCGGGGCTTCCGGCGGCGCAACCTCGGCAGCCGGCGCCGGGGCTTCCACCACCGCTTCCGCCACCACTACCGGCTGAGGCTCAGGCGCGGGCGCGGGGGCAGGTTCCGGCGCAGGGGCTGCTGGGGCAATGCGCCGCGCCGTCGCGGCAGCGCGTTCCGCCGCTTCCTCGGCTGCCGCCATGGCGGCAAAAACATCATCAATCTGCCCGGCGAAGGGGTCCGCCGGGGTTGGGCCGGTATAGCGCGGCGCGGGGGCTTCTTCGGCCATCTCCGGCGCGGCATCCTCCGCCCGGCGCTCACGCGGGCCATCCTCACGGCGGCGGCGCCCACCACGGCGGCCACGGCGGCGCGGGCGATCCTCACCCTCGGCGGCACCTTCAGCGGCTTGGGATTCTTCCTCGCCAGCAGGCGCTTCGCCTTCCGGCATCCCGCCCGCTTCTGCTGCTGCTTCGGCGCCTTCTTCGGCGTCGCCCTCGGCTTCGGTATCGCTGCCCTCGGCGCCCTGCGGCCCGCCTTCACGGCGGCCACCACGGCGGCGACGGCGACGGCGACGGCGGCGTTCACCTTCCTCGGCGGTTTCCTCACGCGCCTCGGCGCGCGGGCTATCCGCTTCCTCTTCCTCGATCTCCGGCGCGATGTCTTCGGCTTCCGGCGCGTAATCCATCCGCAGCGCGGAAGGTGCGGCGGTAACGGCCATGGGTTCCGCGGCACGCAAGCGTTCAATGCGGAGCGCCGGCCCCATCAGCTTTTCATCGGGCTGGAAGAAAACACTCATGCCGAAACGCGCTTCAATCTCGGAAAGCCGGTCGCGCTTGCGGTTCAGCAGCCATAGCGCAACTTCGGTCGCGACATGCACATTGATTTCAGCGGCGCGGCGCTTCGCCCCTTCTTCCTCAATCGCGCGCAGCACCTGAAGCGCGCTGCTTTCCACGCCGCGCACCGTGCCGCGGCCCAGGCAATGCGGGCAGGTGATGAAGGTTTGTTCCGCGATGGAGGGCCTCAGGCGCTGGCGGCTCATTTCCAGCAGGCCGAAATGGCTGATGCGCCCCACCTGAATGCGCGCCCGGTCGTGGCGGAGCGATTCCTTGAGCCGCCTTTCCACCATGGCATTGTGCTTGTTTGATTCCATGTCAATGAAATCAATCACAATCAGCCCGGCCAGATCGCGCAGGCGCAATTGCCGCGCGATTTCTTCCGCCGCTTCCATATTCGTCCGCAGCGCCGTGTCTTCGATGTGTCTGTCGCGCGTGGCGCGGCCCGAATTCACGTCAATCGCGACCAGCGCTTCGGTCTGGTTGATCACCACGTAACCGCCGGACCGCAACTGCACCACGGGCGAATGCATCGCATCCAATTGCTGGTCCACGTGATGGCGCGCGAAAAGCGGCGTCGTATCGCGGTGCAGCCGCACCTTATTGGCATGGGATGGCATCAGCATGCGCATGAATTCGCGCGCCTGCTGGAAGGCGCCATCGCCCTCCACCATCACCTCATCAATGTCGCGGCCATAAACATCGCGGATGGACCGCTTGATCAGATCCGCTTCTTCGTAAATCAGCGCGGGCGCGGTGGAAGCCAGCGTCCTTTCGCGGATATTATCCCAAAGCCGCAGCAGATATTCGCAATCGCGCTGGATTTCCGGCTTTGGCCGTTGTGCGCCGGCGGTGCGCACAATCAAGGACATGCCCTGCGGCAATTGCAGATCATCCATCACTTCGCGCAGCCGCTTGCGATCCGCGGCTGAGGTGATCTTGCGCGAAACGCCACCCCCGCGCGGGGAATTCGGCATCAGCACCGAAAACCGCCCGGCAAGAGAAATATACGTGGTCAGCGCGGCACCTTTGCCGCCACGTTCTTCCTTCACCACCTGCACCAGAATGATCTGGCGGCGGCGGATCACTTCCTGAATCTTGTAATGGCGCAGGAAGCGCGGCGGGATGCGGCGTTCGCGGCGTTCTTCTTCCGTCTCGGCAGGGCCTTCACCGCCAATGGTCTCGGGCGGCGCCTGGTCTTCGGCGGGCAATTCCTCAACGCGACCAAGATCAGCCTCGGCGGCTTCATCGCCCGGCGCATCAGCTTCGGCGCGACGGATTTCCTCGCCCATTTCAAGCGGCGCGGCGGCGGGCGGGGCTTCGGCTTCCGCTGCGGGTGCCGCTGCTTCTATCGGCGCCGCATCATCCGCTTGAGCTTCAGCGGCAGGCGCGGCCTCGCCTTGGGCGTCTTCGGCGGGCTGCCACGGCTCGGGCGTCTCGCCATTCCAGGCGGCACGGTCCATGGCACTTTCGGGTGGCAGATCAGCCTCATCCTCAGCGCGGGCTTCGGCTTCCTGCATTTCCAGCAGGCGCTGACGATCGGCCACGGGGATTTGGTAGTAATCCGGGTGGATTTCGCCAAAGGCCAGGAAGCCGTGGCGATTGCCGCCATATTCCACAAAGGCCGCTTGCAGGCTGGGTTCCACCCGCACCACTTTGGCGAGGTAGATATTGCCCTTCAGCGCACGGCGTTGCGCCGTTTCAAGGTCAAATTCGTCGAGGCGATTGCCATCCATCACCACAACCCGGGTTTCCTCGGGGTGGGATGCATCTATCAGCATACGCTTGGTCATGGGGTGGGCTCTCCGCGCCGGGGCGGTGCCGCGGGCGCAAATTTGTGGCATGGCCCGAACAAGGTTCGAAAAGCGGCGTGGCGTGCGATGGCATGCGACGGCGAAGACCTTCTTCGGTGGAACCGGCGCCTTCGCGGCGCAGCGGCCCCAGGGTGGGCGCACCTGGATCCTGCCCCGGGAACCCTTGGACCATCGTGGCAACGAAGGTCACAGGCGCAGGCGGGACGGCGGGCGCGACGGGGGCCATGGCCATAAGGGCTTTGACTTTCGCGCGCCACGGGCCGCGCCGGCGAGAAGGAAGGGCCACTCCCCGGCAAATCCACAAAGCCAACACCATAAGCGTGGGCTTCAGAGGCCAGGGGGCTGAACATCGTGGGGCGCGCTGCCCTTCAGGGCTTCATGCGCCAGGCGATGCCGCCGGAATTCTCGCCCGCAGCGGATGCCGCCGGGACAAACCACCTTAGTCCCTGCCCGCAGGCACCACAAGGGCAAGATGCCGCGTTCCGGATGACAGGGGGGGCTTGGCCCGGTATGAAAGCACCTATGGGCATAGGGCGCCGGCATTTCCTTGGCTTGGGCGGGGCGGTTCTGGGCGGCACCCAACCGGCCCTGGCCGCTTCCGTCAATGCCGTCAGGCTCACCACAGAAGGCCGCGCAGCCAGGCTTAACCTGACCCTGGAAGGCCCGCTTTCCTGGGAATGGCGTGCCTTGGCCGAGCCCCCGCGCTTGGTTCTCTCCCTGCCTGGGGTGAACTGGCAGGGACCGGCGCGGCTTGGCTCGGCGGGGCCGGTGGCCAGCGCCGTATTTGACGCCGAAGCCAAGGCATTGCGCCTTGATCTGGCGCGCCCGGCCCTACCGCGTCGGCTGCCGGGGCCGGCAGGGCGTTTGATCGTGGAAATCGCGCCTGCAAGCACCGCCAACTTCGCCGCCGCGGCACGGCGGGACATGCCCCTGGCGCAAGGTAGCGCCCCCGCTTTGCCGCTGGTGGTGATAGACCCCGGCCATGGTGGCTATGACCCCGGCGCCATTGGCCGGCGCGGCACGGAAGAAAAACGCGTCACGCTTGCCGCCGCGCAGGCGCTGCGCCGCAAATTGCAGGAAGGCGGCAAATGCCGTGTCGCCATGACGCGGGAACGCGATGAATTCATCTCGCTGGCCGATCGCGTGGCCTTCGCCCGCACGCGCGAAGCGGCGCTGTTGATCTCGCTCCACGCCGATTCCGCCCCCGGTGCCAAGGGGGCGAGTGTCTATACCCTGGCGGAGACCGCGAGCGACCCGCTATCCGAAGCCCTCGCGCAGCGCGAAAACAATGCCGATCTGGCGGGCGGGCTTAGCCTGCCCTCTGTCCCGCCGGAGGTGCAGGCCATCCTGCTCAGCCTGATGCGCCTGGAAACGCGCGGGGATTCCAACCGCTTCGCCCGTGTCGCGGTGCGGGAATTGACGCGCGCCGTGCCCGTGCTGCCAAAGCCCCGGCGCGAAGCCGGCTTCATTGTGCTGAAGGCGCCGGAAGTGCCCTCCGTCCTGGTGGAGATGGGCTTCCTTTCCGATCCAGGGGATGAGGCAGCGCTGCGCAAACCCGAACACCGCGCGCGGATCGCCGCCAGCCTGGCGCGTGCGGTGGAAGCATGGCTGCCTTCCGCCCCGCGCGTGGCGCCCGGGTAAAAAACACCGGCCATGCAGTCGCGTTCTGGCGCGGGGCAGTGTAACAAGCGCCACGATGTCAACACCGGATTTGCGCGCCGATCAACCGCTTGACCCTCAGCGCGCCACGCCTGAGGCACCGCCGCCGCGCGCTGAGCCCCCGCCCAAGCCCAAGAAGCAAACACGCCGCCGGCGCTTCAGCATCCTGCGCTGGATGTTCAGCCTTGGCGCCGCCGTGCTTTTGGCGGGCGGCATCGCGGCCTATGGCGCCTATCAGCATTTCGCGCAGGATTTGCCGGATCACGGCTGGCTCGCGGAATATGAACCCCCGCAAATGAGCCGGATTTACGCCGCCGATAGCCGGCTGATGGCCGAATTGGCGCAGGAGCGGCGCATCTTCGTCCCGATCGAAGCCATTCCGCAGCGCGTCCAGCAGGCTTTCATTTCCGCCGAGGATCAGCGCTTCCGCGACCATACCGGCATTGACCCCTTGGGCATTCTGCGCGCCGTGATCCAGGCCGCTGAGCAATATGGCAGCGGGCGACGCATGAGCGGCGCTTCCACCATCACCCAGCAGGTGGCGAAAAACATGCTGGTGGGTGCGGATCGGTCCTTCACCCGCAAGGCGCGGGAGGCGATTCTGGCGCTGCGCATGGAAAAGGCGCTGAGCAAGGATCGCATTCTTGAGCTTTATTTGAATGAAATCTTCCTGGGTCAGCAGGCCTATGGCGTGGCCGCCGCCGCACAGGTTTATTTCAACAAAAGCCTGGATGAATTGACGGTGGCCGAGGTTGCCTACCTCGCCGCGCTGCCCAAGGCGCCGAATAATTATCACCCGATCCGCCGCGCGGAAGCGGCCAAGGCCAGGCGCGATTGGGTGATTGAACGCATGCTGGAAGACCGCGCGATCACCGCGGAAGAAGCCAGTGCGGCGCGTGCGGAGCCGCTACTGGCGCGGCCCACGCGTCGGCCGGATCAACTGCAGGTTGGCCAGCACTTCACCGAAGAAGTGCGCCGCGAATTGATCCAACGCTTCGGTGTGGAACAAACCACCATGGGTGGTCTGGTGGTGCGGACCAGCCTTGACCCCACCATCCAGGCGGCTGCCGAACGTTCCTTGCGCGAAGGGCTGATGAATTATGACCGCCGGCGCGGCGGCTGGCGCGGCCCGGTGGCACGGATTTCCGCGGCCACCACTGAATGGATGCCGGCGCTGGCCGATACGCCGCGCCCGCCGGGCGCCTTGCCCGAATGGCGCTTGGCCGTGGTGCTGGAGGTCAGGCCACAGGAAGCCCGGCTTGCCTGGCTGGAACGGCGCGACCCGCGCCGCCCGGCGGAACCGCAACAGGGCACGCTTTACCTGGAAGAATTGCGCCCCTGGGCACGCCCGGTGCTGCCTGATGGGCGACTGGGGCCTGAACCGCGCCGCGTGCAGGATGTGGTCAGCCCCGGCGATGTCGTGCTGGTGGAAAACCTGCCCGCCGAGGCCGCGCAGCGCAATCGCCCGGCGCGGCCGGAACGCCTCGCACTCAGGCAAATTCCCCTGGCCGAAGGTGCGGTGGTGGCGCTTGATCCGCAAACCGGGCGCGTCATGGCCATGGTGGGCGGCTGGGCGCTCGAAAAATCCTGGTTCAATCGCGCAACCCAGGCGCAGCGCCAGCCGGGATCGTCCTTCAAGCCGTTTGTCTATATCGCCGCGCTTGAAAAAGGCATTCCGCCCAATCAGGAAATCCCTGATGAGCCTGTGGAGATCATGACCCCACAGGGCCTGTGGCGCCCGCAAAACTATGATGCCAATACCTATAATGGCTGGGTGACGATGCGTCGCGCCATGGAACGCAGCCTTAATCTGGTGACGGTGCGGCTGGCCGATCATGTCGGCATGGCGGCGGTTTCCGATGCGGCGCGGCGCTTTGGCGTGATTGACAATATGCCGCGATATTTGGCGATGTCGCTTGGCGCCGGAGAGACCACGGTGCTGCGCATGGCAGCCGCCTATGGCGCCTTTGCCAATGGCGGATTTCGCGTGACGCCGACACTGATTGATTCGGTGCAGGACAGGCGCGGGGGCGTGATCTGGCGCGCTGATCAACGCGCCTGCGCCGCGTGTGGTTCTGGCCCCGAAGCCGGGCCGCCGCGCCTTGAAGCGGGCGAAAGGCAGCGCGCGACAGACCCGATTTCGGCCTATCAGATGGTGAGCATTCTGGAAGGCGTGGTGGCGCGCGGTACAGCGGCCAATGCCATCGGTTCACGCCTTGGCCGCCCGGTGGCCGGCAAGACCGGCACCACGGATGACTACAAGGATAATTGGTTTGTCGGCTTCACGCCTGACCTCGTTGTCGCGGTTTGGGTCGGCTTTGATGATCCGCGCAGCCTTGGCAATAACGAAACCGGCGGTGGCAATGCCGCGCCGATTTTCCGCGAAGTCGCAGGTGCGGCGCTTTCCGGCAGCCCGCCCGTGCCCTTCCGTCGCCCATCCGGCATTACGCTGATGCGCGTGGCGGTTGGCAATGGCAGCATCATGGAACCCTTCCGCCCCGGCACAGAAAATGGCACGCAGCGTTGGCGTGATGAATTCATCAGCGAACGCGCCGATGGTTCCGGCGCGCCTGGTGCCGCTGGCGCCAACCGCCTCGACAGGGACCTCGGCGGGCTCTATTAGCCCCGCATCATGCGCGCTGACGCCCAATCCCTGCACGAGCAGATCACCGCATCGGTGGCCCTGCTGAGGAGGCATCTTTGACTGGGATGCCTCTGTCCGTCGTCTCGAAGAACTGAATGCGCGGGTCGAAGACCCGACGCTGTGGAACAATGCTGACGAAGCCGGGCGCGTCATGCGCGAACGCGGGCGGCTTTCGGAACAGATTGATGGCGTGAAGCGCCTGGAACGCGATGTTGAAGATGCACTCGGCCTGATTGAATTGGCCGAAGCGGAAGGCGATGCCGATACCGCCAATGCAGTGACAGCGGATTTGGTGCGCCTGGCCGCTGAAGCGAAGAAACGCGAGATTGAAAGCCTGCTTTCCGGCGAAGCGGATGCCAATGACGCGTTTTTGGAAGTCAATTCCGGCAGCGGCGGCACGGAAGCCCAGGATTGGGCGGAAATGCTGCTGCGCATGTATTCGCGCTGGGCGGAACAGCATGGCTATAAGGTGGTGCTGACGGAAGAAAGTGCCGGCGAACAGGCCGGGCTGAAATCCGCGACAATTCAAATCAGCGGCCCCAATGCCTATGGCTGGCTCAAGACCGAAAGCGGCGTGCATCGCCTGGTGCGCATCAGCCCGTTTGATTCGGCTGCGCGCCGGCACACCAGCTTTGCTTCCGTCTACGTCTATCCGGTGGTGGATGATAAGATCGAGATCGAGGTCAATCCGGCAGACCTCAAGACCGATACCTTCCGCGCCTCTGGCGCTGGCGGGCAGCATGTGAACAAGACCGAATCCGGCGTGCGCTTCACCCATATCCCGACCGGGATTGTGGTGGCGTCCACCCAGGATCGCAGCCAGCACCGCAACCGCGCCATTGCCATGGGCATGCTGAAAGCGCGCTTGTATGAACTGGAACTCTCCAAGCGCGAAGCCGTGAATGCCGCGACCGAGGCGGGCAAGACCGATATCGGCTGGGGGCATCAAATCCGGAGTTATGTCTTGCAGCCCTATCAGATGGTGAAGGACCTGCGGACAGGCGTTGAAAAGGGCAATCCGGCGGCGGTGCTGGATGGGGAATTGGATGATTTCCTGGCCGCGTCGCTTGCATCCCGCGTCGGCGCGACACGCAGCGAAGCCAGCGCCAAGGCGCAATAGCGAGATGTTTCGCAGCGCGGCTGATCCGGGTTAGGTTCCCGAGCCGTGCTTGCCTTCCTCGCCCTTTGCCTGCCGATTTTCGCGGTGGTGGCTTTTGGCTTCGCCGCCGCGAAGCGCAAATGGATGCCGCCCACCGCGATGGAAGCGATTGGGTTGTTCAGCTTCAACGTCGCTTTGCCGGCGATGTTGTTCAAGCTGATGGCAGCTCAGCCTTTGCGCGAAAGCTTCGATGCCACTTATTTCACGGGCTATCTGGGCGCCTGTCTTGCCATCTTCGCCGGCGCAATGCTGATCGGCCGCATTGCACGCGGCAATATCCGTATCGGTTCAGCCTTTGGCGCCGCTGCTGCCATGGGCAATGTCGGCTATCTGGCGCCGCCGCTGATGTTGCCCATGCTGGGGCCGCGCATCGCGGGGCCGGTTGCCATGGCGATTGTGGCCGAAGTGGCGGTGATCATCGCGCTTGGGTCCATGCTGATGGCGCCCTCCGCGAAGGGTGAGGGCCTGAAAGCCGTGATGGCGGGCTTGCGCGGCCTGTTGCGGAACCCGGTGATCCTTTCCATCGCGCTTGGCGCGCTTTCCGCTGGGCTTGAGCTGCCCATCCCGGCGCCGATTGAACGCTTCCTGTCCTTCCTGGGTAATGCTGCCGGGCCGACAGCGCTATTTGCGCTCGGCGGCACACTCGCGCGGTTGAAGATAGGCGGGCAGCTTTTCGCGGTCGCTTTCGGCATTACGGCGGCCAAGCTGTTCATCTACCCCGCGCTGGTCTGGTTCGTGCTGGGAAGCTGGCTGGCGCTTGATCCCTTTTGGGTGATTTGCGGCGTGCTGCTGGCGGCGATGCCAACCGCGACCAATGCCTATCTGCTGGCGCAACGCCAAGGTGTGGGCGCGGAAGAAGCCTCCGCCGCCGTGCTGTTCACCACCATTATCGCCGCTATCGCCTTCCCGGCGACGGCTTGGTTTTTGAACGTACCGGTGCCCTAATCCCTGTCACGCTTGGCGCGCAGGCTGTTGTTTGGTCGCATTTTCCGAGTCGCCAAGTGTGTCCACTTGGCTTGAAAATGCTCTCGCCATAGACTCAGCCCCTCTCAATGCAACGGAGTAAACGCCCATCATGTCGAGTGCCGCTGAAAGCGCGCCAAGCTGGCATGGCATCGTCCGCCAAGCGCTCAAGGACAATAATGTTCGGCTCGTTACCTATGTGCCGGATAATGTGCTGCGTCCCCTGATCGAAGGCTGCCACGCCGATCCCTATTTCACCACCTTCGCCGCGGCGCGAGAGGAAGAAGCGATCGGCATTGTCGCCGGCGCCACCATGGCCGGGATGCGCGGCATTGTGCTGATGCAGACCTCGGGCTTCGCAACACTGCCGAATGTTCTCGCTTCCCTTGTTGTTGCCGGCCAAATCCCCGTGCTGATGATGGTGAGCGAACGCGGCACTTTGGGTGAATTCAATCCCGGGCAGGCGATTGTCTGCCGCACCATGCGCCCGATCCTGGACAGCATGGGGATTGAACACCACACCATGTCCAGGCTGGATGAGGCCGCCTTCATCGCGGGCCGCACCATGCGCCAGGCCTTTGCCACGCGCTGGCCGGCCTGCCTGATCCTTTCACCGCTGCTGACCGGGGGGCGCTGATCATGGAAGATCGTCGCAATACGCAGGTGATGAACCGCGCCGCGCTGACCAAGCGCGTGGTGGGCAAGCTGACAAAGCAGGAAGCCGTGATTGGGGGCATTGGCAATTCCAACTGGGATTTATGGGCCGCCGGCCATCGTGCCGAGAATTACTACATGCTGGGCAGCATGGGCCTTGCCGCGCCCATTGCCATGGGGGTTGCCATTGCGCAGCCGGAACGGCGCGTTTTCGCCCTGGAAGGTGATGGGTCGCTGCTGATGCAGTTGGGCTGCCTTTCCACCATCGCCGCCCAGGCACCGAAGAACCTGATTGTCGTGATCTGGGATAACGGCATTTATCAGATCACCGGCGGCCAGGGCACACCGGCGGCGCAAGCGGGCACGGATCTGATCGGCATTGCGCGCGCTTCCGGCATTGCTTCCGCTCATTGGGCGGCGGATGAGGCGGAGTTTGACGCGCTGATTGATCGCGCCCTTGCCACCGATGGCCCGCATGTGATCGGCGCGCGGATTGATAATGAACCCGGCAAGACGCAAACGGACCGCGACCCGATCCGCTTCCGGGAGACTTTTATGCGCGGGATGGCGGCCAAGCTTGCATAGCTGCCCGCGCTATTGCGGGGGAGCATCCAGGCTGGGTCGAAATCGGCTCAGCCTGTCCCCTTCAGCTTGTGGCAAGCAATTCGTGTTATTAGTTTATGGCCTGGGAAAATACCCAAGGGCTGAGGCGCATCGTGGCAACCGCACTTCCTGAGCTTGAAAACCCAGTGCAAGCCAAGGCAGCCTTGGCGCAGCTTGCGCAGGCGCGCCAATTCCAGGAAGCCGCCAGCCTGGCCGCCAAGGCCGCGGCGCTTTGGCCCGATGATGCCGATTTTCGCGATGAACGCGCGAAACACCTTCTGGCCGCCGGCGCCCTGCTTGAGGCGGAGGCCGCTGCGCGTGAGGTTTTGCTGGCCGAGGCGAGCGACGCGCAGAAGGAAGCAGCCTGGATTATTCTGGCCGATGCACTGATCCGCCAGGAACGCGCCGCCGATGCGAGAGAGGCTTTGCGCGAGGCCTGCTTTGCCCTGCCGGGAAGTGTCGCCCTGCAAGCGAGGCGTGGGCATCAGGCAGCGCAGGCAGGGGATTATCCGGAAGTTATTGATGCCTATCAGGCAGCCCGCGACTTGGCGCCGGAACGTGAGGTGCTGCATCTGGGTTTGCTGAATGGGCTTTGGATGGCCAAGCGCTACGCCCTGGGAAGTGCGGCCGCGGCGCGGGCAGTGGAGCAGTTTCCGGAATCGGCAGTGATCCGGCAGCAGCAGGCGAGTTTCCTGCTGGCGGAGGGGCGCACCGCGGAGGCAGCCGCGGCCGCACGATCGGCCTTGGCAAAAGATCAGTCTTTGAGCGCCTCTCACTGGACTCTCGTGAGCGCCCTTTGGGCAGCGGATCGCCAAAACGAAGCACTGAGGGAATTGGTCAAGGCTTGTGAGCATCTTCCCGGCGATGCGTTTCTTCTTATGCAACTGGGGCGAACAGCGCGTATTCTGTCCCAACACGAACTTGCGGTACGGGGGTATGAATTGGCCGTTACAAGGCCAGATGCTCCTGATATCGCGTGGACCGGTTTGGTGCAGACACTGATCGAACTTGATCGTCTTCCCGAAGCTTTTGATTACGCCAGGAAGGGCGCACTTGGCCGGTCTGATATCGATGAAATGCCCTCACTTCTGGCGGAAGTCATCTTAAGGCAGGGGGCGGATCGGGAAAGCGCCTCCTTATCCTTGGCGGAGATATTCGGACTACCGGTTGAGGCTGCGCAGATGCAGGATGCCATCATCGGGGCGTTGATGCGGTTGGATCGGTGGCCCGAAGCCTTAGACCTGCTTGCGGGTCTGATCACTCAATCGCCGAGGGAACCCTCTATTGCGGTCAAATATGCGCAGGCCTTGGCAGGGACGGGGGCTTTGACGAATGCCGAAGAACTTCTCGAGTCAGTCTTGGCCACCAATCCGGATTTCATTCCGGCATGGCAGGGCTTATGCGACATACTAC
Organism: Roseomonas sp.; assembly: GCA_044356015.1. GTDB lineage: Bacteria > Pseudomonadota > Alphaproteobacteria > Acetobacterales > Acetobacteraceae > Neoroseomonas. Next base: position 13,805 of record JBIKXA010000070.1, read on the forward strand.
GGCGACAGAAACGGATTAAGGAATCGCTAGTGGCTTATCGCCGCATGGAAGCCTTGGGCGCCAGTCAAAGAATCTTGAAGGAGACCCGTTACAATCTGTTCGGCGAATATGATTGAGGAACAGCTTGGATCGCCGGTCGATATCAAAAAATCAACGCGTGAGCATCAGGTAATTAACGCTGCCATTCAACCGCGCCAAACATTCAGCGGGGGATAGCTTTTCGGTTACGCCAGCAGGTTCAACAATCGCTATGGCAAAGCCTTGTGTCAGAAAGCTTTGAAGGTAATTTTCTGGCGATTCTTTCGAAATTCGTCGCGAATCAAACTCAAGGATCATCGTCAAGTCTCTTGATCTCGCTATCAGGTTCTTGGCGCCCGCAAGCACCTGCGGTTCAGCCCCCTCAACATCAATCTTGATGACGTTAACCTCGGGGACATCGGCGAGCAGCTTATCCAAAGGCTCACCTGGAACCGGAATCACCTCATGCGCCGTTGGCCGCGCGTCCGCGAGAACGTTGGTCCAACCACCGCCAGAGGTGTCATGGCGGAAGTGAATTTGCATTGGGCTTGATCCGTCATGCACGGCCACATTGAAAAGACTGACACGCCCATCAAAGCCGTTGATTGCGACAGATTTGATCAGCTTCTGAAAAATGACCGGATTGGCTTCAAATGAATAAACATGCCCATGAGCGCCAACCATTTCCGCACCGAGCAGAGTATAATATCCGAAATTCGCCCCAATATCCGCAAACCTCATGCCTGGCTTGATGGCGGGAATGAGAGCCCTCTCAACCCAGGGCTCCCACCGACCCTCAAGCATAAGATGCGAAGCGATACTTGTGTCACGTGTGTCAACGTAAATCCGATGTCCCGTATAGAGGCGCGTCAGCGCTTCGTGATCGCCAAGGTATACTGACTGAGTAGCTTCAAGGCGACGCAAACTTGCTTCCAGGCGATCGAATTGCCCTTCCACGACCTGCATACCCAATTTCGAACTTACAAGATCTATTTGTTGTCTAAGCAAAACTATTTGTTTTAAGGTAGCGTCATATTGCGTCCAGGGCCTGGCCAAAAATCCAAGGAACTCTTGAATTTTTAGAACGATGGATTGCTTTCGTCCCTCCATTCGATCCCTCATACCATACCGCTAAACGTTTTGAGATTTGTCATGCCGAGTGACTTCTGCCTTCAAAAACCAGCATCGCCTAAAAATAAAATCCCTCACAACCCACAAGCCGCATCCAAAAACGCCCCACCCAGCGTCCCCGGTGCCGCTTCACGGAAGCCGCTCCGCCGCGGGCGTTCCGCATGCACGGGCTGCTGCGCGTTGCGCCGCGCGAACCAGGCCCCTTCCAGCGGGCGCCATTGCCGTTCGGCACAACGATACTCCCCAATGAAGCGCACCGAAAGTGCCCGCCCGCCCGTTTCGGGGATGGGGATGGATTCGCGCAAATTCAGCATGATCCAGGCCCTCCGCACGGGGCCCGAGGTATTCAATTCGCGCTCCTGCACATAGCCGCTTTCAAACATTTCATTGCTGAAGCCAATGGAACGCCAGCCCACCAGGCCGGGGCCGGGCGGTTCGGGCACTGCCTGGGGCGCGGGTTGACGCGCCTGCTGCGCGCAGCCAGCCAATCCCAATGCAAGAACCAAAGCCGCCAACCACTGCCCCATACTCCCTACCCCCTAGCCCATATTCACCATAATGGTCTTCTTATGGGTGAAATGCTCCAGCATGGCTTCCAAGGAAGCTTCCTTGCCAAGGCCGGAATGCTTCACGCCACCATAGGAAAGATTGGCCTGCACCACCAGATTTTGGTTGATTTGCACCAGGCCCGCTTCCAGCCGATGCGCCAGATCAAGCCCGACCTTCAGATTATTGGTCCAAAGGCTGGCGGCCAAGCCATAGACGGAATCATTCGCTTCCGCCAGCACCGCTTCCGGGTCATCAAAGGGCTGAATGACCGTCACCGGGCCAAAGATTTCTTCCTGCACCAGGCGGCTTTCGCGCGTGAGCCCCGTGAAGATTACGGGTTGCAGGAATAGCCCCTTCTTCAACGCGGGATCTTCCGGCATGCGGCTGCAGACATGCGCGGTGGCGCCGGCGGTGGCGGTGCCTTCGGCGATAAAGCCCTTTACCTTGTCGAATTGGCCCTGGCTGATGATGGTGCCGATATCCGTCTTTTCATCCAAGGGATCGCCCATCACCATGCCATTCACCGCATCCTTCATGGCGGTGACGAAGCGGTCGAAAATCGGCCGCTCCACGTAAATGCGTGATGCCGCGGTGCAGCTTTGCCCCTGGCGCGTGAAGCGCATGGAGGTCAAGGCGCCAGAAACCGTCTTGTCGAAATCGCAATCGGCAAAGACGATCATCGGGCTCTTTCCGCCCAATTCCAGCGTGACCGGGATCAGCTTTTCAGCCGCGGCACGATAGACAATCTTGCCGGTTTCAACCGAACCGGTGAAGGTGACTTTCTTCACCAGCGGATGCGCTACCAGCGGCGCGCCGCATTCCGGGCCAAAGCCGCTCACCATATTGAACACACCTGGCGGCAGGACGCGGTTCATGATTTCGCAAATGCGCAGCACGGCCAGCGGCGCTTCTTCCGCGCTTTTCACCACAACCGCATTGCCCGCCACCAGCGCCGGCGCCACTTTCAGCGCCATCAGCAGCATGGGCACATTCCAGGGGATGATGGCGCCCACCACGCCGAGTGGCTCACGCACCGTGACCGACAGCACATTGGGGGCGAAGGGCACGCTTTCGCCCTTCAATTCGCTGCCAAGGCCGCCGAAGAATTCGAAAACATCGGCGACAACATTGGCTTCCACACGGCTTTCCGTGCGCAACGCCTTGCCGGTTTCAAGTGCGATCAGCCGGCCCAATTCATCCACATGTTCCTTCAAAAGGGCCGCGCATTGATGCACCAGGGCGCCGCGCTTCCTCGCCGGCAGCTTGGCCCATTCCTTCTGCGCCTTGGCAGCATTGGCGACGGCCGCATCCACATCCGCCGCATCACCTTCCGCCGCACGGGCCACTTCAATGCCCGTGGCCGGGTTCACCACCGCGAAACTCTTGCCGGAACGCGCCGGGACATAGGCGCCACCAATGAAATGCAGCCCGGACAGCGCCTTGGCCAGCGCGAAGGGGTCTGCCGAAGGGGCGGTGGGTGTGGGGTGCGGGCGATCCAGCATGGGGTAGTCCTTTCTCAATTCGGGCAAGGCATAGCGCCTGGGCGTCCCTTAGGGAACGGGGTCTTGGCGCCCCGGGCGGACCGGTGTAGCCACCGGCCCGAAACCCCTGCAACCGGAATCTCACGCCATGGCCGCCATTGCCGATATCATCGCCCGCGAAGTGCTGGATTCGCGCGGCAACCCGACCGTGGAGGCCGAGGTGGTGCTGGATACCGGCGCCCG
>JBIKXA010000071.1:0-17175 GCA_044356015.1 Roseomonas sp.
TCCTCAAACCGCTTGGTCATTTCGCGCGCCACGGCTGCCGGGCGCTCGGCGCCAAAGGCCGCCGCCATATCGGCAAGGCTTTCGGCCAGCCGATGCGGTGCCTCGTAAAAAATCATGCTGGCGGCAAGCCCGGCTTGTTCCAGCGCCTTCAGCCGGCCAAGCGCTGCCTGGCGCGCTGCCTGGCGCGGCGGGAGAAAACCCTGAAACAGGAAGGGCTCGGGCGGCAGGCCGGACAGCACGAGGGCCATGATCGCGGCATTGGGGCCGGGAATGGCCGAAATCGGCAGGCCTTCGGCAATGGCGGCGCGCACCAGCCGAAAGCCGGGATCGCTCACCAAGGGCGTGCCGGCATCCGATACCAATGCCAATCTTTGTCCCTCGCCCAGCATTGCCAGTAGGCGGGGAAGCTCATTCGCTTCATTATGGTCATGCAGAGGAATCAGGCGCGCGCTGATGCCCAAGCGGGCGAGCATTGCGCCGGTTGTTCTGCTATCCTCGCACAGCACCGCATCGGCGGCCTTCAGGGCGGCCAGGGCGCGGGGCGAAAGATCCCCCATATTGCCTATGGGGGTGGCAACCAATGTCAGGCCAGGCCCGATGGCGGGCGCAGCCGAAGGATGGACCGACCGTGCCTCTTTGTTTTCTGAATCGGCTGTCGTCACGCCTGATCGCCCTTGCTTCGCTTGGGATGCTTGTCGCGCTTGCGGCCTGTGCCCCGCAAGCCCCCATCATGGTGGGGGCGCCGGCAAGCGGCGCGCCGGCGGATATGGCGCGTACCCGTGTTGCGCTGCTGCTGCCGCTTTCAGGGCAGCAGGAAGCGCTGGGCCGCGCCTTGCAGCAGGCCGCCGAATTGGCGCTGTTTGAACAGAATGACCGCCGGGTGGAATTCGTGCCCCTGGATACGGGCGGCAATGCCATGGGTGCGGGCGATGCTGCACGGCGTGCCGTCAGCCTTGGTGCGGTCAGCATGGTCGGGCCGCTCACCGCTGGCGAAGCTGCCGCAGCAGCGCCGGTCGGGCAGGCGGCGCGCCTGCCGGTATTTGCCTTCACCAATGATGCTTCGCAGGCGCGGGCGGGGGTTTGGACGCTTGGCATTTCACCGGAACAGCAGATGCGCCGCGTGATGGGATCGGCCATGTCCGGTGGCGCGCGGCAATTCGGCATGGTGGCGCCGGATGATGCCTTTGGCCGTGCCCTGGCGGCGGCGATGCGTCAGATTGCTGCGGATTTCAACCTGCCAGGCCCGGCGATTGTGCTGTTCAATGAAAGGGCGGGTGCGGCCGGGCCAGTCGCCGAAATGACCCGGCGTGGGGCTAACCCGATGGATGCGGTGGTCATTGGCGCCACCGGTTTCCGGGCGCGGGAATTGGCCGCGGCGGTCAGGGCCGGCGCGCAGGATAATCCGCGGCCCTTGCTGCTGGGCCATGCGCTCTGGATCGCCGATGCCGGGCTTGCCAATGAACCTGCCTTGCATGGCGCGCTGTTCCCCGCCCCGGATGAACGCGCCCGAAGCGCCTTTGATGGGCGCTTCCAGCAGGCTTTCGGCCAGCGCGCGCCGCGCATCGCCGGGGTTGCGCATGATGCGGCGGTGATGGCGGCGGGCTTGGCCGTTGCGCCGGCCGGCACCACGCCGGACGCGATGCCGCGCTTGGATGGCGTGGATGGCCCGGTGCAGCTGCGCGCCAATGGGGTGGTTGATCGCAGCCTTGCGCTGTTTCGCGTCGCCCCCAATGGCGATGCCGTGATGGTGGAACCGCCCATGCCGATCGGTGTCGGCTTTTAAGCCCGCGCGGCGCGGCCCGGGTTTGGCATGAAGCCCTTGCTGCGGCTCGCCCTTGCTATCGGCGCTGTGCCGCTGCTGGTGATCAGCCTTTTGATGCTGACGCGCGAAGTGCGGCTTGGGCCGGGCTTGCTGGCGCTTGCCGCTGTGATGTTTGGAAGCCTTGCGCTCGCCTGGGGCTGGCGCGCACGGCTTGCGCTGCTGGCGGCGACGCTCGGCGAGGCGCTGGCGCAAACACGTGCGCCGCCCGCGCGGGCTGAGGCTGCTGCGTTGCCTTCAACCGATGATCTGGCTGATGGCATTCGCCGCCTCGCGCGGGGTCTTGCGGAACAGGGCGCGCTTTTGGAAAGGCTGCGCCGGGCGGATGCCGCCATTCTGGAAAACCTGCCGGAGCCCGTTTTGCTGCTTTCCGCCGAACGCGCCGTGCTGCGCGCCAACCCGGCGGCGCGGGCCATGCTGGGACCGGAAGCGGCAGGGCAGGGGCCGGATGCGGCGGCGCTGCTTCGCCACCCGGTGCTGGCGACTGCCATGGACAATGCGCTGGCCGAAGGCCATTCCGTCACCGCTGAGCTCCATTTGCCCGTGCCCGTGCCGCGCGAGGTCTCGGCCCGCGTTGTGCCGCTTGATCCGCCGCTGGCTGATGGCGGGCGCTTATTGATTTTGCTGATTGATCGCAGCCGGGAAGCCGCGATTGAACGCACGCGCGCCGATTTCGTGGCCAATGCCAGCCATGAATTGCGCACGCCCTTGGCAAGCCTGCTTGGCTTCATTGAAACGCTCCGCGGCCCTGCCGCTGATGATCCCACCGCGCAACAGCGCTTCCTTGGCATCATGGCCGAACAGGGGGAGCGGATGCGCCGGCTGATTGATGATCTGCTGAGCCTGTCGCGGATTGAGATGGAGGAACATCAGCCGCCGGTCGGCGAGGCACCGCTTGCGATGATCACCCGCGCGGAGGTGGAGGCGCTGTCACCGCTGATGAGCCAGCGCGGTGTAAGGGCGGCACTGGAATTGGCAGACGCGCTGGTGGCACGACCCGCCAATGCGGATCAGGTGGCGCAGGTGATCCGCAATATCCTGGAAAATGCCATCAATCACGGGCGCGATGGCGGGATGATCACGGTCACCTTGAAGCCCGCAATGGCAGAAGATGGCACAGCACGCCCCGGCGCCTTGCTCAGCATTGCCGATGATGGGCCGGGCATTGCCAAGCACCATATCCCGCGCCTGACCGAGCGGTTTTACCGTGTGGACGCGGCACGTTCCCGCCATAAGGGCGGCACCGGGCTTGGCCTTGCCATCACCCGCCATATCGTGATGCGCCATCGCGGCAGGCTTGCGATTGAAAGCATGGAAGGGGTGGGCACCAGGGTGCATGTCTGGCTGCCGACAGGGTAGCGCCGCGCCGCAGTCTCGGTCATTATCGGGCCGTGACACTGCGTTTTGGAAGGGCCTCACCGTTCAGAAGGTGAGAATGTAAACAAAAGGGGAGGGTAATCATGAAAATCAATCGTCGGAGTGTTTTGGCCTCAGCCGGCGCCCTATTGGCCGCGCCTGCCTTGGCGCAGCCGCGCTGGCCGGATCGGCCGATTGAAATCATTGTCGGCTTCACCGCCGGCGGGGCGACCGATCTGGATGCGCGGGGCTATGCGGCGGCGCTGGAAAAGCGCATCGGCGGGTCTGTGGTGGTGGTGAACCGCCCCGGCGCGGGCGGTGAGGTTGCCTTGGCGGCGGTGGCGCGTTCACGCCCTGATGGTCATACCATCGGCACGACCAATATGCCTGGCCTGCTGACCATCCCGATTGAGCGCACGGCGCAATTCAAGCTCGATGATTTTGTGGGAATCGGCAATCTGGTGACCGACCCTTCGGCGATTACAGTGCATGAGGATAGCCCTTACCGGACGCTGGCTGATCTGCTGGCGGCGGCGCGGGCGCGGCCCGATACGATCACCTATGCCTCGCCCGGCGTGGGGACGGATGATCATTTGCAATTGGTGTTGTTGCAGGCGGCGACCGGGACGCGCCTTGTCCATGTGGTGTTTCAGGGGGATCCGCAACTCCGTACTGCCGTGCTTGGCAAGCAGGTGGACAGCATGGGGCTGAACCTTGGCCCTGTCACCGCAAATACGGACAAGCTCCGGGTCTTGTCACAAGGCGGCGCCACGCGCAGCCGTTTCCGCCAGGATGTGCCGACCCTGATCGAATTGGGCTTCCCGGTGCAAATGGCGTCTGAACGCGGCCTGGTCATGCCGGCGGCCACGCCACCCGCCATTGTGCAGCGCCTGCGCGAAGCCACCGCCGATATCGCGCGCGATCCGGAATTCGTGAAAATCCTGGAAGGGCGCTTCACCGAACCTGCCTATGAACCCGGCGATGCCTGGTTTGAACGGCTGCGCCGGCAGGAAGCGGAGTATCGCAAGCTTTGGCAGGTGACGCCCTGGTCGCAGCGATAGGGCGATGCCGACGGCGGCTGGCCAGAGCTTGACCAGCCGCCAGAACAGTGCAAGTCCCGCACATCATGTCTATGTCTTCTGATGTGTCCGGCAAGAAGCGCTTTCTTTTTCTCCAAGGTCCGATATCCCCCTTTTTCGTGGAAGTGGCGGAAGGCCTGCGGCGTAGGGGCCATCAGACCTTTCGCGTTAATCTCAACCTAGGGGATAGGCTTTTTTGGCGCGGGCCAGGCGCAGTGGATTTCACTGGCCACCCTGATGCATGGGGAGCATGGATTGCCGATTTTCTTGACACAAACGCCATTACCGATCTGGTTCTTCTTGGCGAACAGCGCTTCTACCATACTGTGGCCATTGGCGCCGCCAAGGCGCGGGGTATTGCCATAACAGCGACGGAAATTGGCTATGTGCGTCCGGATTGGGTGATCCTGGAACGCGATGGGATTGGGGAGGCAAGTCTTTTTCCACGCGACCCAGCCACAATCATGGAGTTGGCGAAGGCTCTGCCACCCCCGAAACTCGGAAATCGATTCCAAGACCATTTCCCGACCCAGGCGCTTTGGGATGTCCTTTATCACCTGACGATGCTTTGGCCCTTTCCATTTCGCCATTTCCGCAATCACCAAGTCATACATCCTATCCTGACGTATGCCGGTATCGGCCGTCGTTTGCTGATGCGTCGCTACGAGAACCGCTTATCCCGAGAGATCCTGGCGGGGCTTCAGCGACGCCAAATCCCCTTCTGGCTATTTGCCATGCAGATGGAAAATGATTTCGCAGTGCGCGCCTATTCGCATTATCCCGACCTAGACACGCCCTTGCGGGAAACCATCACCTCCTTTGCCGTCCACGCACCTGGTGAGGCGGCATTGCTGGTGAAGCTGCATCCTCTCGACCCATGCCTGAAAAATTGGAAAAAACGAATTGAAACCATGGCGCGTGAAGTCGGTGTGGCGGGGCGCGTGCGCGTCGCCCCACGGGGTGATCTTGATGCCATGCTCCAATCCGCGCAGGGGTTGATCACCATCAATAGTACCACAGCGAGCCGCGCCCTTCACTTTGATAAGCCGATCAAGTTTTTGGGACGAACAATCTTTGCTGTGCCGGGGCTCAGCTTTCAGGGCGCTTTGGATGATTTCTGGACCAAGGCTGTTGCCCCGGATCGGACCCTGCGAGATGCATTTTTCAGTCTATTGTGTAACGCCTTCATGGTCCGCGGTGTCTATTATCGGCGCCCTGGGCTTGATGCGGCGGTGGCAGCCGCGGTGGAAAAACTGGATCGCGGTCTGATCAACCTTCCCCTTCCGACGTCTGAACCCTGAAAAGCAAGAACCTGACCGCGCGATCGGAAACCCCTGCCGGGAGCAGCATTTGCCGGCTTAGAGCAGATCGCGTTCAGATGGAATCATCTGAACGCGTGAAGATGCTCGAAAAACAACAACATAGAGCGGGTTGCGTGAACTCAGGTGAACGCAACATGGTCTAGGGCAACCGCCAAGGGCCAAGGGAAAAAGGACACGCGGCTTGCCGCCCCCCATTTCTGCTTTGACCCGCACGGCGCCTTGGCGGCAGCGGTCCAACGAGGCCCATGGCGCCCTCCAAATTGACCTCGATCTGGCTGATGGCGGGGATATGGGCCTCGGGCTGGCCGTCCAAGCTGATACGGATTGAGGTTCTGGCCTTGGCAATGATCAGGTCAATGGGCCAATGCTCGTCAAAGGCGAGAAGCCGCAGGGCAAGGCCCTGGTGTGGTGCCGGATGTCGCAGGCGAGGGTTTCAACCCCCGCCCCGGCCGCGCGGCAGACCTCGGCGGTATTAAGAAGAGCAGCGCCGCTGCGCAGGCTCAGAAAAACCCTTATGACGGGTTCGTCAAAGCGCCGTGCCAAGCTGGCACCTATCCCGCGAGAGGCCCCTCAATGACAACATTCCACTTGGGTGGGCGCACCCCTTTTCCAGGCCAAAGGAGAGGGCAAGACGGCGGCAGATCAACAACCTCCATCCAAGCTTGGCGGTTAAGCGATGATTACAGTTACATCTTGTCATGACAATTTCAACTTTACTTTAAGGCATTACATGCTAACATTCAACCATAACGTGAGCGTGATGTCCTATGTGAAGGTTTGCGCGAAAGGAGATCCTGTGGATGTTTAGTAGGACCTATCGCGGGCGACAGGTGATGGGTTCGACAGGCCTGTTTGTTGTGTTTGCTCTGTTGGCGGGCTGCGGCGGTCCGGCGGGTTCGGGCAGGACGGGCGAAGCGGTGCCGGCCGCGCCGCGCCCGATTTTGGACCCCATCGCGGCCTTCGCGGCTGATCCGCCGACCGAGGCCCAGGCCCAGGTATTCCTGGCCGACCGGAATGAAGCCGTTACGTTGCGGATCGTACGCCAATATGCGGCGGCAAGCGGGCGTGAATGCCGGGAAGTGAGGGTTTCGCAGCGCGGCGGCGATAGTCTTAGGCTGTTTTGTCGCGCCGGCACCGGGTGGATCGAAGCACGTCCCCTGGTCGCGCAAACGGTTGGGCGGTGATGAGCTTCAGGGATGAGGTCGCCCTGACGCTGCGCGGTGCGCGCATGCAGCGCCGCGTGATCGGGGCGCTGATCATTCGTGAATTGCATTCGCGTTTTGGGCAACACTACTACGGCTATATCTGGTTGTTTTTTGAGCCGCTGCTGCTTGGTGCCGCCATTGGATTTATTCATTTGTTGCAGGATCACCCGGCCAGGTTTGGGCCTTTCGAATTTTATGCGATCGGTTATGTTTTGTACTTCATCTTTCGAGGTGTGGTAAACCGTGCGTCAGTCGCGATCCGATCAAATATGCAATTACTCTATCATAGAACGGTGACATTGCCAGATGTTTTCCTTGCCCGTCATATCATTGAAGCGATGTCGTGTACTGGTGTGATGGTAGTTTTTTTGTTTGCGCTTTTTGTCGTGAATGGTGAGTTGGTTGAAGACCCGACCAAGATCATCCTCGCACTTATCGGCATGACCCTGCTGAGTCAGGGCTTTGCCTTTCTGGCAGCGGCGGCGACCGAAGCGATGGAGGGGTTGGAGCGCGGTATTCATGCCATCACCTACCTAATCCTTCCCATTTGCGGGATGTTTTTTCTGGTTGAATGGCTGCCCGATTGGCTCCAGGAACTTGCTTTATGGGTTCCAACCGTCCACCTATTCGAACTCATGCGGGATGGCCAGTTCGGGTCGCGTTTCCTTGCTTATTATGACCTTGGCTATGTGGCGGCCTGGATTCTGGTGACCCATTTGCTTGGCCTTGCCGCACTTCGCATCACGCGCCAGCGCATTGGGTTGGAATAGGCGACGCCATGGCCCTTGAACTGATCAATGTGCACAAGCATTACCCCACCAGGGATGGTCATAAAATCATTCTGCGGGGGGCTTATGGCAAGATAGCGCGCGGCGAGAAGGTTGGCATCCTTGGCCGCAATGGTTCTGGCAAATCAACACTTGTGCGCATGCTGGGCGGAGTTGAGGCGCCAACCAAGGGGCGCATCAGTCGTTCAATGACCATTTCCTGGCCAATCGGCATGGCGGCAGGTTTTGCTGGACAGCTTTCGGGCGCAGACAATACGCGCTTCATTGCCCGGCTTTACGGGCGAGACATCGAGAAAATAACCGATTTCGTCGCCGATTTTTCCGAGCTTGGCGAGTATCTGCGCATGCCCTTGATGACCTATTCCTCGGGCATGCGCACCAGGCTCGCGCTCGCTGTCTCGCTTGCCGTGGATTTTGATTGCTATCTGGTGGATGAGGCCTTGGCAGTAGGCGATACGCGCTTTGGCCGCGCCTTCGCCGAAAAAATCGAAAGATCGGGGCTAATTCTGGTCTCCCACTCCCCCGCTCTGGTCAGGCGGCTTTGCACCCGCGCAGCCGTGCTTGATCAGGGAATCCTTACCTTCTATGACGATCTCGATGAAGCTCTCGCCACCTATAATTCTCTCTGAGCCTGGTGCCAGTCGTGGCGGTGAGGCTTTTGAGCCAACACCGCCGCCGAAGCCATGGCTATTGCGCCTGTTTCGAAAACCCTTTTTTCTGCTCGTCATCCTGCCAAGCTTGATTTCTGTTATGTATTTTTACGGCGTAGCAGCGCCGCAATATGTGTCTGAAGCGCGCTTTGTCGTTCATTCCAGGGGAAATGACGGTGGTGGTCAGGCAGCGTTGCGTGCCGCTGCGGCGAGCGGATTTGGCGGATTTGGAGGGGCCATGGCCTCTGGCGAAGCCAATAGTATCCGCAACTTTCTCTCCTCACTCGATGCAGTCATGCAGGCCAATGAGAAGCTTGACCTGATCGAGTTGTGGCGCCGCCCCGAAGCTGATTTTATTGCGCGACTTTGGTTCACCGAACCGGAACGCATTGCGCGCTTCTTCAATCAAATGGTCAATGTAACTCTGGACCCGGTAACAGGCGTCACCACCCTCAGGGTGCGGAGCTTTCGTCCGGAGGATTCCAAGGCGTTGACTGAGACGCTGTTGGTGGCGGCGGAATCTTTGGTCAATCGGCTCTCGGAGCGTGCGCGCGGCGATACTCTGCAGCTGGCGCAACAGGAAATTGAGATCGCAGAACGGCGTGTTCAGGAAAGCCGTGCTGCCCTGGTTCGTTTTCGCGAACAGGAAAGAGAGCTTGACAGTGCTGGCGCAGTACAATCTGCGCTTGTTCTGCGCGGTCAATTGGAAGGCGCGCTTGCCCAAGCCAGGGCTGAATTGACGGAACGCCAGCAATTCATGCGGCCGGATAATCCTGCCTTGCAAGCCACCCGCAATCGCATTGAGGCGTTGGAACGCCAAATCTCCGCCGAGCGTTCGCGTCACACTGATACCACCGCCAATGTTGGGGGCGCGGTGCTTGCGCGTCAATTGGCCGCCTATGAGAGGCTGATGCTGGAACGTGAATTTGCTGACAAACAACTCGCCTCTGCCACGGTAAGCCTTGAGACGTCGCGCATTGAAGCGCAGCGTCAGCAGCTTTATCTCTCACGTATCGTCCAGCCCAATCTGGCAGTCTACCCGCTCTACCCGCGGAGTTTCATAAATTCAGCAAGTATTTTCCTGGGCCTCGCCATCGCCTATGGCATTGGCTGGCTTTTGGTTGTGGGGATGCGTGAACATGCGGCGTAACATCATGCGCCCCATCGCTGTTATGTTTTTGCTGTTCTTCGGCCTTTGCCCCATCGGCGCAGGATGGCCTGCCCTTGCCCAGACCCAGCCGCAGGCCCCAGGCTCCAACATCATTCCGGGCATGCCAAGCTTTCCCAGGAATATAATCCCAAGCCTGCCTTCGATTCCAACGGAAGGTGTCACGCTGCAAGCGCCGCCTGTTTTCGATTCACGCAGCCTTGCCGATCTGCCCGGCCAGTCCCGCGCCACTGAACGCGCGGGCAGCCCGACCCAGGCTGAGGGTGGCCCAACCCTGGTCACGCCGCTGGGCGATTTGCAGCGTGCCCCAGGAGCGCCAACCGCGGTATTCGGTGCTGCCCTATTCACCGGGCAGCCGCAATCATCCTCCGATGCGCCCAACCCCAATTATGTCCTCGCCCCTGGGGATCGCATCAGCGTGCGCGCCTGGGGGGCGGTTGATGCTGAACAAATTGCCCAGATTGATCCGGCTGGAAATCTTTTCCTGCCCAATATCGGACCCATTCGTGTGGCGGGGGTGCGTGTTGGTGATTTGCAGCGCATCGTGGAAGGCGAAATCCGCCGCGTCTACACACAACAGGTCCAAGTTTATGCCACGGTGCTTTCCACCCAGCGCATCGGCGTTTTCGTGGCCGGTTTTGTCAGGGCGCCTGGTCGCTACGCCGGCGCGGCTTCGGACAGTATCCTTGACTTCCTGCTGCGCGCCGGCGGTGTTGATCCTGCGCGCGGTTCTTTTCGGGAAATCAGCGTTCAGCGCGGCGGCGCCATAGTCACGAGCCTTGATCTCTATCGCTTCCTGATTGATGGCAATATCCCGCAAATCCGCTTGCAGGAAGGTGACACAATCGTCGTGGGACGGCAGCGCCCGCTGGTTGGTGCCGATGGCGCGGTCCGCAACAATTACCTGTTTGAAAGTGCGCAGCGCGGGCCCATGCGGGGCCAGGATCTGATCAATTATGCGCGGCCGCTTCCCGCCGCCACCAATGCCGTGGTGCGCGGCGTCCGTAATGCACAACCTTTCTCGCGCTATGTCACAATGGCCGAGTTGGCGCGCCAGACCCTGAATGACCAGGACACGGTGACTTTCGTGGCTGATGTCGCGTTGCGCACCGTGCGCATTACCATCGAAGGCAGCCGCCTTTATCCTTCGGTCCTTGTCGCGGATCGGGATTTTTCGCTGTGCCAGATTCTGGATCACGTTGCGGTGGACCCGATGTTGGCCAATACATCAGCCGTATTCCTGCTGCGCCCCCGCCTTGCCCTGCAGCAGAAGCGCGCCATTGATGACGCACTTGATAGGCTGGAACGGCAGCTTTTTCTCTCACCGTCCATGACGCCTGGCGTTGCGGCGGCGCGCACCGCCGAAGCCAATCTGGTGCTTTCCTATATCAGCCGCGCGCGCCGGAGCCTGCCCGAAGGCCGCTTGGTTGTGGTGAATGAGGACGGCACCTGCGCGCCGGTACGTCTTGAAGATGGCGATGTCATCGTCATTCCGGAACGCTCTCAGACCGTGATGGTCCAAGGTGAAGTCAGCATGCCGCGCGCCGTCTTGTGGCGTGAAGGCATGACGATTGAACAATATCTTGAGCAGGCCGGCGGGTTGACGGCGCGCGGCGCGCGTTCAACCCTGATGCTGCGCAGGCCAAGCGGGCAGGTTATTCTCGATCCTCGGCAATCGCCCGGCCCGGGCGATGAGCTAATCGCGCTGCCCTATCTTGATCCGAAACTCTTTGTCATGGGCCAGGAACTCATTACGGCGCTATTCCAGGTGGCCCTCGCCTCACGTGCTTTCCAGAACAACTGACCGACGCGTTAAGGTGTGTCGCGTCGCTTAGAGCATGTTGCGTTCACATGGGTTCACCCAACCTGCTCTAAGTTGTTGTTTTTTCGAGCATCTTCACGCGTTCAGATGATTCCATCTGAACGCGATCTGCTCCGGGGTATTGATCCCGGCGGCGCGGCGGGTTCCTCTGCGCTTATGGATGATTCGTCCCCCCGGCTGCCGACCCGCACCGATCTGTTCCTCACCTATGGCAAGATCGGGCTGATCGGCTTTGGTGGCATCAATGCCTGGGCGCGGCGCGTGCTGGTGGAAGAAAAGCGCTGGCTGACGGAACAGGAATATGCCGAAACCCTGGGCCTCGGGCAGGTGCTGCCGGGGCCCAATGCGCTCAATGCCGCCATCATGGTGGGGGATCGGTTTCATGGCGCGGCGGGGGCTTTCCTGGCGCCGGTCGCCATGTTTGGCGGGCCGCTCATTATCCTTATGGGGCTTGCGGTGCTTTATGATTCCTATGGGGAGGTGCCGCTGGTGAAGGCAGTGCTGGCCGGGGTTGCCGCGGCGGCGGCTGGCATGGTGCTCGGTACTGCGGTGAAGATGGCGCAGAGGCTGAAGCCGACGCTGGCACTTCTGGCGGTTGGGCTTTGTGCCCTGGCGGCGGCAGGCTTCTTCCGCGTGCCTTTGCCCATGGTGGTGCTGGGCCTTGCCCCTTTTGGCATCCTTGCCGCCTGGCACGGGGCGCGCAGCAAATGACCGAGACGATCTTCTGGCAATTGCTGTTGGGCTTTGGCGCCATTTCTCTGGTTTCGGTGGGCGGCGGCATTGCCGTGCTGCCTGAGATGCATCGGCTGGTCGTGGATGTTCATGGCTGGATGAGTGATGCGGATTTCGCGCGCCGCTTCGCGCTGGCCCAGGCCGCACCGGGGCCGAATGTGTTGGTTGTCGGGCTGTTTGGCTGGCATGTCGGCGGCATTCTGGGGATGCTGACGGCCTCAGCCGCCATGACGGTGCCGACCAGCCTGATCGCCTTTGGCTTTTCGCGGCTGCGCGCCCGGCTTTTGGGCCGCCCGTGGCTGCGCATCATCGAACGCGGGCTGGTGCCGATTGCGGTTGGGCTGATTGCGGCTTCGGGGCTGATCCTGGCGCAGGGGACTGCCGAAAGCTGGGTGACGATTGCGCTGACGGTCGCTTCCACCATCTTCGTCTGGCGCACGGATTTCAGCCCGCTTTGGGTGCTGGGGGCCGGCGCGATTGTGGGGGCCTTGGTGCTGTGATGGGGCAGGGCATCGCGGCGCCTGGCTTCCGCGATGCCGCGCCGCGCGGGCTATGCACGGATTGCGGTGTCTCCCGCCTGGAAAACCCCAAGGCTTGTGGCAGCGCCTGCCAATTCATCAAGCCGGATTACCCGCGCCTGGAAGCCGCCGTGCATGGCCGGGCGCGCGACCCTTCGCGCCCCGATGAACTGCATTTCGGCCCGTTTCGCCAAATGCTGCGCGCATCATTGAAGCCACCACGCCCTGGCGCGCAATGGACCGGCATCACCACGCGGCTTGCCGAAAAACTGCTGGAAGCCGGCGCCGTGACCGCGGTGCTGACCATGGCGCCGGACCCTGACGATAAATGGAAGCCCGTGCCCGTGCTGGTGACCAAGCCCGAAGGCATGGCCGCGTGTCGCGGCATGCGTATGGGCTATGCGCCCTTGCTCGCCCTTTTGGAACCGGCTGCCACGGCGGGCCACAAGCGCATCGCGGTGATCGGCATTCCCTGCCAAGTCTATGCTTTGCGCGCCTTGGAAGCGCAGCTTGATCTGGAAGCGCTTTACGTCATCGGCACGCCGTGCTCCGACAATACCACCACGGAAAGATTCCATCGCTTTCTGGAACTGCTTTCAGATAAGCCGGAGACCATCACCTATCTGGAATTCCGCGCCGATTACCATGTGGAACTCCGCTTCGCCGATGGCAGCAGACGCGAAATTCCCTTCCTGCAATTGCCGATCAGTCAATTACCTGCGGATTTCTTCCCGCTCACCTGCCGAAGCTGCGTTGATTACACCAATGTGCTGGCCGATATCACCGTGGGTTATATGGGCGGGCAGGGGGAGCAATGGCTTCTGGTGCGCAATGAACGTGGCGAGGAATTGCTGCGCCTGCTGGGTGATGAAATCACCACCGCCGCGCCTGGGTCCGCCGGCAAACGTGCCGGCGCGGTGAAGGGATTTCTGGAAAACACGCGCCGCGCCGCGGGTGGCTTGCCCTTGCGCCGCATGCCCAATTGGCTGAGGCCCATCATCGGCTGGCTGATGCCACGCATCGGCCCGCGCGGCTTGGAATTTGCCCGCGCGCGCGTCGAGATGAAGGCCGTGGAAAGTGTGCTGCATCTTGAACGGGCGGAGCCCGCCAAGCTCCGCAATATGATCCCCGATCATGTCTGGGCGCTGGTCGCGCCCTATGGGATCAAGAAACCGGATCAACCTTCCACGCGGTAATTCGGCGCTTCCCGCGTCACCGCCACATCATGCACATGGCTCTCACGCAGGCCCGCACCCGTGATGCGGCGGAAGCGCGCCTTGGTTTGCAATTCGGGAATGGTGGCGCAGCCCGTATAGCCCATGGCCGAGCGCAAGCCGCCGACCATTTGATGAATCACCGCACCAACCGGGCCTTTGTAACCCACGCGCCCTTCCACGCCTTCCGGCACCAGCTTCAAGCTGTCCTGCACTTCCGCCTGGAAATAGCGATCCGCCGACCCCCGCGCCATGGCGCCGAGCGATCCCATGCCGCGATAGGATTTATAGGACCGGCCCTGATAGAGAAACACCTCCCCCGGCGCTTCATCCGTGCCGGCAAAGATGCTGCCCATCATGGCGCAATCCGCACCCGCCGCCAAAGCCTTGGCAAGATCACCGGAAGACCGAATGCCGCCATCGGCAATCACCGGCACGCCCTTTTCGCGCGCCGCGGCGGCACTTTCCAGAATGGCGGTCAATTGCGGCACGCCAACGCCGGCCACAATGCGCGTGGTGCAGATGGAACCCGGGCCAATGCCGATCTTCACCGCATCCGCGCCCGCTTCAATCAAGGCAAGCGCGCCTTCGGGGGTTGCGACATTACCGGCAATCACCTGCACGGAATTGGAAAGCCGCTTGATGCGCTCCACCGCCTGCATCACGCCGCCGGAATGACCATGGGCGGTATCCACGACAACAACATCAACGCCCGCCGCCACCAGCAATTCCGCGCGATGCAGCCCATCATCACCAACGCCTGTCGCGGCCGCGGCGCGCAGCCTTCCCATGCCATCCTTCGATGCATGGGGATTGGCCTGCGCCTTGTCCATATCCTTCACCGTCACCAGGCCCACGCAACGCTGCGCGTCATCCACCACCAGCAGTTTTTCGATGCGATGCTTGTGCAAAAGCGTGCGCGCCTCATCCGGCGTGACATCGGGGGAGGCTGTCACCAGATTCTCCCGCGTCATCAGCTCATAAACACGCAGATTGGGATCGGTGGCGAAACGCACATCCCGATTGGTGATGATGCCAACCAGGCGGCCTGAGCCGCGTTCCACCACCGGAATGCCGCTGATGCGGTGCCTATCTTGCAGCGCGCGCACCTCAGCCAGAGTCTGATCCGGATGCACCGTGAGTGGGTTCACCACCATGCCGGATTCGAATTTCTTGACCTGGCGTACTTGCGCGGCCTGATCTTCCGGCGAGAAATTCTTGTGGATCACGCCAATGCCGCCGGCCTGCGCCATGGCAATCGCCATGGGGGCTTCTGTCACCGTATCCATCGCCGCCGACATCAGCGGAATATTCAGCCGAATGTCCCTGGTGAGGCGCGTGGTCGTGATTGTCTGCGCCGGCAGCACGGTGGAATAGGCCGGCACCAGCAGCACATCGTCAAAGGCATAGGCCTCAGCGATCGGCATCGCGCCAAAGGATGTGGAAGCAGGGGAGGGGGATTCATTGGCCATGGAGGGGCTTTCGCGTTGCGCTACCTTGGCGACCCTCCTTAGCCCTTCAACCCATGCGGCGCAATCGCGCGGGCGCGTGCTCAGCCACGAAAGCCGGTCGCCACCACATATAATTC
Source organism: Roseomonas sp. (assembly GCA_044356015.1). Taxonomy (GTDB): domain Bacteria; phylum Pseudomonadota; class Alphaproteobacteria; order Acetobacterales; family Acetobacteraceae; genus Neoroseomonas. The sequence continues at coordinate 15,262 of JBIKXA010000071.1, forward strand.
GGCCGATTCCTTCCGGCTGGCCGGTGGTTTCACATGCCGCACGCTGGAGAAATGACGCTTCAAAGTCACAAGCATGTCTTTCTCGGACCCGCCTTGAAATACTTTCGCCACAAAACCGCCCCCCGGCGCCAGCACCTTCAGCGCGAAATCCAGCGCCAATTCCGCCAAAGCCATGATGCGCAAATGATCCGTCGCGCCATGCCCCGTGGTATTGGGCGCCATGTCTGACAGCACCAGATCCGCCTTGCCACCCAACGCCGCGATGATGCGTGCCTCGGCCTCTTCTTCCTGGAAATCGCCTTGCAGCGTGGTGGCGCCCGGCACCGGGTCCATGGGCAGGATATCCAAAGCCACCACCTGCCCGCGCGGCCCCACCGCTTCCACCGCCACTTGAGTCCAGCCGCCCGGTGCCGCACCCAGATCAATCACCCGCGCGCCGGGGCGCAGCAGCTTCACCTTCTCATTCATCTCAAGCAGTTTGAAGGCCGCGCGGGAACGTAAGCCGCGTTCCTTGGCAGCGCGCACATAGGGATCATTCAATTGCCGATTGAGCCATTTCTGGCTGGCTGTGCTGCGCCCTTCGGCACTGCGCAGGCGCTGCGTGAGGCCGCGGCTGCTGCCGGGCGGGCTGGGTTTGGCCATGCTTTGGGGGCTACCGGCGACGCGGCGGGCTGCGGCGCGCCGCTTCACGGTCCGCGCGCATCATCCTGAGCAACATGCCCTCCCGCAGGCCGCGATCCGCGACGCGGAGGCTCTGCGTGGGCCAGATGCGGCGGATCGCCGCGTAAATCGCGCAGCCTGGTAGCACGTAGTCCACGCGTTCCGGCCCCACACAGGGGTGGGCGGCCAATTCCGCGCGACCCATGGCAAAAAGATCGCCCAAGGCGGCATCGGCAGCCTCACAATCCAAAGTCGAGCCATCCACCAGCAGACGGCGATAGCGCGGCAAGGCCATAACCACGCCGGCGAGCGTGGTGACGGTGCCTGATGTGCCCATCAGCCGCACGCCGCCGGCATGGATTTCCTGGCCGATGCAATGCAGCCTATCAAAGGCCTCCAGCCTGGCCGCCACCTCATCCACCACGGCGAAGAAGCCGGCTTCGGTGAAACAGGCCGCGCCGCAGCGCTCCGCCAGCGTCACCACACCGATGGGTAGCGAAATATAACCGATCAGCTCCGGCACATCGCCGGGGCGGGCGGCGGCCCTGATCCAGGCGATTTCCGTGCTGCCACCACCGATATCGAACAAAAGCGCGCGCCGATCACCCGGTTCCAGCAAGGCCGCGCAGGATTCCATGGCGAGTTCCGCTTCCTCCCGCCCGGTGATGATACGCAGCCTGATGCCGGTCTCGGCCTCCACCCGCGCGATAAAGGCCGCGCCATTGCTGGCCTGGCGGCAGGCCTCGGTCGCCACCGCTTCAAAGCCGCGCAAGGGGCGACGGCCGAGCTTATCGGCGCAGGCGCCAAGCGCGGCCAAGGCACGGTCCATGGAGGCCGTGGAAAGCTGCCCGCTGCTGCCCAGACCCTCGCCAAGCCGCACCACGCGGCTGAAGGAATCCAGCACGCGAAAGCCGGAAGCATTGGGGGAGGCGATCAGCAGGCGGCAATTATTGGTGCCGAGATCAAGCGCCGCATAGGCCGCGCCCAAGGCTTCCGCCCGCGGATAGGCGGAGGCTGCTTCGGCTTCGCGGGCAAGATGCGGGGCGGTTTCGGTCATGCTTCCTTCAGCTTGGGCGACTATCTTTGGCCCTGCCATGATCCGTATATCTGGCCATTGGGGCAAGCGTTTTTGAGAGGGCGAGTTGAAGCGCGGGAAAGCGGGTGCTAAGACGCGCGGCCCTTGGGGGATAGTTTAGCGGTAGAACTCCCGGCTCTGACCCGGGCAGCCTTGGTTCGAATCCAGGTCCCCCAGCC
>JBIKXA010000072.1:0-17171 GCA_044356015.1 Roseomonas sp.
AGCGCGCCGCGCCGGATATCATGCCGAAGCGCCATCAGGTGTTATCCTTCATGCGTGATCTTTCCTGCGCCCGCCTCACCTGTTCGCGATGCACATTGTAAAGCCCCGCCGCCACCACCAGCGATGCGCCGGCGAGTGTGATCCAGCCCGGCACCTCGGCCCAGATCAGAAAGCCGATCACGCCGCCGATCAGCAGGGGTGAATATTCAAAGGGGGCGAGGACGGAAACCGGCGCCAGCGCAAAGGCGCGGGCAAACAGCAAATGCGCCATGCCGTTGAAGATACCAAACAGCACCAGCAGCAGCATGATATCGGTGGAAGGCAGCAATGCTGGCGGCGGGAAGGCCGGCAGGAACAGCAAGCCCATCGGGATATGCGCCATCATCAGCCAAAAGGCGATCGCCGCCGGGCCGTCACTCACCGAGAGCATGCGTGTCCAGATGCGCGTCACCGCCATCAGCACCACCGCGCCCAATAGCGCTGCGGTTTCGATGCGCCATAAATCGCCCGAAGGCTGCAACATGATCAGCACGCCACCAAAGCCGATCATGGTGGAAGTCCAGCGCCGCCAGCCGACTTTCTCGCCGAGCAGCGGAATGGCAAACAGCGTCATGAGCAAAGGTGTGGCGCAGGCGACCGCATAGGAATCGACCAGCGGCATGCCCCGCGCCCAGGCCCAATACCAGGTGACGGAGACGCAGCAATGCAGCAACCCGCGCCAGGCGAGCAGGCGTCGGTTATTCGGGAAAAGCCCCCGCCCGCGCGTCAGGATCACCACCGTAATGCCACCCACCACGCCGCGCCAGATCATGGCCATGGCCGCGCCCACTTCCGGCAGCGCCCATTTGATGGCTGCATCGGCGCCGGTGATGACGATATAGGCCATCAGGATAATGCCGATGCCGCGGAGCGTCTCGGCCCCGGTCGGCACGCTGAGCGTGGCTTTGGGCGCCTCAGCCATGCGGAAGGTGGCTTGCCACGGCTTGGTCTCGCGTGGCCCCGGCGAGGGCGCCCGCACAAGGCAGCGCAGGCAAAGGTAATGGCGATTGCATGATTATTGGCCGCAGTCTCGGCTGATAATGGGCGTCATGCAAGGCAAATAAGGCGGGCTTAAGCCCGCTTCGCCTTGTTCCCGCCCCGCCGCAATGCGAAACAAGCCCCCGCGGAAGCCGCCGAATATCATCGGATGGATGCGGTGGAGGAGCGCATGTGGTGGTACCCCGCGCTGCGGCGTATCATCCATCCCGTTTGACTGCTCCTGCTGGACCACGGATCAGGCCAAGGAAACGCTGAAGAAAATCTGCGCTTCGCCCGCCACAAGCCGGGCCAAGGCCCGCACTGTCCCGCAATAGACTCTTTGCTGCACCCGCGCGCCAAGCAGCAGGTTCGACAGCGCATCAACAACAAGCATCGCTGTGCCAATGCCGCCGGCGGCAGAGCCGTTGGGGTCTGGCGGATACGGCGCCATGTCAACAAATCCGGCCAGGCCGCGTCAGGCGGCTTCGGACAGCAGCACCGCGATCCGCTCCGCTGCGTCGCCGCGGCCGTAATCCGCAATCTCCCGGCGCGCCGCTGCGCGGGCCGGCTGCGTCCAGAGACGGTTCCAGCCGGCTTCGATCGTCTCCACCCATTCGGTCTCATCGCGCAGCGTCACGCAGGGCACGCGATGGAAATACGCTTCCTTTTGCACCCCACCGGAATCCGTGAATACCTCGGCCGCATTCGCCAGCAGCATCGCCATGTCCAGGTAGCCGATGGGCGGCAGCAGCTTCACCCCCGTCGGTGCCCAGGCCCGCGCCTCCAGCAGCCTTCGTGTGCGCGGATGCACAGGCATCACCACCTGGCGCTCGCGCGCCGCCGCTTCCAGCCAAGCCAGCACACGGTTCAAGCGCTCAGGATCATCGGTGTTTTCCGCTCGGTGGATCGTTGCTACTGCGTAGCCGCCCTGCGTCAACCCCTGCGCGTCAAGAATATTGGAGCGTTCGCGTGCGCGCTTTGCGGCAGCAATGGCGGCATCATACATCACGTCGCCCACCAGATGCACTCCCTGCCAAATGCCCTCTGCATTCAGGTTTGCAACAGCGGTGTGCGTGGGAGGAAAACGGCTTCGGTGTTGCGGAAGCCTCCGTGGTATCATTCAGCGGCTTGAGTTTGCTCCTCTGCGCCGAGCGTTTCGCGCACCGCGGTGATAATCCGATCCTGAACCGATTCTTCAAGATAAGGATGCATCGGCAGGCTCAGCACCTCACCCGCCAAGCGCTCGGACACGGGCACTCCATTCCCGGCGCAGGGGAACTTGCTGTAGGCGGTCTGCTGATGCAGGGGCTTCGGATAATAAATTGCAGTGGGGATGCCTTTCGCCTTCAGAGCGGCGGCCACGGCATCTCGGTTCGGCATACGCAGCGTATATTGCGCCCAGACTGATGTATTGCCTTCGGCAACCAAGGGCACAGTCGCGACATCACCAAGCATTTCGTTGTAGCGCTTCGCCACGCGGTCACGCGCGGCGATCTCATCCGGAAATATCTTCAGCTTCTCGATCAGGACCGCAGCCTGCATGGTATCAAGCCGTCCATTCATGCCGATGCGGACATTGTCATATTTGTCACTGCCCTGGCCATGGACACGGAGGGACCGCATGATGGCGGCAAGTTCATCATCATTGGTGAAAACTGCCCCCCCATCGCCATAGCAACCAAGCGGCTTGGCCGGGAAAAAGCTGGTGGAGGTTGCCGCACCAATGGTGCCAAGCTTACGGCCACGATAGCTTGCGCCAAAGCTTTGTGCCGCATCACACAGAATCCACAAATCCTCCCGAGCGCAAATCGCTTCAATCGCGTCGTAATCCGCAGGTTGTCCAAAAAGATCCACGGGTATGACACCCACCGGCTTCAGGCCAAGCTGACGCGCCGTATTGATACCGAATTCCAGGCTGGCTGGATCCATGTTGAAGGTCTCAGGCAGACAATCCACGAAGATCGGCACTGCCCCAAGCCAGGCAACAACCTCAGCCGTCGCGGCGAAGGTGAAGCTTGGGCATAGGATCGCCTGACCTGGCTTGACACTTTTTGCCATCAGCACAAGGGCCAAAGCATCGGTCCCATTGGCGCAGGAAATGACATGCTTGGCGCCGCAGAAAGCAGAAAGCTCGGCTTCGAATTGCTTGACCTCTGGCCCCATGATGTAGCCACCATGGTTGACGACTCTGAGAATGGCCTCATCCATCCGACTGCCAATACGCCGCCGCTGCGCAGCAAGGTCAATAAAGGCTATTGAATCGGACATCATTCGATCTCCTCGATGGATTCAGGGCTGGTTTGCCGATAGCGGGCGCCGCTGATCGGGCAGATAAGATCAGGCCCAAGTCGGCCTCCGGCACGGCTCATCCAACCGATGCGCTTGGCCGGTACCCCGGCCATCAATGCAAAAGCGGGCACATCCGCAGTCACCACCGCACCGGCGGCGATGAAGCTGTAAGCACCAAGAGTATGACCGCAGACAATCGTGGCATTTGCGCCAATGGTCGTGCCGCGCTTGACGAGGGTGGCCCGATATTCGGACTTGCGGACGATTTCCGCGCGCGGGTTCATGACATTGGTGAAAACACAGGATGGGCCGCAGAAGACACCATCCTCAAGCGTCACGCCCTCATAGACTGAAACGTTGTTCTGCAGCTTGACGCCATCGCCAATGATCACCTTGGGGCCAATCACGACATTTTGGCCGATGCTGCATTTCCTGCCGATCGTCACGGCGCCCAGTATATGGCTGAAATGCCAGATTGAGGTACCCTCACCAATTGTCACTTCGGCATCCACATAAGCGCTTTCGTGGATCTTTACCCCGGGATGCGTCCCCACGACACGAGACTGCGCTGGCGCGACCGGCTTGGCATGTTCCGCTGAACCTTTAGGGGCTTGATTTCGCGCTTCCGAAAGCGCTGTACTCGCCCTTGCCAGAACACGCAGCACGCGAACCCCTTCCCGACCATCGGTTCGCGGTGTTGCGCCGCTCGCTATGCAATCCAGAAAGTGCTGGCATTCCTGCCGTAGCGGTTCGGCCTGAGGCACCGTAATGGGCTCCGCCTCGGCCTTCGAGGGAACGGGCAGATTATCACGCCATTCGACGCGGTGCGGGTAAAGCAGCAGCTTTCGATCCCAAACCTCTCCATCGTCGAATACGGCCATGGCGTCACTCCCCACGACCACGAGCTTTTGTTCCTTGAATGGATGCAGCCAGGACACAAAAACATGTGCCTGCTCCCCCCCTGGGAACGCCATATGAGTCGTTGTGACATCGGCGACCTGCTCGTGCAGAAAATAACCGCCGGAACATTCCACCCTTGAGGGTTCGCTGCCAATCAGCGACAGGATCATGGAAAGATCATGCGGTGCGAAGGACCACAATATGTCTTCCTCACGCCGGATTTTTCCCAGATTCAGGCGATTGGAATAGATATATTGCAACCGCCCAAGGCGCCCTTCCCGCGTCAGCGCCTTAAGGGCCAGGAATACAGGGTGGTATTGCAATAAATGGCCGACCATAAGCCGACGATCCAGGCGCTCAGCCATCACGCAAAGCTCCTCGGCCTCTGACACGGCGAGGGATAGTGGCTTTTCGACAAACACATGCTTGCCGGCTTCCAGAGCCTGCCTGGCAAGCGCAAAATGCGCCGCTGCCGGCGCGGCGATGGCCACCGCCTGGATGGCAGGGTCAGCAAGTGCGTTTTCCAACGACAGTACCCGACCGCCATGCTTTGCGCGCAACTCCTCGACCGTCGGCGCATGAGCATCCACGAGCCCTTCCAGCGCCCCCAATTCGGCGAAATTCCGGACAAGAGTCTTGCCCCAATAGCCACAGCCAATGACAGCCACCCTGGCGGGCGCGGAGGCAGCCGAGCCTGAGGTTGCGGTTGTATTGTGCGGTCCATCCATCTTCGGCTGCTTCCTAGGCCTTAACGATATTGCCACCGGAAAGCCCGGCGCGCGAGCACACGTTTCGAGTATCAACTACAAGCCTCGCTTGCTCTACAACAAGACCGTAATCGACGGCGTCATGATCCGTGGCGATCAGCACAACATCTTGGGCGCGAAGCGTATCGGCGGAAAGCGGGAGGGAGCGGCGGCCTGTCAAAGCGGCATGTTCGCGCGTCGGCGAGATGACTGGGATGAAAGGATCATGGAAGTCAACCTTCGCGCCACGCGCTTCAAGCAATTCGATCAGCTTGAGCGACGGGCTCTCCCGCATGTCATCCACGTTCCTCTTGTAGGCCACACCAAGGATCAGTATTCGCGCATCCTTAAGACCGCGCCCGCTCGACTTGTCCAGGGCTTCGGCAACAATATTTACAATACGATACGGCATGCGGGTATTTATTTCGCCAGCAAGTTCGATGAACCGCGTCGCGACATCATGCTCCCGGGCCTTCCAGGTCAGGTAAAAGGGATCAATGGGGACGCAATGACCGCCAAGACCAGGGCCAGGATAGAAGGGCATGAAGCCAAAAGGCTTGGTCTTTGCAGCGTCAATGACTTCCCAAACATCTATGCCCATCGCAGCATAAATGACCTTCAATTCATTGACCAGCGCAATGTTAACGGAACGGAAGATATTTTCTGTGAGCTTGACCGCTTCCGCCGTATCGGGTGAGGAGACAGGAACTGTACGGACGACAAGCTGGGCATAAAGCGCATCCGCCGCCTGAAGTGCCGCGGCCCCATCGCCGCCCACCACCTTGGGGATGCCCGCGGTGCCAAAATCGGGATTGCCTGGGTCTTCCCGTTCCGGCGAAAAGGCCAGCAGAAAATCCTGCCCACTCTTGAGGCCGCCGGCTTCAAGGATGGGACGCATGACGCCGGTTGTGGTGCCAGGATAAGTGGTTGATTCCAGTACCACCAACTGTCCCGGGCGCAGATGTTCGGCGATGGCGCGTGTGGTGCCTTCGACAAAGGACAAATCGGGTTCGCGATGGCGCGTCAGCGGGGTCGGTACACAGATCAGGATCGCATCCGCCTCCGCGAGGCGGGCCATGTCGGTCGTTGCCGAAAACCGTCCGGCACCGACAGCTTCCTGCATGGCGGCAGCGGGAATATGCTTGATGAAGCTCTCGCCGCGGTTGATCTGGGCAACGCGCGGCGCATCGATATCAACGCCAAGAACATGAAAGCCGGCGCGCGCCGCAGCCAAGGCAAGCGGAATCCCAACATACCCAAGGCCGATAACGCCGATGGTTGCCGACCGGGCCTGAAATTTTTGGATTAAGCCCTTAAGATCGAAGGTCAACCTATCTGATCCGGGAGGCCTGCGTAGCATTGTCATATCCGCCGAAGGACCGGCATTGGGGGTCAGAATGACGAACCGCAGTCAAGCCGGGGATGTCTTCTGCAACGGGCGCCTTCTACGCTTCGTAATTGTAAAGTCAACCGTGCCGGCTATTAAACAGATACCCCAAAGCGCTGCCCCCAGATGCCGAGGCTGGCAATCCGCCACAAAGCCGGACCGGCTGGGCCAGACCCATCCAGAACCTGGCGCATGAGTTGCCTCGCTGGTTCCGCTGCTATCAGGCCCGGCCAGAGGCCAAGAGTATCCTCAATGGCGCCCCGCGCGACCTCTCGCAAGCTGCCACGCATCCATTCGGTCTCCGGCGTTGCGAATCCAAGCTTGTCACGGCGGTCGCGCACCAAGGGCGGCAAAATCTCCGACATGGCGCGGCGCAGCACGCGTTTGGTATCTGCGCCAACAAATTTATGTGCGTTCCCAAGGCCTAAGGAAAACTCGACCAGGGGATGATCCAGAAAGGGAACGCGCGCTTCTATGGAATGCGCCATACTGTTTCGGTCCTCCCAATGCAGCAGCATGGGCAGGTTTGAGGCATGCGTCATCGCGAGGCACCAACTACCTACATCCGTGACCGGCGGCAGACCCAACTCCGCCACGGCAAGGTCCTGCGGCGAGGGGGCTTGGGAGAAGCGGGAGTAAAATACATGCTGCGGAAGCCAGAGCCGAGGAAAAGTTTGACTTGGGAGCCCGTTACCGTTAACGTTCTGCTCGGTCTTTTTTTGATAAAAAGGGTAGAAGCATGTCTGGCACCTTTAATGCTACTCTAGACGGCGGTATTGGGGCAGACATTATTGGTGGTGGCTCCTCAAACGATTTCATGACCGGTTTTGACGGTGCCGATACTCTTGCTGGTTTTGATGGCAATGACAGCATCGATGGCGGCAACGATAACGACTTGATCGATGGTGGGTCGGGGTCGGATACGCTCGTTGGCGGAAATGGCAGTGATTTTCTTCAGGATGCATCAGGCAGTAACAGCCTTTCAGGTGGCACGGGTTCTGATACGCTACTGGGTGGAGCCGATAGCGATACTTTGGATGGCGGCGCCGAGAACGACAGTGTTGTTGGCGGCGCAGGCGCCGGGCTGCTCCTGGGCGGAGACGGTAGCGATACCATTTCGGGCGGTGCGGGCTCTGATACGGTTTACGGTGGGCTCGGTGATGATTCGATCGCTGGTGGCGCTGACAATGATCTCCTTTTCGGGGGGGGCGGGGCTGACACCTTGGATGGTTCCGCTGGTTCGGACACGGTGTCTTATGCCCTCGATACGGCTGCGGTGACGCTCCGCCTTGATCTTGGGTTCGGCGTGGATGGCGGCGGAAGTTTTGACACCTATACCAGCATTGAGGGTTTGGTAGGCACCGCTTTCAACGATGTGATTGCCGGTTTGGCGGGCGTTTCGAACTTCATTGATGCTGGCGCCGGAGATGACGTCATTTATGGGGAAGGCGCTGATACGGTTATCGGCGGCGACGGATTTGACGTTTTTTTTGGCGGCTCCGGCGGGGCAATAACGCTGAACTTGGCGACCTCTGGGATTGAGCTCGTTTGGGGGAGCGTCGGTAGCGATTCTCTTGACGGTTCGACGGCAACCGCGAACCTGACCTTGATCACACAGGGGCCAGGCGGGGATACGATGCGTGGCGGAAGCGGGGATGACTTCATCTACTTCCAGTCAGGTGATGTAATCTCCGGCGGTGCAGGTGCGGATTGGGCAGTGGCTACTTTTTCACCGATCGGTATCAACTTGAATATGACGTCAACTGGTTTCGAGAATGCCTGGGGCTCCGCTTCTGCCGACACAATTAGCGCAGCTTCGGCTACAACCGCGGTCGTCATTGTTGGTGACGCTGGGAATGACTCGATCATTGGGGGCAGTGCTGGCGACTTCCTTTATGGCTTTGGCGGTAGCGACACGCTGGTTGGCGGGCTTGGTGATGACAACCTCGTAGGAGGTGCAGGGAATGACGTATTCCTTTTCAATTCCGCGGCATTTGGTTCCGACTTGGTGTGGGACTTCACGGCGGGCGATCTGATCAATATGGCTGGAAGCGGCGTATCCGAATTTTCTGGGCTTAATATAGCGGTCTTTGGTGGTAACTCTGTTGTAACATCGGCGGCGACCGGGTCGAGCGCTATTTGGGTCGTTGGAGTAACAAGCCTGACGGCAGCTGATTTTGTTTTTGTTTGAGCGCGTCGCTCAAGATTGGGAGCTGACGCGACACGCCTCGGGCGACCAGCAGGGCCTTTCGGACGGAGGCGCCCTGCGTTGATTATGATTGTCTTAGCAAGATGAGGAGCTGGCGGTGGATTCCCGATATCGGGTGATGCAATCGGCGACATTTCCTTCCGCGATTATTGCCCCTTTTTCCAAAACAATCGCTCTGTTGCACAAGCGCGTCAGCAGAGAGAGGTCATGCGAGGCGAAAACCAGAATTTTAGATCTTCGAATGAGATTTTCCATTCGCGTGCTTGCCTTCTCCATGAAGGAAAGATCACCTGCACTGATCATCTCATCCAATATTAGGATATCGGATTCTACTGAGGTTGAAATTGCGAAGGCCAACCGAATGAACATACCCGTGGAATAGGTACGAGTGGGAAGGCCGAGGAAATCCCCTAGTTCCGAGAACGCCGAGACCTTCGAGATGATTGATTTGGTCTCATGCGCGTTCAAACCCATAAAGGCGGCCCGTCGCTGGATGTTCTGGTACCCTGAGAGCGCTGGATCCATGCCCATCAAGAAATCAGTCATTGACATTACAGATCCAGATCGCGACACTGACCCTCGCGTTGGCTCGTAAATTCCAGCACAAACCTTCAAGAAAGTCGACTTTCCCGCCCCGTTGTGGCCGATCACAGCAAGTCTGTCCCCGGTGGTGAGCTCAAGCGAGATGTGTCGCAATGCGTAAATGAGTGGCCGCTTGGCTGACCCGCCCAATATGGCACCGACACGCCGTGCCATTACTGAGCGTAAAGAACGATCAGATTGCTCCAGCACCGGGAAATCGACACTCACGTTATTAAGTTTCAGATGCATGGCCATCTCGACGATGAAGCTAAAGCCAGTAATTGATTGAACGACGCCATATGGCGAAGACCACAAAGCCAACAATGGAATTGATGGTCAGGATAAGACATCCTAGCCACCAATAGCGAGCCTCTGGCGCATTTCCCAGCAGAGGTCCGCGAAGTAACTCAAGGAAAATATGAAATGGATTCAGAATAAGGAGATCTCGCAGACCCTGGACAATCATCTCTTCATGCCAGATCACCGGCGTTAAAAAAAAGAGCACCATCATGAGACTGGATATCAGGGCCGACACGTCGCGAAAGCGCAAGCCAAGAATGCCCAACCAAAAGGAGGATGCCAAAATGGTCAGCAGTGTAAGAAACAATGCAGGGACAAACAAAAAAAACTCAAGCGTGGGCCATTTGCCAAATAGCATGAATATGACTGGAATGATTACAAGATTGTGCAGCAAGATGATAAGATGTTTGACGCTATTTGCGAAAAGATAAGTTGAACGCGGGAAATTAAGCTCTTTGAGGTAAGAGGCGGAATTCGAAAAGGTAGTTGATGCGTCAATAAGACTAACCGCCATGAGGGTCCAAAAGACATGGCCAGCCGCAAAGTACGGAAGAAATTCTTCAATCGGTTGCTTCCAGATATTTGCCCAGACGAGGCCAATTGTGATGATAAAAAGGGCGTTCGACAAGGTGAACCAGAACTGCCCAAGCACGCTCCGCCTATAGCGCGAGGCGACATCATCTGATCCAAGCAATAGAATGACGTTCAAGCGCCCGAGCGCGCCCTTTAGATCATCAGTAGCCCGGCGCCAGATGCCGGCATCAGGAGATATATCCATGGTCCGAGAGCGTAGAAACAACGGCTTGGCATAGTCTGGGCCCTCAATATCATCGCGCTGCATTTGCTCAACCCAAACGCCGTAGACGTCCTAGCGTATTCCTAACTAGGATATCCTTAAGGCCCAACTCCCCTGGCCTAGGAAAAACGAGTTGGCGCAGTAGTCGAATAGGATTTCGGGGCAAACGCGACTTTGGGTTGGGAAGGGAGTAAGGATACTGAATGAAGTAAAATTTTCTTACGGCATCCATCTGGTCGCGCGTGAATTCGGGGACCTCGGAGCGACGCTCTGGCACGCAATGCGTCACGACGATTTGATCAAAGCGAGAGATAAATTTCCGATAGCTGTAGTCTTCATTCTCGCACACCTCTGCGTAAGTGCGTGCGATCATCTTGGCGCACTCTACGGGGTCATGTAGAAACTCGACCACCTGGTTCATGTTGCTGTGATCCTTGCGCAGCGGGATATAATGCTGCCAAGGCTTGAAAGCCCCCGAGTACTGCCCCTCATACATGATAAGCAAAGTGCGGAGCGTGGCTGCTTCAAAAACACGCGGAGAAAGTTGTGAAAGATCAATCAAATTTTCCTTTTCCTTGAAAAAGGTCTCACGGATCGCCTCATAAAGCTCACGAGACTCGGGGTCCTTGTAATGAGGGCTTTGCTCACCCAGTAACTTGCGGTTCCGCCTGCTTTGTTTGTCAGAAAGCCCAAGTACCGATACGAAAGTCTCGACTGAAGCGGAAATCGTTCCGTCAAAATCGAAAACACTTGCGCCGCTTTCTACAGCAAGAATTGCACGACAATTCTGCATGAAGCGCACCCACTCAAGACCATAAAGGCGGCTTTTCTCGTCCCAAGCTATATTGCACTTGAGATTATAACGCTTGGCATCAGCCAGGAATTTACGGCCAATTTCGTGCTTTTCACGCCCTGCTTCCCCGTGCCACGCTGGATAAACGCGACCCCGATATCCGACCATAAACGGCCGATCAGCCAAAGGGCGTGGCTGGAACAGCTTCAGTCCTTCAGGTACATAGCCTGTAAGGACGTTAATGAAGCTCGTGCGAGGGAACTTCTCCGGCGGATAGACTTTTGGTATTTCTCCTTGTGGAACACAAGTGAAGACCACATCAATGCCGCATTCTTTAATCGCGTCGTGAGTTCTATTTACGAACCGGTACTCATCCTGAATGAAGAGCAATTTCAAACCGCGAAATGCCGACAGGCGGCCGCGGACGGAGGGTGGGACGTAGGCGTCTACAGCAAGAAAAAGAGAGTAGTGAATAACCACGACATCAAACGGGTCGAAAGAAAATTCAGCTGGTAGCTCCCCAATATTGGAAAAGATAAAAATACGATGTTCAGAAAAGTAGTAAAAGGAATTTATGTGGTCACAAACAGTGGCGGCATTGTAAGGATCGTAATTGCACATAACGAGGATGCGGAGCGCATCATCGCTCCGACGTACCTCACGTCTAACGGGATCTCTTGCTGGCTCAATATCTTGCTCGTGTGATGCATCGTCCAATAAGCAAGGCCTACGATCCGCATACCCTGCCGATGGAGCGTGGTGCATCGCGATCCTGCCCGCATCCCCCTCGTTCAAAGTCGGTTCACTAGCCTTCACGGCCTTCGCTGGCTCGCGAGACCCTCTAATGCCACTTTGGTTTCCACCGACACTCGTCATCAACAAGCTCCACCACCCTTCGCCAGCCCTCATAACCCAAAATAACCGCGAGTGACGAGGGATGCTTTGCCTACCCGTCGCCATATTATTTGACGCGGGTCAGGATACGGCATGTCGCCCCGCTTGTCAGCCTAGGTCTTTTTGTGGCAAACACGATTAAGTCTGGCGCGGAAATCAACTGAAGTTTGTTCCGCTCGCGTAGACGCCCGTTGACATCTCCATGTGGGTATCCATGACGAAAGCGCTCGTGCTCGGCTCCGAGGGTAACATCGGAAAGCCACTTGTAAAATATCTGCAAAGTTTAGGTTATGGGGTGCTTGGGGTAGACATCGTTCCGGGCCATCGTGGCGATTATCTAATGGCTGATATTTCCAACCCTGTAGATCTTTTAGCGGCCTTCGATTACAAGCCCGATGTGGTTTTCATGCTTTCTGCGATGGTGAGCAGGGTTACTTGCGAGCAAGCCTCCAGCCTGACAGCCTCGACCAATCTGCTTGGCCTTACGAACGTTCTTCAACTGTGTAAACGTGTAGGGGCTATGATTGTTTTCTTTTCCACCTCGGAAGTCTACGGGCCGAACTGTGACCCGATGGATGAAGGTCTCTCGGATCCTCAACCGAATAACTTTTATGGCCTTTCAAAGCTCTTGGGTGAGAAACTTGTGGAATATGAAGTTCGTCAACACGGGCTACGCGCGATTACGCTGCGTCCCTTCATGATGTACGATGAAGAAGAAGATCTTGGTGATCATCGCTCTGCGATGATTCGGTTTGCTACGAATTTGGCGCTTAGGCGACCGATTGATGTTCACAATGGCAGTGCCCGTGGTTGGTTCCATGTGAGCGATGCGGTGAGGGCTATCGAAGCTGCGGGGCGGGTTGGCGAGTATGCCGTCATCAACATCGGGCACCCAGATATCAGACCAATCGCCGATCTCGCCGAAATGATACGGGTGCGTCTTGCTGCGCCGAAGGAACTCGTTACAGTTAAGGAGTTACCTGCGCGAATGACGCTTATCAAGAACCCTACTCTGCAACGCCAACGAGAAATCCTTGGCGTAATTCCGAAGGTTTCGCTGGAGGACGGCGTGGATCTGCTCTGTAGGCGGATTGAAGAACGTTTGCGAACTGCTGGCATCCACATCAATTGAGGATGAAATGGTGGGGCTATTAGGGTGACCGTTATACTTACAGTCATCGGTGCTCGACCTCAATTTGTGAAGGCCGCGGCGGTCAGTAGGGTCCTGGCCCGTCACCCCAAGTTTCGCGAAGTCATCGTACATACTGGTCAACATTACGATACCATGATGTCAGATGTTTTCTTTGAAGAACTCGAAATTCCTCGACCTGCCCATAGCCTTGCCGTAAATGGAGGGGGGCATGGACAAATGACGGGACGCATGATGGTAGCACTCGAAGCTGTGACCATGGCGGAGAAACCCGACGCGATGTTGGTGTACGGTGATACCAACTCCACGCTTGCAGGCGCGCTTGTGGCATCGAAACTCAATATTCCAGTAGTACATGTCGAAGCCGGACTTAGATCATTCAATAGACGCATGCCGGAAGAAGTAAATCGTGTTGTTACCGATCATTTGAGTTCCCTGTTGTTCTGCCCAACAACAACGGCGGTGGCAAACCTTCGTGATGAGGGTATCACAGCCGGTGTGCAATTCGTTGGCGACGTGATGTTTGATGCTACGTTATTCGCGATGGAAAAATCACGGACTCGTAGCCGGGTTCTTTCCGATAATGAACTTATGCCCGGCAATTACGATGTCGCCACAATCCATCGCGCTGAGAGCACAGATAATGCAACGAGACTTGGCGAGATCGTAGAATGGCTTAAGGCCCGCGCCCGCCTTCGCAAGATCGTACTGCCTATTCATCCACGAACCCGCATCGCCATTGCGCGCAACGGCCTAACGCTTGACGGAATTTTGGTAATTGACCCTTTGGGCTATCTGGATATGGCGCGGCTTCTGTCTGATTGTGTTGAAGTCTACACCGACTCAGGCGGTTTGCAGAAGGAGGCTTACTTCCATCGAAAGCTGTGTACCACCATGCGTGATGAAACAGAGTGGGTAGAAACTATCAAGGCTGGGTGGAATACGCTTTGGAACACGCCTCGCATTCCTTGCCTGAGTGACATCAATGATTATGGTTCCGGTAAAGCTGCAGAGCAGATAGTCGCCGTTCTCGAGGACGCGATGTGATCCGGCTTACAGTTCTTTATGTAGGGTATTCGGTGCGGGCTTCCTATTACGATGATTGGCTCCAAAGCTTCCAAGTACACCCGGGCGTTTTGGCGCAGTCACTTAATCTTTTTAGCCCGGCCGACAGGCGCCGCGTTGCTGATGCCCTTGTGACTTCAGACTTGGCGGTCATTCTGCACTCTGGGACGGGTGATACACTGGACTATGTTCGCAAAGCGACGCCCGCATTGGTCCAACGTAGGTGTCCGCTCGTTGTTTTTATGGGTAATGAATTCAATATACCTTGGCTTCCCTTTGCGGACCGACGGGCATGGCTAAAGGAAGTTGGAGCGAATTTCGTGGCGACCCAACTGCTAGAGGCAACAGGAACCTGGCTCTATGAAGGTTCGGGGGCGCGTGTCATTTCTGTGCCTCACGGCCTGAACCCGAACGCTTTTAGGATCACCAAAGCTAGGCGAAACCGGCCCATCGATATTGGCACTCGGACCTTTCCATATCCGATCTATATCGGTAACCAGCTTAGGAACACACTGATTCAGAAGACTCGCCAGTTGGGAGAAAGCCTGGGTCTGAGACTTGATGTACGCAATGACATTCGCTTCGCACGGTCCAGATGGGCCGAATTCCTCAATCAGTGCCGCTTTACTGTGGCCACTGAAGCAGGATCAACCTCCTTGGACCGTGATGATTCACGCAGTTTTGCGATCCAGAACTTTCTGCGGGAGCGGCGAAGAGGGCTCGCGATCAATCCGGCTTCATCCATAAGGGGAGTCGCGCGCCATCTGCCCTGGGGCATTCGGCAGGGAATACTTCAAATGCTAGCTCGCGTTGGTGTGGTACATGAAGGGATTGAGGCCGACCCTGCGCTTCACGCCGAGGTAATCGAACGTTTCTTCAGTAACGAAGCCCATACGGGGCCGTGCGGGACTTGCATTTCATCTCGTCATTTTGATGCGATCGGATGCGGAACCGTTCAAATACTTGTTGAGGGCCACTATAGTGACATTCTTGAGGCTGGCGTTCATTACGTCCCGGTTAGGTCGGATCTTGACGACCTAGAGCACGCCCTTCGTCATGTTGCTAATCGGGATTTTGCTGAGCATATAATTGAAGGCGCACGGAGACACGTAATGGCTCATCATACACTGGAGCATCGAATAAGCAGCCTTTTGAAACGCGTATTGGGTGTCTAGCGTATGACCATGGTTCGTCCCCTTTCGGTTCTGCTGCTGTGTGACTTTGATCCCTTTGGTGCGCAGATGGTACAAGATAGCATTCATGCTATTGCATGCCGTTCCTCCCATGAAGTGAGATGCATCTCCTTCAGGGGAAATTTGCCCGACGCCCTAGATCCAGACCGATTTGATGCTATCGTAATTCACTACAGTGCACTCATCTACAACGAGCGTTTTATCTCTTTGCAGACACGTCAATGGATTAGGCAATTTCGTGGGTTCAAGTCTATTATTCTTCATGATGAGTATCAGAACGTGAATCAGACTAAATCGGCCTTGGCGGAAATGAAGATAAATGCGCTATTCACCTGTTTCTCCCAAGATGAGGCTAGAAAAGTTTACCAAGACCTTGTGGCCAGTGGCCTGCGTCTGTTCAGCGTCCTTCCTGGCTACGTTGGACCTTCTCTCCTACAACTTGATCCAGGCAAGCCAGCGAGTAGCCGCCCTATCGATATCGGCTATCGGGGGCGTAAGTACCCGCGCTGGCATGGCGAACTCGGCATGGAGCGAGTCAGAATACATGAGGGAGCGCTGGAGGCTGGTCATCAATTCGGATTAGTGATTGACAGTTCAATAGCAGAACGTGACCGCGTTTATGGGCGGGCTTGGTTTGATTTTCAGCGCCAGTGCAAGGCCGTGCTCGGCACAGAGAGCGGTGCAAGCGTGATCGACTTTACAGGTGACGTTGCGCGCCGAGTTGAAGCGCATGAAATGACTTGTCCAGCAACCGATTTCTTCGAGCTGCGTCGTCTATATTTTGCTGAGATCGAAAATGAAATCACTCTCAGAACTATCTCTCCCCGTATTTTTGAGGGCATCGCTTGTGGGTGTGCGCTTATCTTGTATGAAGGAGATTATGCCGGCAGATTGAAGGCCCATATACATTATGTGCCTTTACGGAAAGATCACGCGAACTTCGGCGAAATAGCCAAGCTTTTACGTGACAAGCCACGTCTTGATAGGATGGTGACCGCCGCCCGCCAAGAGGTATTGTTCGCGCCGGAAAATCAGGAAGTCAGCTTCATCAATCTTTTGGACGCTGTTCTTCTCTCGGGAGCCAGCGGAGATCGGGTGACCGGGTATGAAGCGGAAGCTTTCAATTTACGCTTCGGGCGCTATGATCGCCGCTTCACGCGACCCATCATCAAGCGACAACTGCTCCGCGTGGCCCATCGCACCTATTCCACCGCGAGTAGCATTTTGCCAAAAGGGATAGAACGTCGTCTGACAACCGAGTTACGGAGCCTTTGGCGCCGTTAAATGAGAGCTGGCCCGAGGAATCTCAACAGCTGGGTTAAGTGTATTTGTCCGCCATCAGCACGTATGGGACCAAAGGGATGATTTGAGTAACGGAGGAGTTCTGGCTCATCCTAATTCCAAGGAGAGTGAAGATGAGCCAGAAATCCTCCGCCCCACTCGCCCATGTGCCAGCCGATAACTGGACCAGCCCCCAATTCGACCGGACACGTGGCGTAACCGAGAGGGCCTAGGATTAAGCCTAGGCATACGCCTATGTCGAAGCCTATTGATCGTGTTGAAATCATCAGCGGCATGCAGCGCCGTCGGCGCTACACTGCCGAGGAGAAGGTTCGGCTGGTTGAACAGACCATGCAGCCTGGCATGACGGTCTCAGCCGTTGCCCGGCTTCATGGCGTCGCCCAGAGCCTGCTGTTTCAATGGAGGCGTCGCATGACCGAAGGTGGCCAAGAAGCCGTCAGGGCTGACGAGGAAGTTGTCCCCCTGAGCCGCGTCCGTGAACTGGAAGGCCGTGTCCGCGAACTCGAACGCCTGCTCGGGCGCAAGACAATGGAAACCGAAATCCTGCG
>JBIKXA010000227.1:0-5104 GCA_044356015.1 Roseomonas sp.
TTTGCTTGGCCATATTCGATCTCTTCCGCAACGGTTCCGAGCAAAGTGAATTGTTCAGCCCGGTATGGCGCAGACCGCGCCACAAGGACGCCAAGCATCAGCTTTGCAGGTGGCGGCTCTTTGACCTGTCCGAGTTTTGTGCTGTTCTAAAGGAGCAGTTTGCATTGCACTGACCGGCGGGCTTTCGCGGCGCCTGGTTGCGGATGATCTGGGGGGTGGCTTTTGGCCCCTTGCCGGCGGTTGGTGCGTTGCACCGCCTTTGATGGAAGCCGCGCATAGGTCCCCCTTCGTTAGCGCCGTTTCAGTCAGAGGTGAACCGCTTCTGGGTGACGCAAATCAACGGTCACTACCAGCACAGGCAGACTAGGGCATGCGTGTTGTGCAGATGCGCGAGATCCACCGAGAGACCGTCGAGCATGATGGTTTTGCGCCCATCCGGACGAAGGCCAATGGCGCTGCGTTCGAAACGCTCGCGCCTGAGTTGCTGCCCCAGCGGATCCTTTGGCTCCAGCGTGTTTTCGAAGATATGCACATGTGAGAAGTGTTTTGAAAGTAGCGACTGCAGTTCCTCGAAGTAGAATTCTTTCACGTGGTATGGGTTGTCTGGCTTTCGACCTGGGGAAAAGACCTCTTTGTTTGGCGTCCCGAGGACGAGCATGCCACCCGGACGCAGCACGCGCCTGATCTCGCTAATATTGGCTTCAGGATTATTCAGATGTTCAAGGTTCTCTGAGCTATACACAAAATCAACTGAGCCATCCTGCAGCAAGAGATGCTCTGCATCCATTACGCGAAAGCTCAAATTTGGCCGCACAAAGCGTCGTTCCGCAAATTTAATGGCGTCGTTACTGAAATCGATCCCGAGCACCGCCTTTGCGCCGCTGTCAGCTAGCAAAGCTGCTCCATAACCTGTGCCGCATCCACAATCGAGAACTTCCTTTCCTCTGACGAATTGCGAGGCAAACTGATAGAAACGCAAATGATTCTTGAAATTTTCGTCGGCGAAATCTGGATTGACGCGCTCGCCGGTATGTTGGTAGCCATGCCGATAGGCGTAAAGAGCGCGGGATAGGCGACGAGCCAATTTACGAATGGAGGTCACAATAGCCTCTCGGATAGCTTGGCGCGCTCATCGAAAGCCCCCCCTTCACTCGTGCAAAGTTTAAATTCCCCGCGACGAGGAACCACTTGAGCCGCTGTAGCGCCTGCGTCAAGCCCATAACGGAGCAAAAATCGTGGCGGAGCCGAGCGGGATCGAAGCGCTGGATTGCGGAAGGATCGCTTGCCTCGCTCAATCGGTGTCGCCACCCTGCCAAGGATTAGGAGAACCTCAATCGCTCAGCCTCAACATTCCAGAGGCTGGCATTCATTTGCCTCATGCTCCGAAAGTCCCCTAAATAATAAGAATATTTTCGGACGGACACGTGGCATCTTAAGAACCTTGAGAACTCCCCTTGGGGGCGTGGCATCGGCGCGGGCCATGCCGGCACGCAAAAGGCGCGCCAGATTGCCCCGCCGCCCCGTCCGGACCGATCATTCCGTCACAGCGCTGCCGCCGATCTGCGAGTGGGTCGGGGCATACACCTTGCTTTTTTCAAATACGGCAATCGAGTCGTGAACGTGGATTGAGGAACAAGAGTTGGCGATTTCTGGATTGTTCACGCCATGCACATGATACCACTGGTGCATATCGTCAATCATGCCGGAAATGAAGGCAAAGAAGCTATTCTTTGATTGGTAGCCGCCGCCGTATTCTTTCCAATAAGCGGTGTGCAGATCCTCCACCATGTAGATGCCGCCATAGTTCAATTTTGGAAAGAGGAAGCGAAAGCTAGTCCTGATGTGATCCATATGATGGCTTCCATCATCGAGGATCACATCAACGCCTCCCATTTCTTCCACGACGGATCGCAGGAACGCTGGATCATCCTGCGAGCCGATGCGAACGCGACCGGCGATGCCATCAAAGTGGGCGCACGCCTTATCAATATCTACGCCGTAGATGATGGCGTCTTCCCCGAAATACTTACGCCACATCGCGAGACTGCCACCCTTGGACACGCCGATCTCAAGAAATCGGATGGGCTTGCTCCGAAAAACAGAAAAATACTTGTCGTAAATTGGAATGTAATGATGCCATTTATGGACAAGATATTCGCTATTACTGACAAAAATTTCGAGAAGTTCTCCGTTAAAATCGTATTTCTTTCGAATGTCTTCTCTAACGTCTTGGTTTTCATTGAAAGAAAATTTGGCTAGGTTCTCATTATAGCCAAGCCACGCCCTTACAAAATTGTGTTTTGATTTAATCATCTTGAAGATATCATTCATGGACATAAATATCTCGTCAGCAGTCTGCGGTGCTTGAGGTCTGGCATTGAGGGGCGCCTTGATGATTATGACCGGTGCAGCGCCGGACCGAAATCTCCGAGCGCACATCGTGTGGTCGCAACTTCAGTTTATCATGGCGTTTTTGCAAAGCAAGAAGTAACATCAACTCGAACTATATCAAGCTTATTGTCTATATTCCCTGAAGTTGCAGAGGCGCGCTTGCCTGCGCGCAGCGCCCTGGCCGACCATCGAGCCCCCCCCAGCAAATGCCACCCGCGCATTCCAGGCGCACGCCATCATCCCCAAGCACCTCAGCGCCCGGCTGCGTCAGACCTGAATAGAGAAAAAGTCACTGGTGGAGCTGAGCGGGATCGAACCGCTGACCTCGTCATTGCGAACGACGCGCTCTCCCAACTGAGCTACAGCCCCTCACCAAGGCGGCGGTGAGTGCCCCAGGCTGCCGGCAAAGTCAAGGCGGCCCGAAGAAGCTGAATCACCTTTGAAGATCCCCCAACAGCCAAGCCCTTGCGGCCTGAACCCTTCTTCAAGATATAAGGGCTAATCCTTCCGCGCCGCGAGCCCATGCGGCGCCCCGGGGGGCAGGAGGCATCATGCACGCGTTATTCTGGCTGATTGACACAGCGCTTAGTCTTTTCGTCTGGGCGCTCATTATCGGGGCGGTGGTCTCGCTGCTGATTGCCTTCAATGTGCTGGATACGCGCAACCGCGCGGTCTGGGCTATTGCCGATTTTTTCCATCGGCTGACCGAACCGGCCCTCAGACCCATTCGCCGGTTTATCCCGAATTTGGGCGGGATTGATATCTCGCCCGTCGTGCTGATCCTGTTGTTGCAGGCGGGGCGCATTCTGCTCGCCGAAATCCAATACGGGCTTTTGGGCAGCGGGTTTGGCCGATAACGGTGCCACGGCGCAGGAAACGACGCTCGTCATCCCCTAGGCTGCTGCGTTTCCCATTTCCAGGATTGAGGCTTCGGCATGACCGCACGCATTCTTGATGGCAAGGCGCTTGGGGCCCGGCTGCGCGCCGGCCTTGCCGGGCGCATCGCCACCCTTCCCTTCAAGCCTGGCCTCCGCGTGGTGCGCGTGGGTGAAGACCCCGCAAGTGGCGTTTATGTCCGCAACAAGGACCGCGCAGCGGCGGAAGCAGGATTTGACAGCGCCACCCTCCATTTGCCGGAAAGCACGACCGAGGCAGCGCTGCTCGCGGAGATCGCGCGGTTGAATGCCGACCCGGTCGTGGATGGCATTCTGGTGCAGCTTCCCCTGCCCGCGCATATCCGCGCAGAGGCCGCGATTGCCGCAGTGGACCCGGCGAAGGATGTGGATGGCTTCCACCCGCTCAATGCCGGGCGGCTGGCGGCGGGGGAGCCCGGCCTGGTGCCCTGCACACCGCGCGGCGTGATGCATCTGCTGGCGGAAGCGGGCATTGCGCTGCGTGGCGCGCGGGCCTTGGTGCTCGGGCGTTCGCAAATTGTCGGGCGGCCCATGGCGCAATTGCTTTTGGGGGCGGATTGCACCGTGACCATTGCCCATTCCCGCACGCGGGATTTGCCGGCGGAATGCCGTCGGGCGGAAATCCTGGTGGCGGCGGCTGGCCGGGCAGAGATGGTGCGGGGGGATTGGATTGCCCCGGGGGCGGTGGTGATTGATGTCGGCATCAATCGCCTTCCCGATGGCAAGCTGGTGGGCGATGTCGCCTATGCCGAGGCTTTGGGCCACGCGGGCGCCATCACGCCCGTGCCGGGCGGCGTTGGCCCGATGACCATTGCCTGCCTGTTGGAAAATACGCTGGAAGCGGCTTTGGCGCGGCGGGGGTAGCCCCTACCACCGCAGACTACGCAACGCCGCAAGCGGCGCCACTTTTTCAGCAGCCGCAACGGCGGCCAGGGCTTCACCGCTCGGGTCCGCGCCATGGGCTTCGCCGGCCAGGCCGGTCAGCGCCCAAAGCGCGTCAATGCCAACAGCCTGCGCGCCGGCCAAATCCGTATGCGGGCTATCGCCAATGGCCAGCACGCGGGCTTTCGGGATCGGCCCCAGCAATTCCATCACCGGTTCATAAACCGCCGGATCAGGCTTGCCGATTTCCAGCACATCGCCGCCGAATTCGCGGTACACATCGGCCAAGGCGCCGGCGCAGATCACCTTTTCGCCTGCCACCATCACATGCCGATCGGGATTGACGCAGAGCATGGGTAGCCCCGCATCGAAACAGGCGCGCAAGGCCGCGCGATAGGGTTCCGCGCTTGTCGTGCCGCCATCTGCATCCGGGCCGGTATTCAGCAGGAAATCGGCCTTGGTCGGGTCTGACACGATTTCGGCGGCGTCTTCTTCCACCACGGAAAGATCACGCTCCGGCCCGATATGCATCACGCGCTGCCCAAGCCGCGCGAACCAGGGGTGCTTGCGGTCCTTCATGAGCCGCCATGAAGCCTCACCGGAGGACATGATGCCATCATAAAGCCCGCGATCCAGCCCCATGCGGTCCAGCATGCCTTGCACGAACCAGGCGCGGCGCGGCGCATTCGTCAGGAAGACAATGCGCTTGCCGCGTGCCTTCAGCGCGGCAAGGGCTTCCGGCACGCCGGGATAGGGTTTGCGCCCATCATGCACCACGCCCCAAAGATCGAGCACATAGCCGTCGTAACGATCAGCAATGCCAGCGATACCTTCCAGAATTTGCATCACGCATCCTTGCCGACAGCATCGGCGACCGAGGTAAAGCCATCGCGCGCCAGCAGCGCGGCAAGGCCATC
>JBIKXA010000118.1:0-12023 GCA_044356015.1 Roseomonas sp.
CGCTGATGGCCGGCCCCTTGCACCCCTATGCCAAGGGGCTTTTGGGCGCGACAGTCCATGCCGGCATGCGTGGCAAGCGGCTCACCACCATCCCGGGCGCGCCGCCCATGCTGGACAAGGTGCCCACTGGCTGCGCCTTCGCGCCCCGCTGCGCCGAGGTGACGGAAGCCTGCCATGAAGGCGTGCCGCCGCTCCGCCAGATTGTCCCTGGGCGGCAAGCGCGCTGCATCAGGGTGGCGCCGGGTGAGGGGGCACCCCATATCTAAAAAAAGTGAAACTTGCCGTGGCCTTCAGGGCGCGGCAGAAGCCTTTTTGAGCCGGGTGCTCTCGCCAGGCTCTTTCCCGCGGTCCGGGGCCGCTTTTGCGGTCGCGCTCTGCCAAGGTGCCGGTCCTGCGGGGCGGCTTGGGTTGGAATGATATGCGCACCATTACGCAGCTAGGTCTTTTGGCCCTGATCGCCGGCGCCGGCGCGGCGTGGCATTTCAAGGGCGAGGAATATGGCCTGCCCGCGCCCCTCGCCTTGGTGGGGCTGCAGCCCGCGGCCACGCAGGGGCCAGCACGCGGTGGCCCATCCGGCCCGATTGGCGTTGTGGTTCAGCCGGTGCGCACGGGGCTGGTGGTGGATAAGGTTGAAAGTGTCGGCACGGTGCGTGCGCGCGAAGCGGTCACCATCACCGGCAAGATTGTTGGCATGGTCACCAATATTCGTTTCACCGAAGGCCAGAAGGTTGAGGCGGGCGAAACCCTGGTGGAACTCGACTCCGGCGCGGTTTCCGCCGAGCTTGATCAGGCGCGCGCGCTTTTGGATGATGCGCGCAATCAACTGCAACGCGCGCGCGGCTTGCAGGCGGGACAGACCATCGCGGCGCAGCGGCTGGATACTTTGGAAGCGGTGGCGCGCCAGGCAGAAGGCCGAGTGCGGCAATCCGAAGCCAAGCTTGAAGAATTGCGCGTGACGGCGCCCTTCAGCGGGCGCGTTGGCCTGCGGCAGGTCAGCCTTGGTGCGCTGATCCAGCCCGGCACGGCGATCACGACGCTTGATGATTTTTCTCGTGTGCGGGTTGAATTCTCCGTCCCTGAAGTCTTTCTGGCGCGTGTGCAGGTGGGAAGGCAGGTTACTGCGCGCAGCACTGCCTATGGTGATCGGCGCTTCAATGGTCAGGTCGCCATCATTGACACGCGCATTGACCCCGCAACGCGCAGCGTGCGCGTGATCAGCGAATTCGACAATGCGGATGAAGCGCTGCGCCCGGGCCTGTTCCTGAATGTTGAAATGGTGCTGGAAGAACGCCCGACCGCCCTGCTGATCCCGGAAGAGGCGATTGACCCGGTGGGGGATCGCGCCTTTGTCTATGTCATCCGCGATGGGCGCGCGAAACGCCAGGAAGTGAAACTGGGGCTCCGCCTGCCCGGCGAAGTTGAGATCCGCGAGGGCGTTGCCGCCGGCGAATCGGTTGTGGTGCGCGGCATTCAGCGTCTGCGCCCGGATGCGCCGGTGCGCGTCATTGAAACCATTACGCGCGCGACAAGCTGATCAGGGGGTATCGCCATGGTTCTTTCCGATATCTCCATCAAGCGGCCGGTTTTCGCGACCGTGATCAGCCTGATGCTGATCGTGCTTGGCATCGCCGCCTTGTATAAAATGCCGATCCGCGAATACCCGAAAATTGACCCACCCATCATTCAAGTCATCACTACCTATCGCGGCGCCTCGGCGCCTGTTGTGGATAATCAGATCACGGAAATTCTTGAAGGCGCCGTGGCGGGGATTGAGGGCATCAAAGCCATCCAATCCCAATCGCGCGATGAACGCAGCCAGATCACTTTGGAATTCCGCCTGACGCGTGATGTGGATAGTGCGGCCAATGATGTGCGCGACCGGGTGGCGCGTGCCTTGGCGCGCCTGCCGGAACAGGCCGATACGCCGATTGTGCAAAAGGTGGATGGCGATAGCCGGCCCATTTTGTGGATCGCGCTCAATTCCGAAACGCTTTCCCCACTGGACCTGACGGATATCGCGCGCCGGCGCATTGTGGATCGCTTGGCAATTGTTGAAGGTGTGGCGCAGGTTCTGGTGCTGGGTGAGCGGCGCTTTTCCATGCGCATCTGGCTGGATCGGCAAGCGCTCGCCGCGCGTGGTCTGACCGTTCAGGATGTGGAAGACGCGATCCGGCGCGAGAATGTGGAATTGCCCGGCGGGCGGCTGGAAAGCTCCGCCCGCGAATTGACCGTGCGCACCGACACGCGGATGAGCTCACCCGAGCAATTCCGCCAGGTGGTGGTGGCACGCGGTAGCGGCGGCGCGCAAGTATTGCTGGGCGAAGTGGCGCGGGTTGAGATAGGACCTGAAGATACGCGCGGCGGTTATCGCATCAATGGTCGGCCCTCCATCGGCCTTGGCATTCTGCGCCAATCCACCGCCAATACGCTGGCGGTTGCTGATGGCGTGAAGGCGGAACTGGAACGCATCAAGCCCACGCTGCCGCCTGGCGTGGATGCCACCATAGGCTATGATGAAAGCCTGTTCATTGCCCAATCCATCTATGAGGTTGAACACGCGCTGATGATCGCGCTGTCGCTGGTTGTGGGCGTGATCTTCCTGTTCCTGCGATCAGTGCGCGCCACCATCATTCCCGCCGTTGCCATTCCGGTTTCGATCATTGCGTCCTTCATTCCGATGGCGGTCTTTGGATTTTCGGTGAATGTGCTGACGCTGCTTGGCCTGGTGCTGGCGATTGGCCTTGTGGTGGATGATGCCATTGTGGTGTTGGAAAACATCCACAGGCGGATAGAGCTTGGCGAGGATCCCTTGCTCGCATCCCTGCTTGGGTCGCGTGAAATTGCCTTTGCCGTCATTGCGACGACGCTGGTGCTGGTTTCGGTCTTTCTGCCGCTCTCCTTCATGGGGGGGAATACGGGCCGGCTATTCACGGAATTTGGCATAGCCTTGGCCGCATCGGTATTATTCTCGGGGCTGATCGCGCTGACACTCACGCCCATGATGTGTTCCAAGCTGCTGCGCGCGCATGAAGGGGAAAGCCTTTTGGTGCGCGTCACTGAGCCCTTCTTTCTTGGCATGAATGGCGCCCTGCGTTGGACGCTTGAACGCGCATTGCGCGCGCCGCTGCTGGTGATGGGGGCATCGGCGGCGATGTCGCTTTTCGCCGTGGTGCTGTTCAATGCGCTGCCCAAGGAATTCGCGCCCACGGAAGATCGTGGCGTGGTGATCATCCCCACCAGCGGGCCGGAAGGTGCTTCCTTCCCCTACACCAACGAGCATGTCATCCAATTGGAACGTCTGCTGCAACGTTACATGGATAATGGTGAGGCCTTCGCGGTCTTCGCAACTGTTGGCGGCTTCCAGCGCCCGGCCGTTGGCAATATCGCGAATGTCTTTGTGCGCTTGGCACCCTGGGCCGAGCGGGAGCGTAAGCAGCAGGCCATCGCTGCCGAAATCTTCCCCCTTGTCGCCAGTATCCCAGGCATTCGCGGCTTCGCGCTGAACCCGCCATCACTCGGCCAGCGCGGCTTCCAGCCGCCGGTGCAATTCGTGATTGGTGGGCCGGATTACGATACGTTGATCGCCTGGCGTGATGCCTTTCTGGAAAAGGCAAGGACCAATCCGCGCCTGCTCAACCTTGACCATAATTTCAAGGAAACCAAGCCGGAATTGCGCGTGGATATTGATCGGCGCAAGGCCGCCGATCTTGGCATTTCCATCGCTGCTGTGGGCCGCACGATCGAGACCATGATGGGCTCGCGCGAGGTTACCACCTACGTGGTTGGCGGGCAGGAATATAAGGTGCTGTTGCAGGCGCCCGAATCCGCACGGCTTTCGCCTTATGATCTGCAGAATGTGTTCGTGCGCACGGGCACGGGCGGCCTGGTGCCGCTTTCGAATGTGGTGACGCTGTCCGAACGCGCCCGCGCTACAACCCTGACGCGCCAGGATCGTGTGCGCGCCATCACGATCACGGCTTCTCTCGCGCCCGGCTATTCCCTGGGCGACGCATTGGAGTTTCTTGACCGGACCGCACGCGAAGTGCTGCCGCAGGAAGCGCGCATTTCCTATCTGGGGCAGAGCCTGGAATTCCGCGAAAGCTCCGGTGCGCTCTATATCACCTTTGCTTTGGCACTGCTCGTGGTGTTCCTGGTGCTGGCGGCGCAGTTCGAAAGCTTTGTGCATCCCTTCATCATATTGCTGTCCACGCCGCTTGCGGTGACGGGCGGGCTATTGGCACTTTGGCTTTCCGGACAATCGCTGAATGTCTTCAGTCAGATCGGCATGGTCTTGCTGATCGGCCTGATGGCGAAGAATGGCATTCTGGTGGTGGAATTCGCCAATCAGTTGCGTGATCGCGGCATGAGCATCCATGATGCGGTGGTTGAAGCCTCGGTCGTGCGGCTGCGCCCGATTTTGATGACCTCCATCGCGACCGTGCTTGGCGCTGCGCCGCTTGCCCTGGCAACCGGTGCGGGGGCTGAAAGCCGGTCAGCCTTGGGCGTAGTGATCATGGGCGGCATTACGCTTTCGACCATCGTGACACTTTACGCCGTGCCGGCGCTTTATTTGCTGCTGGCGCCCTATACGAAGCCCATTGGTGCCATCGCGGCCCGGCTTGCGGATTTGGAAAAGCGCCCCGCCGCCAGCCACGGCCATCAGGCGGCGGAATAACACGCCGTCGCTTAGGCTGGGGTGATTTCACACCGGGATGTTCTGCGCTAGCTTCCCCATGATTTCGAATCATTGGGGAAGCGGTTATGGCTGAAGCAAAAACAGGGCGAACGGGCGGCAAGCTTTTGGCCGATGCCTTGGTGGCACAAGGCGTGACCCACGCCTTTTGCGTGCCGGGTGAGAGCTATCTTGATCTGCTGGATGGCCTTTATTCCGTGCGCAATCGGTTGCAATTGGTGACCTGCCGCTTTGAAGCCGGTGCGATCCATATGGCCGAGGCCTATGGCAAGCTGACCGGCAAGCCAGGTGTTGCGATTGTCACGCGCGGCCCCGGCGCCTGTCACGCCGCGATTGGTGTGCATGTGGCGCAGCAGGATTCAACGCCGCTGGTGCTGCTGGTGGGGCAAATTCCGGTGGAGGAGACAGACCGCGAAACCTTCCAGGAAGTTGATTATCGCCGCATGTTCAGCCCCATCGCCAAATGGGTGACGCAGATTGATGACGAAAAGCGCATCCCAGAATTGATGGCGCATGCCTTTGATGTTGCCGTTTCGGGCCGCCCCGGCCCGGTGGTGATCGCGATCAGTGAGGAAATGCAAAAGCGCATGGCAGCCGTGCCGGATATCGGCCCCGCGACCGTGCTGCCGCCGCACCCCGCACCGGACGCTGTTGAGCGTATGATGGCGATGCTTGCCAAGGCCAAGCGCCCGCTGGCGGTGCTGGGCGGGTCGCGCTGGTCGGATCAGGGCAAGGCCGATATCCGTGACTTTCTGCTGGCGAATGATCTGCCCGTGGCAGTGGGCTTCCGCCGTCAGGGGATTTTTGACGGCACTTCAGAAAACTATGTTGGTGATCTGGGGGTTGGCGCCGATCCGGGCCTGGTGGCGCATGCCAAGGATGCGGATTTGATCATCGCGATTGGTTCGCGTTTGGGGGAGACCTTCAGCCAAGGCTACACGCTTCTGGATATGGCGGGGGCGACGCCGATTGTGCATGTCTATCCTGAACAGGCGGAAATTGGGCGCGTCTATCGCCCGGCACTGGGCATCACCTCGGACCTCAATGCCTTTGCCGCGGCAGCCAAGGCGGCAGCGCCTGTCAAGAAGCCCGCCTGGGCCGGCTGGACGCGGGATTTGCGCACCACACGCATGAAGCAGGCGGCGGCACCCAATTACGAAGGCCCGCTCAATCTGGCGAAGGCCTTGCAGGATTTGGAAAAGGCTTTGCCGGCGAATACGATCTACACGACGGATGCCGGTAATTTCGCAACCTGGCCGACGCGCTTCATGCATGTGGGGGCGGGGCAGGATTTCCTTGGCCCGACGAATGGCGCCATGGGTTATGCGGTGCCCTCGGCGATTGGTGCGAAGATTGTGCATCCGGAACGGCCAGTGATTGGCTTTGTGGGCGATGGCGGGTTTTTGATGACGGGGCAGGAAATCGCGACCGCCTTCCATCATTCGGTCAATCCAATCATTCTGGTGTTCAATAACCAGATGTATGGCACCATCCGCATGTATCAGGAACGCACCTATCCGCATCGTGTGTCAGCCACGGCGCTCACCAATCCGGATTTCGCGCGCTTCATCGAAGCCTTTGGCGGCCATGGTGAGGTGGTGGAAAAGACCGAGGACATGGTGCCCGCCGTCCAGCGCGCGCTGGCGTCCGGCAAGCCTGCAATTGTGGAAATTCGGATGAACCCTGAACAGGTGACCAACCGCGCCACCATTGCCGATTTGCGCGCGCAATCGGGCAAGGCAGCGCCGGCGGCGGCATTGCCGACCACCGCCAAGCGCGGCCCGGCGCCGCGGCGGAGCGGCCCGCGCCCGCGCTGAATTCAGCCTAGCCGGGGCGTGGGTTGCGGGCGCCCTGGCAGGTTCATGCCGGAAAAGCGCGTATCCAGATGTTCGATTTCAAGCCAGCCCATATCGCGGCCAAAGGGCTTGTAGATCGGGAAGGTCTTTAGAATCCCAAGCGTCGCCGCGCTTTCCAGCGGAGAGATGAAGCTGCAATCCTGATCGCCGAATTGCGGCTGCGCCATCCAATGGGCAAGCTGTTGGGCGGTGAGCGCGAAAAACCCGCAATGCGGATTGGTCGCGCGCTGGAAGGCAATTGGGCGTGCCCCTTGGCGGCCCTTCAGGAAACGCTCATCCGGCAGCGCGGCTTCAAAGGGCGCGAGCAAGCCAGGGCGCAGCATGCCGTCAATATAGGTCTTCAGCGCCGGGCCGCGCGGGTTGAATTCAAAACGATTGGGAAACAAGATACGCCGCCAGCCATGATCATCCTGAAAGGCCAGGATGCGCTGAATCATGTCACTGCCTGTCAGACGCAAATCATCCTCGGAAAAGGCGAAAACATCATAAAGGTTGCGCGCATCGGCAAATAGCTTATGCGCCGTGAAGCCCAGCATGCGTGGATTATCGAGCTTGGCGTCATAAAGCCGCACACCCCGCGAACGACAGTAATCCGGATCCAGCAAATGATTGTCACCATTCACCAGCACGATGATGTCAAGCTGATCGGCAACACCGATCATGGGTTCGAATCTCTTGTGCCAGACATTGATGTTGAAGACCGGCCCGTAATGCCCCCGCCAGGCATCAATCACGCTGCGGATCGCCGCTGCCCGCTGATCACGCCGATGCGCATCGGTGGAGCTGTGGTTTGATCCTTCCTCGGCACGGAAGAAATGCGCGATGGTGAGCAGGATGCGCATGCTCAGGCGTTTCCTCTCGTCAATAGCTTATCGAAATAATCGATAGTATGCATCAGGCCCTGTTCCAGCGGGATGGTTGGTTCCCAGCCGAGCGTGCCACGCGCCTTGGTGATATCGGGCTGGCGCTGGCGCGGGTCATCCACCGGGGCGGGCCGGAAAACCGGGCGCGAAGCGGAACCCGTCAGCCGGATCACGGCGTCCGCCAATTCAATCATGGTGAATTCGCCCGGATTGCCGAGGTTGATGGGGCCGGTGACATCTTCCGGCGCATCCATCAGGCGGCGCAAACCCTCGACCAGGTCTGAGACAAAGCAGAAGGACCGCGTCTGCTTGCCATCGCCGTAAATCGTGATGGGGTCACCGCGCAAAGCCTGGACAATGAAATTGGATACCACGCGCCCATCATTCGGGTGCATGCGCGGGCCATAGGTATTGAAGATGCGCGCGACTTTGATCGGCAGGCGGAATTGGCGGTGATAATCAAAGAACAGGGTTTCCGCGCAGCGCTTGCCTTCATCATAGCAGGAACGCGGCCCGATCGGGTTCACATTGCCCCAATATTCCTCAGGCTGAGGGTGCACATTGGGGTCGCCATAAACCTCGCTGGTGGAAGCTTGCAGGATGCGTGCCTTCAAGCGCTTCGCGAGGCCGAGCATATTGATCGCGCCATGCACGCTGGTCTTCAGCGTTTGCACCGGGTCATGCTGGTAATGGATGGGTGATGCCGGGCAGGCAAGATTGTAGATCTCATCTACTTCGACATAAAGCGGGAAGGTCACATCATGGCGCAGCAATTCGAAATAGGGGTGATCCAGTAGCGCTTCGATATTCGCCTTATTGCCGGTGAAGAAATTATCGGCGCAGAGAACCTCATGCCCTGCCGCGATCAGGGCTTCGCATAAATGGCTGCCGACAAAGCCGGCGCCACCTGTGACCAGTATGCGCTTGCGCGCGTGGTATTCCCGTTTGGTATCGTTCATCTGTTCCATTATCGCCCCACTGCATAACCTTGCATGCCGCGCGGATTGGCCCCCGCGCGGATGGTGCCATCGGCTTCAAGCCGCGCGCCAGTCAGCCGCCCTTCAGACCAATCGCCACCCGCTTCCGCCTGATGCCCGCGCGCCTTCAGGGCGGCCAGCACTTCCGGCGCATAACGCCCTTCAATCACCAGCTTGCCGGGCTTGGCGCCGCGCGGCCAGAAGCTGCTGATCCAATGTTCCGAATGGAAGGAAGGCGCATCAATCGCTTCCTGAATATTCATGCCATGATGCAGCATCCGCAGCAGCATGATGGATTGCCATTGATCCTGTTGTTCGCCGCCTGGTGTGCCGAAGCTCATCCAGGGTTTGCCATCGCGCAGCACCAGCGCCGGTGACAGAGTTGTACGCGGGCGCTTGCCTGGCTGCAGGCCATTGGGCAGCGTTTCATCCAGCCAGAACATCTGGCAGCGCGTGCCAAGACAGAAGCCAAGCTCAGGAATCGCCGGCGAGGATTGCAGCCAACCCGCTGATGGCGTGGCACTCACCATATTCCCGGCCGCGTCAATCACATCCACATGGCAGGTGTCGCCACCCGCCGCACCCAGGCGTGATACGGTGGGCTCTCCACTACCGGCAGCAGCGGCCATTTCCTGCGCGCGGCGAATGGCGGCGGCGTAATCCGTGCGCGGCGCGCGGCCATCGGGTGAGCCCGCGCGGAATTCCATGCTGGCGGCAGCGCCAATCAGCGCGCGGCGCGCGGCGTTATAGGCGGGCGACAGCAGTGTTTCCATCGGCACATCAACGAAATTCGGATCGCCATAAAACGCCTCGCGATCGGCGAAGGCCAGCTTCATCGCCTCCGTCACCAGATGGATGAAATCCGCGCCAAGAGGGTCCATCGCCGCAATGTCATCGCCGGCGATCAAGGCCAGGGTTTGCAGCATCGCCGGGCCCTGGCTCCAGGGGCCGCATTTCAGCACGCGATGGCCGTGATAATCCAAGCCGAGTGGTTCTTCGACAGTTGCGGACCAGCCAGCCAAATCCTGCCCATTCAGCACGGCGCGATGGCGCCGCCCGGAAGTGTCCATGGCTTCCGTCACGCGGCAGAAACGGTCAATCGCTTCCGCGACAAAACCACGATACCAGGTGCGCCGCGCCGCTTCAATTTGCGCGACGCGATCCCCGCCGGCGGCCTCAGCCTCTCGCACCACGCGTTCATAGGTATCGGCGAGTGTCGGGTTGGCATAAAGCCCGCCCGGCGTCGGCCCGCCACCCCGCAGCCAAAGCGCGGCAGAGGTTTTCCATTCCGCCTCAAACAAGGGGCGCACGGAATCAATCGTGGCGCGCACGCGCGGCACCATGGGCGCGCCGTGGCGGGCATAGCCAATCGCATAGGCAAGGATGTCGCGCGGCTTCCAGGTACCGTGATCCCGCAGCATCAGCATCCAGGCGTCAAAGGCGCCGGGAATGGGCGCGGCCAACATGCCAGTGCCGGGCATGATTTCATGCCCCAGGCTTTTCATCAGCGTGACATTCAAGCCGGCAGGGGCGGGGCCTTGGCCGCAAATCGCCTGCTGCTGGCCGGTGCGCGCGCTATGGAGCAAAATGGGGCAATCACCGCCCGGCCCGTTCAAATGCGGTTCTACGATTTGCAGCGTGAAGCCGGCAGCGGCAGCCGCATCAAAGGCATTGCCGCCGCGTTCCAGCACCGCCATGCCAACTTGGGAAGCGATCCAATGGGTGGAGGCCACCGCGCCAAAGGTCCCGCTGATTTCAGGGCGCGTTGTGAAGCCGTGCGCCCCTTCCTTCGCCGGGAAGCCGATGGATGCAAGTGTTGTTTGGGACATGGGTGAGGCTTTCCATCTTCCATCGGGCGGGAAGCTGTGCCCGGCCCGATGGTTTTTAGGCGAAATGGTCAGAAAGACAAAGCTAACGCCTCAGCCAACATGGCATGAGAGGCCGTTCACCCCCCCTCACGCCGCGCAGCGCGTTCACTCATCAGGCAGGCAAAGACCACAATGGCAGCACCCGCCAGGGTCCATCCGCCAGGCCAAAGCTGCCAGATGGCGGCGTCCAGGATCAGCGCGAAGACCAGCGCAGTGAATTCCAGCGGCGCGAGCCGCGCAGCGCGGTCAATACTGAAGGCGATTGCAAGCGCAAGCGTTGCCCCCCCGGCAAAGAGCCCATTGGCGATCAGCGCCGCCCAATCATAGGCATTGGGCGCGACCCATTCCGCGATGGCAAAGGGCAAAATCGCCAGGAGGAGCGGGCCAGACGACCAGAAGATCAGCCGCGCCGGATTTTGTTCCGCGCGCAGTATGCGGCTGAGTGTCAGAAATCCAGCATAGGTCAGGGTACCAAGAAACGCCCAGGCATAGGCTCGCCAAGGAACAGTCGAAGCCGAAGC
Organism: Roseomonas sp.; assembly: GCA_044356015.1. Classification (GTDB taxonomy): domain Bacteria; phylum Pseudomonadota; class Alphaproteobacteria; order Acetobacterales; family Acetobacteraceae; genus Neoroseomonas. The sequence continues at coordinate 10,779 of JBIKXA010000118.1, forward strand.
CGAAGCCGTCAGCGCCGGCAACATCGCGACCATGACGCCCAAAAAACCGATCGCGGACCAAAACCAAACCGCGCGGCCATTCCTTTCGCCCAACACAAGCGCGGCCAAGAGTAGGGTAAAGAAGGGCGCGGTGAAATAAACCAGATAGCCCTCAGCCAAGGGAATGTCGCGAAACGCCAGAAAAAAGCCATAGGCGGAACCCGCCATGCACAGGGCACGCAGCAAATGCAACCCTGGGCGCGGGGTTGCAATCGGCCCACCGGCACCGCGCCACAAAAGCCGCAGCGCCCCGAGCAGAATAAGCAGCGTCCCGTAGCGAATGATCAGCACCTGATCCGCGCCATAGCGCCCAGCCAGCAGCTTCGAATTGGCATCAAGCAGTGCAAACAGTGCCATGGCCCCTACCAGCAGCAGCGGCCCCTTGTAGCTTGTCATGGAATTCCCGGACTGGCGTGGCGCCGAAGCGACTTCGGCATAAGGCTTGTCGCCCCGCGATCAGGGAGCGTCAAGCGGTTCGCTGTTTATCAGGCCCAGGCTTCGAACATGGCCAGGATATCGGCAAGCTGAGCACCACCCATCAGGACAACATCATGACCTTCGCCGCTGTCAAACACATCACTCAGCCCATCGGCAGCCAGCAGATCATTCCCCGTGCCCCCGTAAAGAGTATCGGCTCCCAAAATGCCATTCAATGTATCATCACCCGCATTGCCAAAGAGTATGTTGTCGCCTGCATCACCCACGAAGCTATCGGCACCCTGCCCGCCGACGGCGCCTTCGATGCTGACGAGCCTATCGAGGCCGCTTTGAAGGCTCAAGGCAGTACCAGACAAAAGATCAAGGATGATGGCTTCGCTTGCCGAGTCATAATCCGCGACATCAAACCCCTCACCACCGATCAGGCTGTCACCGCCCGCGCTGCCTGCAAGCGTATCGGCGCCATTGCCGCCGGCAAGGATATTGGCTGCCGCATCCCCCAGGATGGAATCAGCACCCTCACCGCCGAACACATGCTCAATGCCGGATAGGGTGTCATTGCCCGCAGCGCTGGTGACGCGATGGCCGGCCAGGTCAATGGTCATGGCATCGGTTGCGCCGGCATAGGTCAGAAGGTCGAGCCCCTCACCACCGATCAGGCTGTCACCGCCCGCGCTGCCTGCAAGCGTATCGGCGCCATTGCCGCCGGCAAGGATATTGGCTGCCGCATCCCCCAGGATGGAATCAGCACCCTCACCGCCGAACACA
>JBIKXA010000230.1:0-4911 GCA_044356015.1 Roseomonas sp.
TGCTCAATGCCGGATAGGGTGTCATTGCCCGCAGCGCTGGTGACGCGATGGCCGGCCAGGTCAATGGTCATGGCATCGGTTGCGCCGGCATAGGTCAGAAGGTCGAGGCCCTCACCACCGATCAGGCTGTCACCGCCCGCGCTGCCATCCAGGCTGTCATCTCCTGCGCTGCCGTCCAGCGTATCCGCGCCCGCATTGCCGACTAGAAAATTTCCATCCGAATTGCCAAACAGACTATCTGCACCATCGCCGCCGATAGCGCCCTCAATCACGACCCCGCGAGCAATAGATATGTTATTGATGTTGCCACCAATGGACGAAAAGGCTTCCGCGTTCAGATTGATGATCTGGTTCGCTGAGTAGCCTGAAGCATCCAGCGTATCAGCCCCGCCCGTGTCATAGACGGTGAAGGCCGGCGCGTTGGAGTAATTCGCGAAATCATAAAGCGAACCGGCAGTCGCATTCCGGCCATAGACATCGTCGCCTGAATTGAATGTCGTATTCGCGCCATAGAGGTTATGCACTGCGACGATATCGGCCAAGCCTGGCCCCATAACCACACGATAGGTGCCAAAGCCCGCTTCCCGCTGGTCGAAATACGACATGATCGTATAGGACCAGATGTCGTTCTCATAAAGATTATCAACGCCATAGGTTGCCGTCGCGTTATAGGCCCCACCATGCCCGAAGCCGAGCGCATGCCCGATTTCATGCACATAAGTTTGGAAGGAATAGCTATCTATCGCAGTACCGTAGCTGTTGAGCCAGCCGATACCGATGTTGATGCTTGCCGATGTAATGAAGCCATTGCTCACTGAAGACCACGCAAAAGCCCCCGATTGATTATCGTCAAGGGTTATATTGCCGCCCGAGGTGACTTCCTCAAACACAAGGTTGGTGACATTGGCCCAGCTTGCAAAGGCAGCACGCGCCAGCGTTTGGCCAGCGGAAGTAAGTCCCATCACATTATAGGTGATGACATTGTCGGCACTTATGTCCCAGCGGCGGCCGCCATCACCCCAGAAGCCTGTGGTCAAGAAATCAGCGATTTCATCCAGCGTGTAAGTCGGCGGGATGAATTCAATGATGGAAAGCTGGTAGCCACCTACGAATCTTTCGTCCCAGGCGCCGGCATCAAGGAAATATTGCCCGGTTTCGGGTGCAATCCAATTCAGGCGCGAATTGCGCAAGACGCCGTTACGGATATCGTCATTTTGTGCAATCAAGATGCCGTCGGCGTTGCGAAGATAAAGATAGGGGTCTTCCAGCGCGCCATACCCATCAAGTGCAACACCATTCAGCGTAATCTGGTATCGCGTATCGGCCACCAGATTAACCGCGTACCAATCATGATCGCCATTCACTTCCAGCACGCCGGTAATCGGTGTGCCTATGGTCAGGGAAATCGTGGTTGTGGGATCGCCGGGTACATCGGTCGCGCCATTGGCGGGCGAAGCCGCAGGGCCACCCAGCATCGCCGTTCCGAAGGCATCCTGGCAGCCGGCGCATTGGCAGCCAGCGACTATGTCCTGTTCCGCCCGGATGTTGGTGCAAACGAAACCCGGCATATGCCTACCAAACTCCTCAGAAACGAGGAATCCCTAGCACTGCGTTCGCGTTTGAGGCAATAAAGCGCGGCTGTATTATTGTGTCTGCCGGGCTGGCTTTGTAACGGCAGTCACCTTCGTGCAGCAGGGGGCGATGAAGGCAGAACAAAGCGCCCATGGAAGCGTCTCGCCTTACGCCAAAAATGCCTCTGCGGTTATCTCACCTGTTACAATGACGCGGAGTACGGCCTGCCTAGCTTGTCGATGAGAAAAGCATCAGGATCTCAGACAATGAGGCGTTGCCGAGCAGAATGACATCATTGTCATCGCCACCATTAAGATAATCCCCAAAACCATCAGCCATCAGCATGTCATTACCCGCGCCGCCGTAAAGATTATCGCTTCCGGCACCGGCATGCAGCGTATCGGCGCCCGCATTGCCGAAGAACAGATTATTGCCGGTATCGCCGACGAAGTAATCCGCTGCTTGCCCGCCGGCAGCCCCTTCAATATCAAGGAAAGTATCCGTCCCGATACCGCTGCCAGAGGCTGTGCCCCCGGCCAGATTGAAGGAAATGGCGCCGCTGAACCGACTGTAATCAATGATATCTGTGCCCGTGCCACCGATCAGGCGGTCATCGCCCGCACCACCATCCAGGCTGTCATTGCCAGCACCGCCATCCAGCGTATCCGCACCCGCATTGCCGAACAGCCTATTACCGCCCGCATTGCCGAGAATGCTATCCGTGGCATCACCACCGACCGCACCTTCAATGACCACGCCACGCGCGATGGAGATATTGTTGCTCATACCACCGATGGAAGAAAACGCTTCAGCATTGAGGTTGATGGTCTGATTCACGCCATAGCCCGAGGCATCCAGCGTATCTGACCCACCTGTATCATAGATGGTGAAGGCTGGCGCGGTGCTGTAATTTGCGAAATCATACAGCGAACCGGCGGTTGCATTGCGCCCATAGACCGAATTACCCGAATTGAAACTGGTATTGGCGCCATAGATACTCTGCACGGCCACAATATCAGCGAGGCTTGGTCCCATCACAAAACGATAGCTGCCGAATCCGGCCTCAAACTGGTCAAAATAGGACATGATGGAATAGGCCCAGTGGTCATTCTGGTAATGATTATCCACCCCGTAGGTCGCCCAGCCATTATAATCCCCACCATGCCCAAGGCCGAGCGCATGGCCAATTTCGTGCACATAGGTCTGGAAGGAATAGCTATCCAGCGTGGTGCCGTAATCCGCAAGCCATTGGGTACTGACATTCACCTGCATGGAGGTGATCCTGCCCCACCAATCCCAATCGCCATCGGCAAAGGCGCCGGATTCATTATCGTCAAACAGGATATCACCGCCCCAGTTGACTTCCTGAAATACCAGATTGGTCACATTGGCCCAGGTCTGAAAGGCGGCGCGCGCGAGTGTCTGCCCTTCTGCTGTCAGCGCGACCACGTTATAGGTGATGATATTGTCGAAGGTCGTGTCCCAGCGATGCGCGCCATAAAAGCCCCAAAAGCCAGTGATCAGATAGTCCGCGATCTGATCCAAGGTGTAGGTGGGCGTGGTCGGTGCCGAATCTTCACTGATCGCAAGGCGGTAACCGCCAGAGGAACCATCATTATACGCACTGACAACAAGATAGTATCGATCGGTGGTCGTTGCGGTGAAGCAGAGGACGCAATTAAAGCGTTCACTATCACCATCCCACGCCACCAGAGTACCGCTGGCGTTCCAGACGCCGAGAAAGGGGTAAGATAGCGCGCCATAGTTGCCGTAAGCGGCGCCATCCAGCCAAACGCTGTAGCGCTGGCCTGCCACCAGATCCACCGCAAACCAGTCCTGATCGCCCAAGGTATTCACAGCGCCATTCAGCGAACCGCCCATGGTCAAGATCACGGTTGTCGAGGCATCACCCGGCACCGTATCCACGGTTCCCTGTTCGGGCGGCGGCCCCGGATCGGCAATGGCGGGCCCCTTCACGGCATCCTGGCAGCCAGCGCAGCGGCAGCCGGTAAAGACGCGAGAGTCGTCTTGCGCGATGCTGCAACTGAAACGCGACATGGAACCCCGCACAGACCTACCGTTTCTTAACAAGGCGTTAAGTTAATTGGCTCAGCAAAGCCGATCAAGGTCAAATCTGCGTGGATGCTTTTTTCCGCCATCAGCATCTTCTGCTGGTCCACCCATCAGGCCTTTCCCCGAATCCCAGTCCAGGGCAGAAGGGCACCATGACACCCGCCATTGCCTCCGCCCTCATGCCGCTCATGCGCGGCATGGATGCCGAAACCGCCCATGGTATCGCGCTGCGTGCGCTGGCCCTTGGACTAGCGGGGCAGGATCGCGGCGCGGATCACCCGAACCTGAAGACCCAAGTCGCGGGACTTCGTTTCCGCAATCCGCTTGGCCTTGCCGCCGGTTTTGACAAAAACGCCGAAGCCGCGCTGCCGCTGCTGCGCCTGGGTTTCGGCTTTGTGGAAGCCGGCACCGTCACGCCGCGCCCTCAGGCAGGCAATCCGCGGCCAAGATTATTCCGCCTGACCGAAGACCAAGCCGTGATCAACCGCATGGGCTTCAATAATGCCGGGCTGGATGCCTTTATCGCTCGGCTCAAGGCGCTGCCGCGTCCCTTGCCGGGTATTTTCGGCGCCAATATCGGCATCAACAAGGAAGGTGCCGATCCGGAACGGGATTATCCGGCGCTTTTTGAAGCATTGGCACCACATGCGGATTACGTGACGATCAACGTCTCTTCCCCCAATACGCCGGGCTTGCGCGATTTGCAGGGGGAAGAGCGCCTTGCTTCCATCCTGGCCGCCATCAATGCGCAGCGTGCGGTGCTCGCCAAGCGCCCGCCTTTGTTCGTGAAAATTGCGCCAGACTTGGCCGATACTGCACTGGGCCCGATTGTGGAGACCTGCGTGGCACAGGGCATTGCCGGGCTGATCATCTCCAACACCACCATCACGCGCCCGGCTTCGCTGCAATCGGCCTTGAAGGATCAGGCCGGCGGGCTTTCCGGCGCGCCGCTTTTCGCGCTTTCCACTGAAATGCTGCGCCGCTGCTACCATATCGCGGGCCAGCGGATTGCACTGATCGGCGTGGGCGGCATTGCCAGCGCCGAACAGGCTTATGCCAAAATCCGCGCCGGCGCTTCGCTTGTGCAGCTTTATTCCGGCTTCGCCTATGCCGGGCCGGTGCTGGTGCGACAGATTCTCGATGGCCTTGCCGCGCTGCTGGCGCGCGATGGCTTTACCTCGGTCGCCGATGCTGTCGGCAAGGATGCGTGATGCAAATTCTGGAAGGTATCGCTGGCATTGCTGATCGTTACGACGGCTATGTGCT
>JBIKXA010000003.1:0-51734 GCA_044356015.1 Roseomonas sp.
TTGGTTTCCGGCAGGCCCTCGGCCCCTGCGATTGCCTCGCTCAAGGCTTTGCCATGCGGGCGTTCGGCGGCAGGGCCGGTGCTGTCTTCAATGCCCATGATCCTCGCCGGCGCCTTCGGCCAGCACATAGGTGATGGAACAATAAGGGCAGGTCACATCATGCCCTTCGATATGCAGCCAGATACGCGGATGGCCGAGGCCACCCGCGGCTTCCCCATCGCAAGCGACCTTGCGGCTATGGACGGTGACGCGCTGTTCGGGGGTGACTCCCATTACGGGCTTCGGGCCATAGCCGGTCATTTGCTGGTCGCGCATCTGGTTCCTCATCGGGCTGGTCTTGCGGCAATCATACCGGTGCAGGGGGTGATGGACCAGCCTTGCCCGGCACCCTATCTGACACTCATGACCATGAAGCCCGTGATAACGTCGCGCCGGGCGCTGCTGGCCGCCCTGGCGCTGGCTGGCTGTGCCGAGGCGCGCGCGCCCATGGGGCCGGTGGTGACCAGCCCGGCGCTCAGGGATGATGCGCTGGTCATGGCCGATGGGCTGCGGCTGCCGCTGCATGCCTGGGCAAGCGCGACCCCGCCGCGCGCCGTGATGCTCGCCCTGCATGGCATGAATGAATATGGCCGATCCTATGCCGAAGATGCCGCACCCTGGTTCAACGCCGCCGGGGTGGCGCTTTACGCCTATGACCAGCGCGGCTTTGGCGGCACGGGGCCGCGCGGGATTTGGCCGGGGCATGAAGCCTTGGCGCAGGATGCGATTACCGCTGCCGGGCTGATCCGCGCGCGGCATCCGGGCCTGCCGCTGTTCATGTTGGGCGAAAGCATGGGGGGCGCGGTGCTGGTGCTGGCCGGCAGCCGCGCTGCCCTGGCCGATGGGCTGGTGCTTTCAGCGCCGGCCTTGCGGGGGCGGAATAGCCTCGGCTGGCCGGCGCGGGTCATGCTGGATACGCTGACAGCGCTGGTCCCGGGGCTGGAGCTTTCTTCCAGCGCGCCGGTCTTTCGCCCGACGGATAATCTGGAAGCCTGGCGCCGCTGGTCCCGCGACCCGCAATTGATCAAGGCGACGCGGGTGGATGCCGTGGCCGGCTTGGTTGATCTGATGGATGCCGCCACCGCCGCCCTGCCGCGCTTCACCGCCCCCGCTTTGGTTCTCTACGGCGCGAAGGATGAATTGGTGCCGCCCAAGCCGATTCGTACGGCCTGGGCGCAATTGCCACGCGGCGCGGCGCAGCGTTTGGCCTTCTACCCCGAAGGCCATCACATGCTGCTGCGCGATTTGGGCGGGGCAGCGGTGGCCGCCGATATCCTGGCCTGGATGGGCAATCGCGCCGCGCCCTTGCCGAGCGGGGCGGATCAGGCGGCAGCGGCCTGGCTCGGCATGGGCTGAACAGGCTTCCATTCCGCGCCGCGCATGGCATGGTGGGGAAAGTGGTTTTAACGAGGGAGGCATAACCCCATGCCCGTCAATGGCCTTGGCCCCTATGATGACAGCAATATCTTCGCGCGCATTCTGCGTGGCGAAATCCCCGCGAAGAAGGTGCATGAGGATGAACATGCGCTGGCCTTCCACGACATCGCCCCGCAGGCGCCGGTGCATGTGCTGGTGATCCCGAAAGGGCGCTATGTTTCGATTGCTGATTTCAGCGCCAGTGCGACGCCCGATGAAATCACCGGCTTTTGGCGCGCGGTGGGCCAGGTGGCGAAGGGCTTGGGGCTGGAAGAGGATGGATATCGCGTGCTGATGAATATGGGCATGCATGCCGGGCAGGAAGTGCCGCATTTCCATGTGCATATCTGCGCCGGCCGGCCATTGGGCCGTATGATTCCCCAAGCTTAAAAACGAACAAGAGGAAGCGTGATGTTCGATACGATCATTGTTGGCGGCGGTTCCGCCGGTTCCGTGCTGGCGCATCGGCTCTCTGCCCGCAGCGGCCACAAGGTGCTGCTCTGTGAAGCGGGGCCGGATGCGCCGCCGGGCGAGGAACCCAAGGAAATCCGCGACAGCTACCCAGGCACGGCCTATTTCGATCCGCGCTTCCATTGGACGGAATTGCGCGTGCATACGCAGATTGTGTCGCATAACAATCCGCAGGAACGCCCACCCTTGCGCAAATACGAACAGGCGCGGGTTTTGGGCGGCGGTTCTTCCATCAATGGGCAAATGGCCAATCGCGGCGCGCCCACCGATTACAATGAATGGGAAGCGCGCGGCGCCACCGGTTGGAACTGGGATGCGGTGCTGCCCTATTTCAAGAAGGTCGAACACGATCTTGATTTTGATGGCCCCTTCCACGGCAAGGATGGGCGCATCAAAGTCCGGCGCATCAAGCCCGAGAATTGGAACAACCACGCCAAGGCGGCGGCGAAATCCTTCGCTGCTGCCGGCTTCAAGGCTTTGGAAGACCAGAACGGGTTTTTCGAAGACGGCTATTTTCCCATCACCATTTCCAATGCGGAAGAACAGCGCGTTTCCGCCGCCATGGGCTATCTAGACCGCGAAACCCGCGCACGGGAAAACCTGACGATTTCCTGCGAAACCCAGGTGAAGGAACTGATTTTTGAAGATCAGCGCTGCGTCGGCGTGGTGGCGCTGGTGCGCGGGCAGGAACAGCGCTTCATGGGGCGCGAAATCATCCTGTCCTGCGGCGCCATCCATTCCCCGGCGCATCTGCTGCGTTCGGGCATTGGCCCTGTTGGGCATTTGCGTGACCTTGGCATTCCGGTGCGCATGGCCTTGCCAGGTGTTGGCCAGGGCCTGATGGATCATCCTTCCATCGCGCTGTCTTCCTTTTTGAAGCGCGGCGCGCGGGTGGATAATCAAACGCGGCGGCATATCCTGCTCGGGCTGCGCTATTCCTCAAAGCTGGAAGGTATTCCGCCGGGCGATATGTTTGCCGCCGTGGTCAGCAAATCCGCTTGGCATGCGGTGGGTGAACAGGTTGCTTCCATGCTGCTTTGGGTGAACAAGACCTATTCGGAAAGCGGGCAATTGAAGCTTGCATCCAGCCATTGGCGTGATGAGCCGATTGTTGAATTCAACCTTCTGTCAGACAAGCGTGATCTTGACCGGCTGATGAGCGGCTTTCGCATGATGGCCGCGATCCAGATGAGTGATGAGCTGGGCAAGGTCACGGATAATTACTTCCCCGCCAGCTACAGCGACCGCGTGCGCAAGATTGGCGTGGTGAATGACAAGAACCGCATGCTCACCAAGATGATCAGCCTGCTGCTTGATGGGCCTGCCTTCCTGCGCCGCTACTTCATTGATAACTTCGTCGTAGAAGGTTTCCGCATTGATCAGGTGCTGACCGATGACGCGGCACTCGAAGCCTTCATCCGCAAGGCAACGATTGGCGTTTGGCATGCTTCCTGTTCCTGCCGCATGGGCAGGCCGGAAGACATCATGTCGGTGGTGGACCCGAATGGCCGCGTGAAGGGGATTGAGGGGCTACGCGTGGTGGATGCCTCAATCTTCCCTGTCGTGCCCTGCGCCAATACGAATTTCCCAACGCTGATGTCGGCGGAGAAGATTGCTGATGCGATTATTGCGGGGCATTGATTCCCGGATAAATCGCCCCGTAATACCGGCGCAGCTCCGCGATCTGCGCCGGCGGTGGCTGGCCATAGGCGCCGCGCCGGCTGGTGAAGCGCCCGCCCATGGCGCGCTTCAGCTTCACCGCCGCCTGCCCCTGTTGCACCAGCGCCAAAGGCCCGCAAAGCACCGGCGCGCCGCGCGCGGTTTCATGCACGCCGGCTTCAAACAGCAGCACCATGGCAACACCCACTGCTGGGATCACCACCTCTGCCCCGCGCGCCACGCAATCCTCGGCCGCCTTGTGGAATTGGGCCAGCACCGCATCGCGCACCGGGCCAGGCGAAAAGGCGGCTTCCAGATCGGTCAGCTTCGCAACATCCATGCGCGCCGTGGCGGCCACACGGCTTGCCAGACCATAGCTGCGGATATTCTCAGTCACACGCGCTTCATGCTTGTCGTTGGAAAACACAATGCCGATGGAAGCGCCCATCTGGCAGGCGGTCAGCAACGAGGCTTCGCATAGGCCCAGCACGGGAATGCCCGCGATCTCCCGCGCAATGCGCAAGCCGGGGTCCACGATATTGCCCAGCAACACGGCATCAAAGCCCTCAGCCTCGGCGCGCAGCACATTGTCCAGCACTTCGCCGGTTTCGATGAATTCCAGGTAGCGATATTGGTCGCCAATGCCGCCGCGTTTTTCAATGCCATGGATGGCGATTTCCGTGCCCGGATCGGCGGTGGCATCCAGAAGCCGCCGCAGCGCCTTGGCATAGGTTGGCCAGGCATTGGGCCGGGTCAGGGATTGGTACCAAAGCTTCATCGCATCACCCCGTCATGTCCTGCTGATAGCGCCTCATTCCTCGCTTCCCGTCCAGCCCTGGCCCCCTCCCACAGGGGCGCGCTTGTCTGATATAAGGCCGCATGAGCATGACCTTGGCCGATATCCTGGCGCCGATGCTGCCGGAACGCTTCTTCGCCGAATATTACGATCAGCAGCCGCTGCATCTGCCGGGCGCTGCGGAGAAATTCGGCCATGTCCTGGATTGGGCGGGCATCAACCGCCTGCTCGGCATGACGCATATCTGGTCCGAACGCAGCCTGAAGGTGGTGCTGGACAGCACCACAATCCCGCCCGCGCAATATAGCCAAAGCGCGATGTCGCGTGATGGTGCAACCACGCTGCAGCCGATCGCGGCCAAGGTGCAACAATGGGTGGCGCGTGGTGCCTCCATTGTGATGAATGATGTGGATAGCCTGACGCCCGGCCTCGCGGGCGTTTCCAATGCGCTTGAAGGTGCGGGCCTCGGCAAGGCGCAGGCGAATGTCTATATCTCCTGGCAGAGCCACAAGGCGTTTCACGCGCATTATGACACCCACGATGTCTGGGCCGTGCAGGTGGAAGGGGAGAAGATCTGGAACATCTGGGAAGGCCGCGCCGAATGGCCGGTGGCACATGCACTCTTTCGCGGACAGCCACAGGAATTTCATGAAAAGGCCAAGGGTGCGCTGCGCTTCAAGGCGCATCTGAAAAAGGGCGATCTGCTCTATCTCCCGCGTGGCTGGTATCATGATGCCTTGGCGGAAGCGCCCAATTCGGTTCATATCGCTTACGGCGTTCATGCGGCGATGGGCGTTGATTTCATTGGCCTGCTGACCGAACGCGCCTTTCATGACGCGGAGTTTCGCAAGCCCTTGCCGCGGCAGGATGGCTCGACAGCCGCGAAATACGCGCTGACGCAACGCGCCGCCCTGCTTGGCCAGCGCATCGCCGAATGGTCGCGCGACCCCAAATTCCTGCAAGCCGTTGAAAACTTCCTGGCGCAATATCGCTATGAACGCGGTAGCTATGATTTGCTCGCGGCGCGCGGCGCCGTGCCAACCGGCGAAGGCGGCGTCACCTTCCGGGTGCGCCCCAATGTGAAAACCGTCCGCCGCGGCGCGGATTACGGGCTGCGCACGGAAATGGGCGTGGTAGCCATCACCGCACAGGAAGTTGAACCCGCCGCCTGGATCATCACCCAGCCGAGCATTACGGAAGCCTCGCTTGCTTTGGCCTGCCCCGGCGCCAATGCCGCGGCGCTGATTGAAAAGCTCCGCGCGGCGGAGATTCTGCTGCCCGCATGAAGCGCCTTGCCGTGCTGGCGCTTGGCGTCACGCTTGCCGCGCTGCCCGCGCCTGTCCGGTCTGCGGTATTTTCCTGCGTCGGCGCGGAAAAGCTGGAAGATGGGGTGTTTTCAATCGTCTTCCCGCGCGGCAGTGCGACCATCCCGGAAGCCGCGCGTTCGCCACTTGCGGCGGCCATCGAAGCAGCCTTGGCGGAACCGGAGCGCAATATCTGCATCCTGGGCCATGCCGGGCAGGAAGGCGGGGCCACAACCTCCATCCAATTGGCCGCGCAGCGCGCCCGTGCCGTGACCAATGCCTTGGCAGCACGCGGCATTGCGACGGAACGGCTGAGGGCGGAAGCGCGCAGCGCGCAGTTCAGTCCGGCGGTCCGCGCCGCCGAACCCCCCTCTCGAACCGTCACCATCGTGCTGATGCCGGCCCTGTAAGACCTCAAGGGGCTTGCCCCGCCCCGCGCGCGGCGCCAGAAGGGGCCAGGACGAACAGGGCCGATTCGTGCCCAAACCAAGGAGAAGCGCCGATGCTGTCGCGTCGTTCCCTATTCGCTGTCGGCGGAGCTGCCCTTCTGCTCAATGGCTGCGCGCAGGTCGCGTCGGAAGGCGGCCCTCCGATGATGGACGTCCTCCGCAGCGATTCAAATCTCTCCAGCTTCCGCGCCGCGCTGCGCAGCTCCGGCCTGGCCTCCGAATTGTTTGACCGGCCCGGCATTTACACCGTGTTCGCGCCAACCAACCTCGCCTGGTCGGGCGCGCCTGAGCGTATTCGCCGTGGTGAGCATGATGCCCTGCTCAGCCTGATCGCGGGCGGGCGGCTGCGCTTGGCCGATATCCAGGCGCGTGATGGCCGCATCCGCATGTTGAGTGGGATTGAGGTGCGTGTGGTGGGCGGAACCGCCAGTAATCCTCGCATTCAGGCGGCGCGCCCCGGTCAGGCGCCTTCCGGCGCATCGGCCAGCATCATTCGCCCCAATATCATGGCGAGCAATGGCGTGGTGCATGTGGTGGAAGGCGTGCTGCTTCCCGCGTGATTGGGCGCCGCGCTTTCCTTGGTGCGCTGCTGCTTGCGCCTGCACTGACTTTTGCGGCCAGTGCAGCGCATCGGATCTGGGTTGTCAGCAATGGCTGGCATAGCGGTATCGTGCTGGCGCGCCCCGATGTGCCTGAAAGCGTGATCCCGGAAATCGCCGATTTCCCCCAAGCGCGGTTTTTAGAATTCGGCTGGGGTGATGCGGAATTCTACCCGGCGCGGGAAGCCGGTGCCTGGCTTGCGCTGCGCGCAGCCTTTCCGGGGCCGGCGGTCATGCATGTTGCGGGCCTGCCGGATCACCCCGCGCGCATCTGGCCGCAGGTCACCATTCTGCCCTTCGCCATGAACGCGGAAGCCCTGAGCCGATTACTGGTGTTTCTGCGCAACAGTTTCGACCGCGCAGGCGCTGGGCGCGCAGCCGCTTCGGCGCGTGGCATCTACCCCTTCAGCCTATTCTACCCGGCAACGGGGCGGTTTCATCTGTTCAACAATTGCAACACCTGGACCGCGCAGGCGCTAACCGCGATGGGGCTTGGCGCATCACTTGGCGGGGTGAATACCGCGGATGATCTGATCAGCCGCATTCGCCCTTTTACGATGCCGGAATAATTCAGCCCTTCTTCGCTTCCCCAATCGGCGCGGCATCGGTTGTCATGCCAGCGAGTACTTCCGCCACATGGCGCACCTTTAACGAAGACCCTTCGCGCTTCAGCCGCCCCGCCATATTCAGCAGGCAGCCCATATCACCCGCGAGCAAGGTGCCGGCACCGGTTGCCTGAATGTCGCGGCATTTATCGGTGACCATACGCACGGAAATATCGGGGTATTTCACGCAAAAAGTGCCGCCGAAGCCGCAGCAGATTTCCGGTTCCGCCAATTCAATCAGGCTGAGCCCCTCAACGGTCTTCAGCAATTTGCGTGGCTGCGCCTTCACACCCATCTCGCGCAGACCCGAACAGGAATCATGATAGGTCACGCTGCCATCCAGCCGCGCGGCAACCTTTTCCATGCCCATCACATCGGTCAGGAAAGACACCAATTCATGTGTACGCGCGGCGAGCGCTTCCGATTTGCCGCGATAATGCGGGTCATCATCAAACAGTGCCGGGTAATGATGCGCGATCATGCCCGCGCAGGAACCAGACGGGGCCACCACATAATCATAGCCCTGGAAGGCATCCACCACCGCGCGCGCCAGCGCCTTGGCATTGGTGCGGTCGCCGGCATTATAGGCGGGCTGGCCGCAGCAGGTTTGGCTGGGCGGCACTTCCACCAGGCAGCCGGCTTCTTCCAGCAGCTTGATGGCGGCAAAGCCGACGCTTGGCCGATAGAGATCAACCAGGCAGGTGACGAAAAGGGCGACGCGCGGGCGGGCTTGGGTCATGGGCGGAGTTTAGCCTTGCCGATGCGCGCTGGCGATACGGGCCAAAGTGTCAATTCAGGCGCTGGCGCAATTCGCCGGCCAAGGTGCGGACTCGGGCTGCCGCTTCGCCTTCCGGCACCAATTCCAGAAAGCGATCCAGGCAGCCGAGTGCGGCGCCAATCCGTTCCAGCCTTTGGTTCATCAGCCCCGCTTCGCGCCAGAGCGCGGCATGGTCAGGCGCCAAGCGCAGCATGTCTTCAGTGGCGGAAAGCGCCGCCTTCACATCGCCACCGCGCAAGCGCCGCAGCTTGATGTTGTTTTGCAGCCGCAGCAGCACTTCGCGCCGCGTCATGGGGCGCAGCACGCCCGGGCGGAGTTCTGCCTTTTCGCCTTCCACACGCTTGATCAGGGCGCGCAAATCCTGCGCTTCCAGAACCTTGCCGCCGGCAAAGACATCCAGAATGAGCTTGCCCTTGGGTCCTTCCAAGGCCAGCAGGAAATGGCCGGGAAAATCCACGCCAAAAGCGCCCCATCCGGCGGCATCAGCGGCATGGAGCCACAAAATGCCAAGCGCCACCGGCAGGCCGCGCCGGCGTTCCACCACATGGATCAGATTGGCATTCGCCATATCCTCATAGGTTTCGGAATCGCCCTGATAGCCGAAATGCCCATGCAGCGTTTCCGAAAGGATCAGCCGACGCGCTTCCAGATCGCCGGCATCGGCCTTGCCATCCATGCTGGCGGCATCCACCACCTTGCGGGCGATGTCAGAAAAATGCGCGGCGACCTTCCGCCAATCCGCTTCCGGCGCATCCACCCGCGCCAATTGCAAGGCAACGGTCGCGATATCAAGCTCCAGATCCGGCAGGCTGCCGGCGGCTTCGATCGCGCTGCGGGGTTCGGGGGCGTGGGTGATCGTCATTAGCCATATTTTTACGGCTTCTTCAGGAAGGATCAAGTTTTATCAGCGCAGCAGCAGCGGCAGCATGGCGTCCAGGCGCAAAAGCCCCTCCCCGGTTGCGCAAAGCCGGCCATTTTCATCCCAGAAGAGGTAATCCTCATCCAAACAGGCGGCCAGCATGGCCGGGTCCACCACCTCAGCAAAGGCCAGCCCGGCGCGCGCTTCGATTCGGGCCGGGTTTACGCCTTCCGTCAGGCGCAGCCCCATCAGCATCGCCTCCCGCCCCACTTCCGCGGGGCTCAGGGTTTCCACATCCACCGCCGCATGGCCTTGGGATTCCACCAGGCGCAGCCATTCCTCCGGCGCGCGATGGCGCCGCGTGGCCAGGATGCGGCCATCACGCAACACGCGCTGATGCGCCCCGGCGCCGATGCCCAAGTAATCGCCATAGCGCCAATAGGCCAGATTATGCCGGCTTTCCGCACCCGGCTTGGCGTAATTGCTGATTTCATAAGGCTTCAGGCCAAAGCGCGCGGCTTCTTCCGCCGTCACCAGATAAAGCCGCGCCGCATCATCTTCTGCCGGCAGCGCAAAGGCGCCACGGCGATAGAGCGTTTCAAACTGCGTGCCCGGTTCGATGGTGAGCTGATAAAGCGAGAGATGATCGGCTGCCAGCGCCAAGGCCTGACGTAATTCCGCCCGCCAGGAAGCTTCCTGCTGGCCGGGCCGCGCATAGATCAAATCAAAGGAAAGGCGCGGGAAAATGCCGCGCGCGGCTTCCAAGGCGGCAATCGCCTGCGCCACATCATGCTTGCGGCCCAGAAAACCCAAAGCCTCGGCATTCAGCGATTGCACGCCAAGGCTTGCGCGATTGACCCCCGCATCCCGAAAGGCCGCCAGCTTCGCCGCTTCCACACTGGTGGGGTTGGCTTCGAGCGTGATTTCAATATCGGGCAGCGGGTCGAAGAAGCGCGTGGCATCTTCGATCAGCGCGGCGACGGTCTCAGGCGCCATCAGGCTTGGCGTGCCGCCGCCGAAGAAAACACTCGCAAGCGGCCGAGGCCCGATCAGCGCCGCTTCATGCGCCAATTCGCGGCGCAGTGCGGCGCGGAAGCGTGCTTCATCCACCCTGTCACGGACATGGGAATTGAAATCGCAATAGGGGCATTTGGCCACGCAAAACGGCCAATGGATGTAAAGTGCAAGGGGTTCCACGTGATGCTTCTACGCTAATCGCGCTTCACCCCGGAAGCCTCCACCACGGGTGGCATTCAATCCACAGCGAAGACGGCGTCAATCTCGACCGTCGCATCAAGCGGCAGTTGCGCCACGCCGATTGAGGTCCGAGCATGCCGGCCATTCTCACCCCAAAGCGCGATGAACAGCTCTGAACAGGCGTTGATCACCTTGGGGTAATCGCCCATGCCGGGGGCTGCGGTCACGAAGCCGCGCACCATCACCACTTGGCGAACACGGCCAAGGTCGCCGCCAAGTGCCGCACGCAGCGTGGAGAGAAGCTGCAAGCCAATCGCGAGCCCACCTGCGCGCGCAGTCGCCAGGTCAACATCCTTGCCATAAACCCCGGTGGGGTAGGGAGCGCCGTTCCGTTCGCAGATCTGGCCCGCGAGGAAAATAAGGTTGCCTTCCCGCCGCCATAGGATGAACTCCGCCACTGGCTTGGCCGCAGGCGGCAGGGCATGGCCAAGGGCGGTCAGGCGGGACAGTAATTCGGCATCAGTCGGCATGATAAAGCATCCCCGATAGGTCAGGCAGAGTGCTTGTCTTTCGCCGGAGGCGCATGGCCCTGAAGCCGATGCCCGACGCCGAAGAACACACTGCAACACACAATTATTACATCAAGTTTGGACGCGTGACACCAAGCGAAAAGGCAGGGCTTTCACTTAAACGGTCTAGCGCTTTTTCCCGCCCACCCTTTGGATGGACGCAATACGCAAGGCTGCCTTGCCGGATGCCTTCGCGATTTCATTGTCCTGCGCTTCAATTTCCTTCTGCGCCGGCAAATCACCATCAAGTCCGCCGAGCAATTCCGCTGGCACCTTGCGGTTGGAACGGCGGCTGCCATCCTCATAGATCACGTCAAACAGCACGAAGCGCGCCTGGGTTCCTGGCTTATTGGCCATGGTGTTCTCCTTCAGTCTTTACATCTTTCTCTGCGTCGCGCTCGGCTTCCGGCGGGTCTTCGCCCGATTTGCGCCGCGCCACCGCTTCCTTCAGCGCTTCCAGCTTCGCTTCCTTGCGCGCCTGTTTGGCCCGGTTCACATCGGCCCGGTTCTGCCCGTAATTTGGTTTGCGCGCCATGCCGCTTCCCCAGATATGAAAAGAAAACGGGGCAGCAAACGCCGCCCCGCTCCAAAAACCGCGGCGCCATCAAGCGCCGCAAGCCAAGATCAGATCTTGCGCAGATTGCCGGCAGAAATCTTGCCCTGCTGACCCTTCTGCATTTCGAAATCAATCTTGTCGCCCTCATTCAGGCCTTGCAGGCCAGAACGCTGGACATCGCTGACATGGACGAAAACGTCCTTGCTGCCATCATCGGGTTGGATGAAGCCATAACCCTTGGTGGCGTTGAACCATTTCACTGTGCCGGTTGCCATGCTGTTTACTCCGGTTGAGAAACTCCGTCGCGCGGGATCGCGCTACGGGCCGACCATCGCTACAGCCCAACCATGGGAAGGCACGGGAAGCAGGTTTGAGGATACTCGCCAAACCTTATGGGGCCGGGCCGAAACGCCCAAACCGGACGAGGTGACATGTCCCATATGGGCCTTTCCCACGCCAATCGCAAGTTTTTCCTTAAAACAAGCGAAAATAACCCGCGCTATTCCAACCAATGCCGCGCCGCGGTGATGACAACACCGTTGGAACGCCCGCCCGCAAAGGTCTCAATCCTGGAAGCATAGCCCTGCGCCACAATCATCGCGCTTGGCAGATCAATCGCAATCCGCCCGGCCATGGCGATCCGCGCCTCCTGCCCCGTATTGCCAAGGCGGCCCGCCAATTCCACGGCGCAGAGCGCCACCAGCACCTGACGCGCTTCGATCCGTGAAAGCCCCTCGGCACGGCAGGTGACGCCGCGCGGGCTATCGGGCACCGGCAATTCAAATATCGCACCGGTCGCGATGCGCCGCGCCGTCAGGCTCCAGCTTTCAAATTGCCGCCGCCAGGGAAGCAGCGCGCCATCCCGCGCCGCATCGGGCGGATCATGTGTGAAGCTTGTGATGCCGCCATCATCCCGGCGCAATACGGCAAGCCTTTCACCGCGCAATACCTCGGGCGCCAAGATAAGGCGCGTCACGCGCGCCGGCGCATCACGCTCAACGCCCGCAACATTCAGGCAATCGCGCCGAGGTGCGCGGTCCAGCCTTTCCCATTGCTCGCGGCAGAGCTTCCGCCACGGCCCCCAAGCCGCGCCACCAATTGCCACCGGCGCCGTGGCCGGCGTGACGGGCGCACTCAGCGGCAAGGGGGGCGCCACGCTGCGCCAATCCGGCGCTTGCGCATAAGCGCTGGCGCCGCAAAGGCTTAGCGCAAGCAACAGCAGGCGCAGCACGCGCTAAAACGCGCCCGGCGTTGGGATGGCATTGATGCCAAGGCTGCGCGCGGTATCGGCAAGGATGTCCCAGGTGGTGGCATCCACCGGAATGCCGCCGGCCAATCGCGCGGCGCGCGTGGCCCTTTCCTTCTCACCGGCCACCAGCACGGGCTGATCCGGGTCGGCGGGCGGCGATGCCTTCACATGCGCGATCACGGCGGCCATTTCGGACCGGAAGGCGGCCAGATCGCCAAAGCGTGCGGGGTCAATCACAAAGGCCAACCAGCCATTGACGATGCTGCCATCCTTATGGTGGTGCGGCGCGGCGGTGACACCGCCAATCAGCGCCCCGGCCAGGATTTCGCACATCAAGGCGAGCCCATAACCCTTATGCCCGCCAAAGGGCAGCAAGGCACCGCGCGGTTGATCCCGATACAGCACGCCCGGATCATTGGTGGGCTTGCCCTTGGCATCCACCAAGGCGCCATCCGGCACCGGCTTGCCGGCATTGAAGGCAACGCGACACTTCCCAAGCGCAATCGCCGCCGTTGCGAAATCCAGGATCAGCGGGTGTTCGCCTTCCGCCACCGCCGGCACGGCGACGCAGACCGGATTGGTGGAGATGCGCCCATCACTCCCGCCAAAGGGCGCCACCGCGCCGGGGCCGGATACGCCATTGACGAAATGGACGGAAATCATCCCCGCCCGCGCCGCCTGTTCACCATAGGACCCGATGCGCCCCAGGTGATGCACGTTCTTCAAGGCCATCACGGCATGGCCATGCTGGCGTGCGGCATTGATCGCCCAATCCATGGTGATGCGCCCGATGCGCTGACCATAGCCCATCTTACCGTCAAATACGGCGAGCGATGCGTCCTGGCGCACCGCTTCCGGCATGGCGCCCGGATGCAGCTTGCCCGCGCGCATATTCTCCACATAGCGCACCAGAAGCATGATGCCGTGGCTGTCATGGCCTTGCAGATTCGATTCCAGCAAATGGTCTGTCACCATCGCCGCTTCATCTTCCGCACTGCCGCCGGCGCGGATCATGGCATGCACCAGGCCGCGCAAGGCGGTGGGGTCAATACGAAGGATTGGGGCGGCGGCCATGGGCTTTTCCATTCGGCAGGTGGGGCGTGGCCGAAAGCTTGCCCCATGGCACCGAGTTCAGGAAGCCCGCCTCCGTCGCCCGAGGCCCCCAAAGCTTGCCGGGCCCGGCCCCGCCCCCTATACCCGCGCGAAAATGTCAGCCCGCCCGGGCAGGCCCCGTTTCAACCGCGAAGATGCAGGTATCCCCATGGCGAAGATGCAAGCCAACCAGATGCGCGCCGGCATGGTCATTGAATTTGAAGGCCAGCGCTACACCATTCTGAAGCAGAATATCATGATCCCCGGCAAGGGTGCCGCCGTGATCCAGGTGGAAATGCGCAATGTGAAGACCGGCGCCAAGAAGGACCAGCGCTGGCGCACCGCCGATACGGTGGAACGCCTGACGACCGAAGACAAGGAATTCACCTATTCCTATGAGGATGGCGAAAACCTGGTGCTGATGGACCCGGAAACCTTTGAGCAGACCCTGGTGCCCAAGGATATCCTGGGCGAACGCCTGCCGTATTTGCAGGAAAACATGACGGTCAACGTCAAGCTGATCGAAGGTGAGCCGGTTTCGATGGACCTGCCGGAGACGGTGACGCTTGAGATTGTGGAAGCCGACCCGGTGGTGAAGGGCCAGACGGCTTCTTCTTCCTATAAGCCGGCAGTGCTTTCCAATGGAGTCAAGGTGATGGTGCCGCCTTTTATTACGGCGGGTGAGAAGATTGTGGTGAAGACCGCGGATGGCACCTATTACGAAAGGGCGAAATAAGGCGGAGAGGGCGGGCCAAATCTCATCGGCCCGCTAATATCTTTTTTTAAGAAAAATTGCCCGTGCGTAAAAAAATCTGCGGGGCGTTTATACTTTATTAACCATTTCCGGATTTACTAACCCTACGTCGCAAAATGCGGTGGAACTTAGGCGCGAAACGGCTCTGCTTGGGTCGCGTGCTGTGGGAACGGAAAAACTCCGATGACGATGAATTCGATCAGTACGAATGCCCAGGCGCTGATCGCGCTGCAGAATCTCAACACGACGAATTCGCAAATGTCCATCACGCAGAAGCGTGTTTCGACAGGCTATCGTGTGGCTGATGCAAAGGATGATGGCGGGGCTTTCGCGGTCGCGCAGGCGGTTCGTTCGGATGTGGCTGGCGTCATCGCGGTCGGTGAACAATTGGGCGGCACGAAGGGGATTTTGCAGACCTCCTTTGCCGCGCTTTCCGTGGTTTCCGATACCATGAAGCAAATCAGGGCGGCGCTGACCCGCCTTGCTGATGGCGCCATCAGCGCGGATCAGCGACAGACTTATGAGGAACAATATGAACTGCTGACCGGCCAAGTCGCCAGCTTTATTGATGACGCTTTTTACAATGGCCGCACCCTGCTCTCGACAGATTTGTCCAAGGGCGGCGGGGATATCACCGCCATACGCAACGAGAGTGGAGGAACCTTCGCTATCGAAGCGGTGGATGGTCAATTGATGAAGCTTGCCCCCGATGCTTTCGAATTTACGGCAGATGATCTTGAGGAACTTACTGAACAGGCGGAGGCGAAATATACTGCCGCGTTGCCGGATGGTGGTACCGAGTGGGACGACCTGACCGACGACGAGAGAAACCCCTATATTACTACTGAAATCTTTAAGGAAAAAGTGTCGAGGGCGACCGCCGCCGTCCAGTCAGGCGGTGCTTTTGATACGGCTGATCGCCTGATCTCCTCGGCGCTTAACCAATTCGGCTCCTCAATGGCTTTTGTGGATAACCAGATCAAATACAATTCGCAGAAGGTGGACGCCATGGAAGGTGGCCTGGGCGCGCTGGTGGATGCTGATCTGGCCAAGGAAAGCTCCACGCTTGAGGCGCTGAAAGTTCGCCAGCAGCTTGGGGTGCAGACCTTGGGCCTGGCCAATCAGGGCCCGCAGGTGCTGCTGGGGCTGTTCCGCTAACTCAATCTCCATTCTGGATTTTACCCGCGCCCAGCCTTTGTGCTGGGCGCTGTCATTTCGCGGTGCTTTTAGCCCGATCGCCGCCTTCATGCGGCTTCTCACTTCCTGGCTGAATGATTGCGTGTTAAGCTGAAGGGTAATCTTCGTTTAAAAAAAATTGACCTCACATTAGTTTTTTCCTGCGCTATTTAGTTTTTGTTAACCTTCATCGGGCAAAGTTATTTGGCGCCGCAAAAAGCGGATGTCGAACTGGCAATTGCTACTCAGGGTAGAGCAAGCGCCAATTGAAAGGGGAAGACCCCAATGTCGTTCAATTCTGTCAATACCAACCGTCAGGCAGTTTTCGCGCTGCAATCCCTCAATCTGACCAATTCGGAACTGGGTGGCGTGCAGAAGCGCGTGTCCACCGGCTTCCGCGTTGCGGATGCCCGGGATGATGGTGGCGCCTTCGCCGTCGCCCAGGCGGTGCGTTCGGATGTCGCCGGCGTCACGGCGGTTGGCGAACAGCTTGGTGGTACCCGTGGTATTCTTTCCACCACCTTTGCCGCGCTCTCAACGGTCTCCGACACCATGAAGCAGGTACGCGCGGTCCTGACCCGCTTGGCCGATGGATCCGTTACAGGAACGTCGCGCGAACAGTATGAAGAGCAGTACAAGTTGCTCACCACTCAGGTCGCAACCTTTATTGACGACGCCTACTACAATGGCCGCACACTGCTCACCACCGACGGTGCTCAAGGCGGTGGCAACATCACCAGCATCCGCAACGAAAGCGGCGGCACCTTCACGATTGAAGCGGTGGACGGCGATGCCATGAAGCTTGATCCCGCTGCTTTCGTACTGACAACGGACGAAATCGACGATCTCACTGATTTGGCGGAAACGAACTATACCGCTTCGATTGATCCACTTGTTGATCCAGAATGGGTCGACCTCACCCCTGCCCAGCAGCAGACCTTCATTGACGCAGAAATCCTCAACGTAAAGGTGCAGCGGGCAACTGACGCTATCCAGCCCGGCGGTTCCTTTGACGAAGTGGATGGGCTGGTTTCCACCGCGCTGAACCAGTTCGGTGCGCAGATGCAGTTTGTGGAAAATCAGATCTCCTACAACTCCAAGAAAATCGATGCTCTCAATGACGGTCTTGGGGCGCTGGTGGATGCCGACTTGGCGAAGGAAAGTTCCAAGCTTCAGGCGCTGCAAACGCGTCAGCAGCTTGGCATCCAAACCCTCGGCATTGCCAATCAGGGGCCGCAGGTTCTGCTCAGCCTCTTCCGCTGAAGTTTTAATGGCGATCCCGGCCCACCCGGGGTCGCCACCTCAACCAAGTAACGGAGACAAAAAATGTCTACCCTCGTGCTCGAACTCCGCCAAGGCGACATGATGATCGTCAATGGTGCCCCGATCCGCTTCCGCAACCGCGCGCGAATCGAACTTACCGCCAAGGCGCGCTTCCTGTTCGGCAAGCAATTGATGACGCCCGATATGGCCGATACGCCGGCGCGGCGCATCTATTTCGCCTTGCAGACCGCCTATATCGGCGATCATGACGAACGGAAAGCCGGCCTTGAAGAAGCGAAGCAACGCATCGCCGAATTCAAGGAAGCCACCACGTCCAACCTCGCGCGGGAATATCTCGATCGCGCGCTCACGCTGGCGGAAGAAGATCAATGCTACCAGGCACTGAAATTCGCGCGCCGCGTCATGCGGCATGAGGAAGTGGTGCTGGGCCTTGCCCCCATCGCACAATTCGCCACCACGGCTGAATGACCGCAACACCGATGAACCAAATGCTTGGACCGCGCGGCTATGGTGCCACGCAACGCACCCGCACCTTGCGCGAACAGGAAGCCGATGTCTTCCGCCGCGTGAATTACGGCCTCAAGGCCGCGATCAATGGGGATGCGATTGACCGCGCCCGGGCCATTTCGGATAATCGGCGCCTTTGGTTCGCCATTGAAGCGGCGCTGGTCAATCCCGATAATCAGCTTCCGGA
Source organism: Roseomonas sp. (assembly GCA_044356015.1). Classification (GTDB taxonomy): domain Bacteria; phylum Pseudomonadota; class Alphaproteobacteria; order Acetobacterales; family Acetobacteraceae; genus Neoroseomonas. Next base: position 17,547 of record JBIKXA010000003.1, read on the forward strand.
GATCACCCGCGTTGGCATCATGCGCCTTGGCCGCAGCGTGCAGCGGGAGATGGAAAATCAAGAACCGGATATGGAATTCCTGATCAACATCAATGATCAGATGATCGCGGGCCTTTCCGGCGATCCGGGCTGAAACTCCCGCCTCAAATCATCCGCATCAGCGTTCCATCGCGCCGGACGGCGTGGTGGAACAGGGCGCCGCCAATATGCAGCGCGATCAGCACCACCAAAAGCCAGCCACCGATCGTGTGGAACAGGGATAGGATTTTCGCGAGCCCTTCCCAAGCCTCCATGAATTTCGGAAACTCGATGAAGCCAAGATAGGCCGTGGCACCCTGCATCGGAAATCCCCAGGCATTGGTGGCCATGAAGCCAAGCAAGGGCTGGATGATCAGCAGCGCATAAAGCGCGTGATGCACCGCCGTGGAAGCAGTGCGCATCAGCTTCGGCATATCGCTTGGCTGGGTTGGCGGCGGGCTGAGCCAGCGCCAGATCAGCCGGGCAATCGCGACAAACAAAATGGTCAGCCCCGCGCTTTCATGCAGCGCGTAAAACCCCATCTTGCTGGCATCCTTCACATGCTGGATGACAAAGCCAAGCGGCAGCGCCACCAGCATCAGGCCAAGCGTCACCCAATGAAACAGCTTCGCGATCGCGCCATATTGCCCCGCCGGATGCGCCGCATCCGTGCCCTTGGGCGGCAAAGCTGCCATGCCATCCATCACGCTCTCCCTTCGTCTTGCGTGCAGCATGGCATGAAGCGCGGCGCGTGCGCGAGGGGTTTTGCAGCGTGATCGCCGCCCATGCGGATTGGAGCCTTGATCCCCGCAAGCGCTGGGTCAGCCTCGCCCGCCGCCAGGGAAGGCAATGGCAGGCCAGCGCGCCGCGACTGGTGGGCGACCCCGCCGCGCTGGCTGCGGCCTTGATTGCGGAAGGCTGTCCGGCGGGTTTGGGCCTGGACCTGCCGCTTGGCGTGCCGCGCGGCTTTGCGGAACACCGCCCCGAACAGGGCTTTCCGGGTTTTCTGGCGGGACTCGCGGGAAACATTGATTTCTTTGCGGTATCCCCAAGCCTTGATACCGTCTCGCGCACCCGCCCCTTCTACCCGGCGCGCGGCATCAAGGGCATGACGCGCGCTGCCCATGCGGCGGCGCTTGGCCTGCCCGATGCCGAGGGCCTGTCCCGTTTATGTGACCGCGCCACCGCCGAACGCCCCGCCGGCGCGCCGGTATTCTGGACGCTCGGCGCCAATCAATCCGGCAAGGCGGCGATCAGCGCCTGGCGCGATTGGCTTGCGCCCGCCCTTGCCGCCGGGGCACCCTTCCGCCTTTGGCCCTTTGCAGGGGCGCTGCATGATCTGCTTCGCCCCGGCCAGCTTGCAATCGCCGAGGTTTATCCAGCGGAAGCCTTGCGCCATCTCGGCCTGAAATTGGCGGGATCAAAACGCGCCGAGGCGCCGCGCCAGGCACTTGCCCCTGCGCTGCGTGATGCCATGGCCGCCCTTCATGTCACCCCCGATGCAGCCTTGGCCGAGATGATCCAAGCCGGCTTCGGCACCGATGCGGCGGGTGAGGATCGCTTCGATTCGCTGATCGGCCTGCTTGGCCTGATTGGCGTGATGGATGGCAAGCGCCCGGATTTCATCCCGCCCGATCCCATGATCCGCGCCTGGGAAGGCTGGGTATTGGGCCAAACCGCCCTGCCACCTTAACCTAGCGGCACCCCGGCGGCATCCTTCGCCGTTCGGATCGTCTGCAAGGTCTGCACCCGCAGCACATTCGCCGCCCCGGTCAACCGCGCGGTCAATTCATTCTCATGTGCCGTATTGCGCGCCACGAGTCGCAGCAGGAAATCCCCGCCGCCCCTGATCATGTGGCATTCCCGCACCTCCGGCCAGGAGGTCGCCAGGGCCTCAAACGCATCCAGCACGCTTTGCTTTTGTGATTCCAGGCCGACCAGGGCGAAGAACATCACCTCCCACCCCAGCGCGGTGGGGTCGAGGTCCGCGTGATAGCCGCGAATCACGGCTTCGTCTTCCAGCCGTCGCACGCGCCTCAGGCAGGGCGGTGCGGAAAGATTGACCCGGCGCGCGAGTTCCACATTGGTGATGCGGCCATCGGCCTGAAGCTCCGCCAGAATCTGACGGTCCAGGGCATCCAGGGCCGGATCGGGGGCGGGGGTCTTGGGATTGGGCACCGCCCTTCATTGCTCAAAATCGGCCTGCCGCGCAATATCATTTCAAGATGCGGCATTGGCGAGGCAGCGGCTTGCCCGAGAGGGGCGGCTGGCCGATATCAGGTGAGAAAATTCAGGGGTGCGGATCGTGGCCGAGACATTTCACAGCAAGCTTTTGATTCTGGGCGCCGGGCCGGCGGGCTATACGGCGGCCATCTATGCGGCGCGCGCGGGATTGGCGCCTTTGCTGGTCGCAGGGATGCAGCCAGGCGGGCAGCTGACCATCACCACGGATGTGGAGAATTACCCAGGCTTTGCGGAAGCCGTGCAAGGCCCCTGGCTGATGGACCAGATGGCCGCGCAAGCCACGCATTGCGGCACCAAACTGGTGCAGGATGTGATCACATCTATTGATCTGACGCGCCGACCCTTCCGCGCGGTTGGTGATTCGGGCGATGTTTATGTGGCGGAAGCGCTGGTGATCGCGACCGGCGCGCAGGCGCGCTGGCTTGGCATTCCGGGTGAGAAGGAATTGGGCGGTTTCGGCGTTTCCGCCTGCGCCACCTGCGATGGTTTCTTTTATCGCGGCAAGGATGTGGCGGTGATTGGCGGCGGCAATTCCGCGACCGAGGAAGCGCTGTATCTTTCCAACCTCGCGCGCCATGTCACGCTGATCCATCGGCGCGATACCCTGCGTTCTGAGAAAATCCTGCAACAGCGGCTTTTCGCCAAGCCGAATGTCTCGATCATGTGGAATACGCTGACGGAAGAAGTGCTGGCCGATACATCAGGGCGCATGCCGGTGGCGCGGGGCCTGGCGCTGCGTGATCGCATCACCGGGGAAGCGCGCGAATTGAAGGTGGATGGGGTTTTTGTTGCCATCGGCCATTCCCCGGCGACAGCGCTTTTTCAAGGTCAGATCGGCATGGATGCCGAAGGCTATATCGAAACCACGCCCGGCAGCACGCGCACTTCCATCCCTGGTGTCTTCGCCGCCGGCGATGTGCAGGACAAGGTCTATCGCCAGGCGGTCACCGCCGCCGGCACCGGCTGCATGGCGGCGCTTGAGGCGGAAAAATACCTCGCCGCGCTCGAAGCAGGCCACGCGGCGGCGGCCTGATGCCGACCGATTGGGACAAGCTGCGCATCTTTCATGCGGTGGCGGAAGCGGGGTCCTTCACCCATGCGGGGGAGACGCTGAACCTCAGCCAATCCGCCGTATCGCGGCAGATTCAGGCCTTGGAAGAAGCGCTGAATGTGCCGCTGTTTCATCGCCATGCGCGCGGCCTGATCCTGACCGAACAGGGCGAAACCCTGAACCGCACGGTGCGCGAGGTTTTCGCAAAACTCGCGATGACGGAAACCATGCTGACCGAAAGCCGAGAGCGCCCGGCGGGGCGGCTGAAAGTCACCTCCACCATCGGCTTTGGCAGTACCTGGTTGGCGCCACGCTTGAAGAAATTGCTGGATATACATCCGGAAATCAGTGTCACGCTGCTGCTGGATGATTCCGATTTGGATATTGCGATGCGGGAAGCGGATGTGGCCATTCGCATGCATGCGCCGCGGCAGCCGGAATTGATCCAGCGCCATATCGCCAGCTTCGGCTGGCGGATTTGCGGTGCCGCTTCCTATCTGAAGACCATCGGCATTCCGCAGCGGCCTGAGGATTTGGATGCGCATCGGCTGATCATCTATGGCGATTACCAACCGCCGATTGACAACATCAATTGGCTGGCCGAGGTGGGCCGGCGCCCCGGCACGGCCCGGCGCGCGGCGGTGGAACTCAATTCCATGCCCGGCATGGTGCAGGCGGTACGCAGCGGCTTGGGGCTGGCGGCGCTGCCCGATTACATCGGGGCGGAGTTGGATGAATTCGTCCAGGTGCTGCCGGGGGTGAAGGGGCCGAAGATTGAAGCCTATTTCGTCTATCCGGAAGAAATGAGGCATTCCAAGCGTGTAGCGGTTTTTCGGGACTTCCTGGTGGCGGAACTGACCGGCGCGGTGTGACCGAATGTTACAGCAAAGGCTTCAGCTATGCGCCTGGCGCATGGCCGTGTAGTCGAGAACGGGAACCACAACCAAAGCGAGAACGGCTATAGAATGGGCATCCGACGTTGTTCGGAAGGGGTCAGTTGATCCCTCGTCTCCCAGACGTGAAGCCTCCCTGTTGACTTGGCCCGGAAACCTTACGGTTTTCGGGCCTTTCTTTTTCATGCTTACCGCCAGGGTATTGTGCAGCTTTGTGATGATTTGTTTATTGATGTAGTCGTCCCACGAGGATTGATAGGGAAAGGCGGCCCTAAGGATCAGGGCTCGGGAAGTGGTCGTTTAGCAGATTTGGTCATCGGGTTGCGTGAACCCGTGTCAAAGCAACATGCTTGCGACAGGCGACGCTTTATCTTTTGGTGGGCGGATTCACGCTGCTGTGGGGAACCGATAGCAGCGATAGGACCACTAGCCCCACACTCCATTCCGCCCCATCTTCACTCAATGAGCCTGCCCAACCACCCCATCTATCTGGACAATCACGCCACCACGCCGGTGGACCCGCGCGTGATCCAGGCCATGCGGCCCTTCTGGGAGGCGCAATTCGCCAACCCCGCCAGCGCCGAACACGCCATGGGCCGCGCGGTAGCCGAAGCCGTGGAAACCGCACGCGAACACATTGCCGAATTGATCGGCGCCTCGGCTGCCGAAATCATCCTGACCTCAGGTGCGACGGAAGCAAACAACCTCGCCATCAAGGGCGCGGCGCGTTTTGCCGCAAGCCAGGGCGATCCGCGCCGGCGCATCATCACGCTCGCGACCGAGCATAAATGCGTGCTGGAATCAGTGCGCGATCTGGCGCAGGAGGGGTTTGAGCCGGTCATCCTGCCGGTCGGCGCCGATGGGCTGCTTGATCCCGAAGTGCTGCGTGCGGCCTGTGATGAAAACACCCTGCTGGTGTCCATCATGGCGGTGAATAACGAAATCGGCGTCATTCAGGACCTGGCTGCGCTTGGCGCCATCGCCAAGGAAGCGGGCGCTGCCTTTCACACCGATGCCGCGCAGGCGGCGGGGCGCATTCCTCTGGATGTCGGGGAAATCCAGGCTGATCTGATGTCGCTTTCCGGCCATAAGGTTTATGGCCCGCGCGGCATTGGCGCGCTTTATGTCCGCCGCCGGCCGCGCATGCGGCTCGCGCCGCTGTTTTCCGGGGGCGGGCAGGAAAGGGGCCTCAGGTCCGGCACGCTCCCCGCGCCCTTGGTGGTGGGTTTTGGGGAGGCCTGCCGGATCGCCGCCATTGAAGGCTTGCTCGATTCTGGGCGCATCGCCGGGCAGCGCGACATCTTCCTGAACAAGCTCCGCGCTGAAATCCCGGATTTGCGCGTGAATGCCGAAGGGGCGCCCCGCGTTTCTGGCAATCTCAACCTGACTTTTCCAGGCGTCGTCACCGCCCAGGCCATCATGGAAGGCGCGCCAGAGGTTTGTGTTTCCACCGGTTCCGCCTGTTCCTCGGCGGAAATCGAGCCATCTTACGTGCTGCAAGCCATCGGGCTTGAACCGACGGCGGCGCGGGCCACCTTGCGGATTGGGATGGGACGCTTTACCTCGCCCGCCGAAGCGGAACTGGCCGCGGCAAGCCTTGCCGCTTCCTGGCGCCGCGCAGCCTCCGCAACAGACAAGGCCAGTGATTAGCCATGCCGAAAATGGTATTCGTTGAACGCGACGGAACACGCAAGGAAGTGGAAGCGCCGCTTGGCCTTTCCGTGCTGGAAATCGCGCATCGCAACAGTGTTGACATTGAAGGCGCCTGCGAAGGCTCGCTCGCCTGTTCCACCTGCCATGTGATCGTGGATCCTTCCTGGTTCGGCAAGCTGGCCAAGCCCACGGAGGATGAGGAAGACATGCTCGACCTCGCCTTCGATTTGCAGGAAACCAGCCGGCTTGGCTGCCAATTGATCATGACGGATGCGCTGGATGGGCTGGTGGTGAAGCTGCCCGCCGGGTCGCGCAACGCGGGCGGCTGAGGCATGACCGCATCATGGGATGAATTCGGCGCGGAAGGGGGCTTGTTTCGCAAGCTGTCGGCTGCCGCTGCATCCGAATGGCGCGATTATACTTGGCATCCTTTTGTGCAGCAGCTTTCGGCTGGCACTTTGCCGCTGAAGGCGTTTCAGCATTACCTGATCCAGGATTACCTGTTCCTGATCCATTTCGCCCGCGCCAAGGCTTTGGCGGTGCTGAAGGGCGAAAGCCTGGCCGCCATGCGCGAAAAAGCCGCTGCGGTGCTCGCCATTCTGGATGAAACCAAGCTCCATCTGAAATACTGCGCCGAATGGGGGCTTTCGGAAACGGCCGTGGTCAGCGTGCCGGAAAGCGCCGAGACGGTTTCCTACACGCGCTGGGTGCTGGATCGCGGCTATGCCGGCGATATTCTGGACCTGGAAGTGGCGCTGGCGCCTTGCACCGTCGGCTATGCCCAGGTGGCGCTGCGCATCCTGGCGGACCCTGCGCGCCAGCGTGATGGCAATGCTTACCAGTCCTGGATTGATGCCTATGCCGCCGCTTCCTATCAGGAAATGGCCCATGCCGCCGCGCGGCGGATTGATGCGCTGGGTGTTTCCCATGGTGGCGAAGCGCGTTTCGCCCGTCTGGCGGCGGATTTCGCCGAAGCGGCGCGGCTGGAACAGCGCTTCTGGCAGCAGGGGCTTGATGCGGTGGGGCGCGGCTGAAGATGCGCGTCCTGGTGGCCATGTCGGGCGGGGTGGATAGCAGCGTGGTCGCCGCGCTGCTCCAGGAAGCCGGGCATGAGGTGATTGGCGCCACCTTGCAGCTTTATGATCACGGCGCTGCCTTGCAGAAAAAAGGCGCCTGCTGCGCGGGGCAGGATATTCTGGATGCGCGGCGCGTGGCCGATAAGCTTGGCATCGCCCATTACGTGCTGGACCGGGAAGAGATTTTCCGCCGCGATGTGATGCGTGATTTCGCCGATAGCTATGCGCGCGGCGAAACGCCGGTGCCCTGCATCCGCTGCAATCAGACCGTGAAATTCCGCGACATGGTCGCCATGGCTGAGGATTTGGGGTGTGAGGCTTTGGCTACTGGCCATTACGCGCGGCGCATCGAAGGCCCGCATGGCGCCGAATTGCACCGCGCCGTCGATCCTGAACGGGACCAAAGCTATTTCCTGGCCGCCACCACAAGCGCACAGCTTGCCATGGCGCGCTTCCCCTTGGGTGACATGCCAGACAAAGCCACGGTACGCGCTGCCGCCGCGCGGCTCGGCTTGGCGGTCGCGGAAAAGCCGGATAGCCAGGATATATGTTTTGTGCCCGCCGGGCGCTATGATGCGCTGGTGGGGAAACTCCGCCCAGATGCGGCGGAACCGGGGGAATTCGTCCATGCCGATGGCCGCGTGCTGGGGCAGCATGGCGGGATTTCCGGCTTCACCGTGGGCCAGGGGCGGGGCTTGGGTCAGGCTTCCTGGGATGGCGAGGAAAAGCTTTACGTGGCCGCAGTGGATGCACCGAAGCGCCGCATTGTGCTGGCCCCGCGCAGCGGGCTTGAACGGCGGGATGCCGAGGTTGCTGAGGTGAATTGGCTGATCCCCCCGCCCGCTGCGCCGCTTCGCTGCGCCGTGAAGCTGCGCGCCCGCGAAGTGCCGCGTGCCGCTGAGGTGACCTGGGATGCGGGGGCGGGGCTGTTGCGCGTGCTGCTGGATGAACCGGGCGTGATCGCGCCCGGCCAGGCCTGCGTGATGTATGACGGGGACCGCGTTTTGGGCGGCGGTTTTTTGCGCGCGCGGCTATCGGTTGACACTGACCGGGCAGCGGCCTAACTCGCGGGCCAGAATGGCGGCGTAGCTCAGCTGGTTAGAGCACGGCACTCATAATGCCGGGGTCAGCGGTTCAAGTCCGCTCGCCGCTACCATCTTTTCCCTTTTGATATCATCGGGACCGCGCCTAGCCTGGCGCGATCCCATATGATTGCGCCCTGGCCTTAGCCGCCGCGATGCAACGCGCAAAGCTTATTGCCGTAAGGATCGCGCACATAGGCCAAATACAGCCGCACCGCGCCGCCTTCACGCCAGCCAGGCGGGTCTTCAATGCTGGTGCCGCCATTGGCCACAGCCGCATCATGGAAGGCCTTCACCTTTTCTGGGCTATCGCAGCCAAAACCGATGGTGCCTCCATTGGCACCGCAGGCGGCCTTGCCGTCAATCGGCTTGCTGATGCCAAGCGTGCCGGTTGGCGTGCGATAAAAGCAGCGCCCTTTCGGGTCCATCTTGCCTTCCGCGACGCCAAGCACAGCCAGCGCCGCGTCATAGAATTTCTTGGAAACGGCGACATCATCCGCGCCGACGAAGATATGAGAGAACATTTCCACCCCATCATGTTGAGCCGCCCGGCAAAGGGCGATGGCTCATCTTCCGTTACCCAGCGCCGATTGCAAGCCGGGCTGATCTTGTCATTCCGGCTTCAGGCCCACGGCGCGCACCACCGGGCCCCATTTCGCCATATCGGCTTCCATCGCCGCGCGCATGCCGGCCGGGTCCTTGTGCCAGACCTCTGCCCCTTGGCGGCGAATACGCTCGGCCACATCGGTTTCGGTCACGATGCGCCGGATGCCGGAGGAAAGCCTTTCCATCACCGCCGGCGGCAGATTGGGCGGCGCGATGAAGCCGAACCAAAGATACATCTCAAACCCTGGCACGCCGGCCTCAGCGAAGGTGGGTACATCGGGCAAGGCGGGGTCGCGCGCGCTACCTGTCACCGCCAGCGCGCGCATCTGTCCGCCGCGAATATGGCCAATCGCATTGGGCACATTGTCAATCAGCATATCAATGCGCCCCGCAATGATTTCGGTGCCGGATGCAGCGCCACCGCGAAACGGCACATGGGTGACGTCCACACTCGTCATGTGCTTCAGCAATTCGCCGGCCAGATGCGGGCTGCTGCCGCTGCCGGAACTGGCGAAAGTCATGCGCCCAGGTTGGGCCCGGGCGCGTTCCAGAATTTGTTGCAGGCTTGTCAGGCCGCTATTCGGGTTCACCACCAGCACATTCATCAAGCGTGCGGCAATGCCAACCAGGCTGATTTCCGTACGCGGATCATAGCCCATATTGGGATAGACAAAGGGATTGACCGCCAGGATCGGCGTATTGCCGATGCCAATCGTATAGCCATCGGGTGCTGCGCGCGCGACATGGGTGGTGCCGATATTCCCCGCGGCACCGGGCCGATTCTCCACCACACCGGGTTGGCCGAGCACGTCTGGCATCTTATCCGCAACCCAGCGCGCCAACATGTCGTTGATCGCGCCCGGCGGGTAAGGCACCACAATGCGAATGGGTCGGCTTGGGAAGGCTTCCTGTGCGCGCAGCGCCGACGCGGCCAGCAAGCCTGCGCCACCAGCACCGATAAGGACGCGGCGAGATAACGCCATGATATGTCTCCCATCCTGGCCCGGGCTCTTTATCCGCCCTTCAGCAGCAAGGCTAACGCGCATGATAGGAGAAAGCCACCGAAGAAATGCGGCTTTTGCACGATTAAGAAAAGCGAAAATTTAGGCTGTCTTGCTTAAACCGGGCAAGCGAGACGGCTCATCCTCCTCGACGGGAAGCGGTAAGGATGCAGTTTCCGGCGATAACGGGATTCCAGGGCGAGCTGCACTTGGACCACCCGGCGTGACATTCATCCCTTTGACATCTGTCGGCATTTCAGCGCCGAATTTGATTGAAGCCCGGTAAGCCTCAATCTCGCGCGGGCTAGGGAGGCTCACGCTCACGCGCCCGGCCGCATCGCGAAACTCAATGACAACCATGCCCAAATCGCGGTCTATTCGCATGCGAGGATTGGCAGGCCCGATTTCGGTTGACGCCTCGGGTGGAACCGCACCAGCAGGCCGCGCAATCCCCGCAGCCCCGGGAGAAGGACGCAAACCTTCTTTCGGATGAGTTTGGGGAGAGGAGAGTTGGTTTATCATCGCCTGATCGCCGCCTGTGGTTTACAAGAAAGATAGGGGTTTAGTCAACAAATTTATGAAGATTGGGGTCAAGAATCCGCCGAGATAGCTCGATTTCGACCGGCAAAATCTGATAGCATGAACTTAGGGATCGGTTTTCTCGTAGGAGTTGGGGGCAACATACTGCATGAAACTGGATTTTCGCGCCGATGGGCGCCCCATTCCGATCCTTGAGGTTGGCGATCTGGTTCGCCTCATCAGGGCCGAGGCCGGGCCTGTGCCCACCGCCCAGGCCGGTGAATGGGGCAAGATCCGCAGTATTTCAGACAAGGGCAGGTTGGATATCCTGCTGGCGGGTTTTTCGCGCCCGCGCGGTGTGGCCCTTGCCATGGTGACGGATATCCCGGCGACCAACGTCGTCCCCTGCGACCATCGCGGTGTCGCGCTGGAATTGCCGAAATGGTCCAATTGGCGGCAAGATGCGGCCAATGGCTTTGCATCCCGCAAGGATCGGGGCTGAAAAAGCTTTCAGGCCCGTCTGATTTAAACCTGCCCCCCTTGGGCTGTCACTGATTTTCTGGGTGTGTGTTGCACCGGCCCTTCAAGCGTTGCGCGTGGCCTCCATGCAGCAAAAAGGCTTCGCCAGCCTCGGCTTGGATCGCCCCTACAAGCAGACACGGCGAGAGCGCTTTCTGGCCGAGATGGACCTTGTGCTTCCTTGGGCCGCGCTCTCGGCCCTGATTGCGCCCCATTACCCCTCGGGCGAACGAGGCCGCCCGCCGATCGGGATTGATCGGATGTTGCGCTTCTGCTTTCTGCAGCAATGATTCAACATATCTGACCCGCAGGCCGAAGTTAGCCTCTATGACAGCGCCGCGATGCGGAATTTCACCGGCATCGATCTTGGCAATAAGGCGGCGCCGGATGAGACGACGATCTGCAAGTTTCGCCATCTGATCGAGGCTAAGGGGCTGAGCAAATCGATGCTGACAGCGGCCAATGATCAACTGAAATCCAAAGGCATCAAGATTGAAACCGGGATGATCATGGACGCGACGCTGATTTCTGCCCCGCCCCCTGCCGCGCAGGACATGATCCGCCGCAGAGGATCGCGCGGCCACCCCTTGTCAGATGAAGAGCGCGCGAAGAACGCCACTCGATCGCGCGTGCGGGCGAAGGGTGAGCATCCCTTTCTGGTGATCAAGCGGATTTTTGGCTTTACCCATCTCCGCTATCGGGGCCTCGCGAAGAACGGCACGCGCTTTGAGGTTCTCTTTGCGCTTGCCAATCTCTATCTCAAGCGGCGTGTCTTGATGCGCTTCTGTCACGCCTGACAGGGGAATTGCGCCTTCAAGGGGTCAAGGCGCGCGTTTCTTCCCCGAAATTAGAACGCGAAGCCATCAACAATGGCTGACATCAGGCCGGGATCGCCGTGACCAAACAAAATGCTGGTGCACTTGATCAGAGGTTCCTCAAATTCGTGCTATCAAACGGTTATTGCCCTTCACTTAGGAGGCGTTTTTGTCGCCAAGTAAAATCCCTTGGACATACGGAAAACATAGCGACAACAAACAGGATCGATATCTTGAAACTGATGCGAAAGGGAACCGAATTACTTGCACGACCGGGGAGGCACCGATGACTGACCATCAAACCAATCTATCCCAACGCCGTAGTTTTCTGCGCCGGCTGCTGGCCACCACGTCGCTCGTCGCGACGGGTGCGGCCGCGGCTCCAGCCTGGGCACAAGCTCATACTGCGCATGGGGGACATGGGGCACATGGACCACGGTTTAGAAGCATCCCTCCGGCGCCGCCCGCGCCGAACGCTGCGCCGGGCCCAGCCTTCGCCAACCCGCCCGCCATTTCTGGCTCCAACGGGACCTATGCGCTTAACGTTACCATGCGACAGGCCATACTCGGCTCGCAGCCGGTCAACGTGATGGCCTATGTCGATGCCAATAATCCTCCCGGTGCTGGTTCATACTTGGTGGCCCCTACCATCACCATCACGGGCAATGGCCAGCCCGTGCAGCCGGTTTCGGTGATGCTGACCAATAATTTGCCTGCCGAACCCCATCCTGCGAAGCTTGGCCCGGTGACGGACGCGCATGTCCATGACGCGCCGTTCGGTTTTTACACCACCAATCTGCATGTGCACGGCCTGCACGTCGATCCGCTGGAGGATAATGTCTATATCGAGCTGCAGCCAGCCTTGAACGGGGTTAGCGCCTGTGCGCCCACGCGCGCCAATCCCGTCTGGGTCTGCAACGGGAGTTACACCTACAGCTATAATTTCGGTCGAACGCCCAACAATGGTCGGACCCAAATTCCTGCTGGTACCTATTGGTATCATCCGCACAAGCATGGATCGGTGGGGGTTCAAGTCGCCAATGGCATGGCCGGCGCATTCATCGTCCAGGGCGACCTGGATGCCATCCATGGCGTAGCCGGTCTTACCGAGACGGTGATGGTGGCCCAGCTCGTCGCATATACGATCCCTACCGGGAGCTCGTCGCAGCCCGCCACTGTCGACCCAAGTATCTATTACGGCATTAGCCAACCAACCCCGCCAGTGAACACAAGAATGAGCATCAATGGCCAGATCAACCCGACTATTGCCATGCAATATGGGGAGATACAGCGTTGGCGCTTCATCAACGCCACGGCCGATCAATTCTTCTATCTGAACGTGACCGGACCGAGTGGGACAACCGAGCCTGTTCCCGAGCTTTACGCCATCGCTGTGGACGGCGTACCGCTGACGAATTCGGCGCAGGGCATCACGGTGCCGTTCAAGCTCGGTACGCCGCTTTTCCAGTTTCCCATGGGGACCGCGTTCACCTTCGCAAACGCCGTGATGAACGAAATAGCCGTCCTTGCCCCTGCCCAGCGACTTGACCTGCTCGTTCGGGTGCCAGCGACGCCCGGAGGCGGCACGCGGACCTATCAGCTGCAGACCGTGTCGTTCCCGCCCCCCTCCTCGGGGACGGCCAGCACCCAGACCATTGCGACGATCGAGGTCGCCGGCGCCAAGACGACGCCTGACCAGCTGCCGGCCCCGAGCGCCTTCAATGCCCGCGCTCTGTTCCGCCCGCCACTTGCGGAGCGAAGCGCATGGCCGACGAACCCGACGCAGAAGATCAAATTCGGCTTCATCGAAGGAAATACCGGTGCGTTGGTAAACAACTCAATGAGCGCGACCCCTTTCGGCGTGGCAGCCGGAAATCCACCGCCGCCATCCGCCGTGGCGCCGCCGCCGCCGCCGGCGGGCGCCTCGCCTTTCGCGTTGCCCTTTTCGCCTTCAGGTGCACAACTCCAACTCAAACTGAACGCCGTAGATTACTGGCAGGTGTCGAGCGACCCCGACCCCAGTATTGGGTTCGGGCCGCATGCGTTTCATATCCACATCAATTCCTTTATGATTACAAAACGTAATGGAGTTGATATCAGCTCCGCCAGTATCTGGCGCGACACGGCGCGGATCGACCAACCGCCGCAGCCCACGAGCCCATCCGCGGGTGTGGCCGTCGGCACTGGCGTGGGTCAGGGCGCGCTTTCGCCGATCGTGCCGGTGGAATTCGTATCTCAACAGGTAGATTACGTGGGCGATTTCGTCATGCACTGCCACTTACTCCAGCATGAAGATGCCGGCATGATGTGGAGTGTGAATATCTCCTGAGGGGTCTGATCGCGGCTGTCCCCTCCCGCCCCGGGGGCTGCCGCGTTCTCCGGCGATTTGCAGCCAGGGTTTCAGCCGAAAACCTGGCCCCAAGCCTGGCGTAACGCCTGATCCACCTCAGTCATGCTGGCCGGGATGCCGAGTGCCTGCAGGCTTGTCACGCCATGTTCCGCAATGCCGCAGGGCACGATGCCGCCGAAATGCGCCAGATCGGGCGCCACATTCAGCGCCACGCCATGCCAGGAAACCCAGCGCGTGACGCGCACCCCGATGGCGCCGATCTTGGCTTCCTGCCCTGTCGCGCGATCCGCCACCCAAATGCCAACGCGGCCGTCGCGCCTTTCGCCCTGCACACCGAAATGCGCCAGCGTCAGGATCATCCAATCTTCCAGCCCGGCCACAAAGGCGCGCACATCGCGCGCCGGGACGCGGCCATGGGGGCGGTGCAGATCGAGCATCACATACCCCGTTCGCTGGCCCGGCCCGTGATAGGTCCATTGCCCGCCGCGCCCGGCTTCAAACACCGGGAAGCGGGCATCGCGCAAATCCTCAGCGCGGGCAGAGGTGCCGGCAGTATAGCTTGGTGGGTGTTCCACCAGCCAAATGGCCTCCGCCGCCATACCTGAACGTATGGCCGCCGCGCGCGCTTCCATGCGTGCCAGCGTCTCGGCATAGGGGGTCAGGCCCGGCAGGGTTTCCCATTTAAGGGCGGGCGTTGATAGGGGCGCATTCATCGGCTATAGCGCCCGCCTTCTACCTGGTTTGCGGCCATGGCGGAATGGTAGACGCGCCAGCTTGAGGTGCTGGTGGGGGAAACCCCGTGGAAGTTCGAATCTTCTTGGCCGCACCATATTCCACCCTTTCGGGTGTTGCCGGGTAAGGGTGCCCTCATGGATGATGATTTCCGCAAAGCCGCGCTGGATTACCACCGGCTGCCCCGCCCCGGGAAGCTTTCCATCACGCCGACCAAGCGGATGGAAACCCAGCGCGACCTTGGCCTGGCCTATTCCCCCGGCGTGGCTGCCGCCTGTGAGGCGATAGCCGCCGATCCTCGTGCTGCCTTCGACTATACCGCGCGCGGCAATCTGGTGGCGGTGATTTCCAATGGCACCGCCGTACTCGGCCTTGGCGCCATCGGTGCGCTGGCATCGAAGCCCGTGATGGAAGGCAAGGCGGTTCTATTTCAGAAATTCGCCGGCATTGATTCGATTGATATCGAAATTGACGAACGCGACCCCGACAAGCTGATCGAGGTGATTGCCGCGCTGGAGCCTTCCTTCGGCGCGATCAATCTGGAAGACATCAAGGCGCCCGAATGCTTTGAAGTGGAACGGCGGCTGCGCGAACGCATGCGCATCCCGGTTTTCCATGATGACCAGCATGGCACGGCGATTATCGTAGCCGCTGCGGTGCGCAATGCGCTTCTGCTGCAAGGCAAGCGGCTTGAAGATGTGCGCCTGGTCAATACGGGTGGCGGGGCGGCGGCACTCGCCTGCCTTGATCTGCTGGTGGCCATGGGCCTCAAGCGCGAAAACGTCACCATTTGCGATATCGGCGGCGTGGTGCACACAGGGCGCGATGATCTTGACCCCTACAAGGCGAAATGGGCGATTGAGACCAATGCGCGTAGCCTGCAGGATGCGCTGCCGGGCGCCGATGTGTTTCTTGGCCTTTCCGCGCCGCGAGTCCTGAAGCCCGAATGGTTGAAGCTGCTGGCGCCCAATCCCTTGGTCTTGGCGCTGGCCAATCCCGAGCCGGAGATTTTGCCCGAAGCGGTCCGCGCCGCGCGCCCGGATGCGATTGTGGCAACAGGGCGCACGGATTACCCGAACCAGGTCAATAATGTCCTTTGCTTTCCCTTCATTTTCCGAGGCGCCCTGGATGTTGGCGCCACCACCATCAATGAAGAAATGAAAGTCGCCGCTGCGGATGCCATTGCCGCCTTGGCGCGGGTTGAGGCATCAGAAGTGGTCGCGGCGGCCTATGGCGGCCAGGCGCCTATTTTCGGGCCGGATTACATCATCCCGAAACCCTTTGACCCGCGCTTGATTCTGGAAGTGGCGCCGGCGGTGGCGCGGGCTGCCATGGCAAGCGGTGTGGCCACACGCCCGATTGAGGATTTCAGCGCCTATCGCAGCCGGTTGGAACGCAATGTCTTCCGTTCCGGCAATTTGATGCGCCCGGTGTTTGAAGCCGCGCGCAAGCGCCCGCGCCGTATCGCCTATGCGGAAGGGGAGGATGAACGCACGCTCCGCGCCGTGCAATCCGTTCTGGATGAAGGCATTGCCGAGCCCTTCCTGATTGGCCGCGCCGATGTGATAGCCGCGCGCTGCGAGGCTTTGGGGCTCCGCATGTCCATCGGTGACAGCGTAAAAGTGCTGGACCCATCACGCGATACAGAGGTTTTTGGCCCGCTGGTGGAACTTTACCGCAGCAAGGTCTCCCGCCGCGGCGTGCCGCCGGATGCCGCCGGGCGGCGCGTTGCAACGCGCACCGCTGTTGCGGCTTCGCTATTGCTGGAAGCGGGGCTGGTGGATGCGGCGCTTTGTGGCGGCACGCAGGATTGGATGGATCAATGGCATCACGTGCTGGACATTATCGGCAAGCGTGATGATGTCGGGCGGGTTTATGCACTCTCCGGCCTGATCACGCGCAATGGCGAACATATGTTCGTGGTGGACACGCATCTTTGCGTGGAACCCTCTGCCGCGCAGATCGCTGAGATGACGCTGCTCGCCGCCGAACAGGTGCGCGGCTTTGGCTTGCAGCCGAAAGTGGCGCTGCTGTCGCATTCATCCTTTGGTGCATCGCATGCGCCTTCCGCACGGCGGATGCGCGAAGCGCTGCGACTGATCCAGGCGCGCGACCCTGCCTTGGAAGTGGATGGCGAAATGCACGCCGATGCCGCTTTGGTGCCGGCCATCCGCGACCGCGCCGTGCCGGATGGCAAGCTGACCGGCGCGGCCAATCTGCTGGTGATGCCCGGCATTGATGCGGCGAATATCGCCTTCAACCTGGCCAAGGCCGCCACCGATGGGCTGCAATTGGGCCCGCTGCTGCTCGGCATGAAAAAGCCCGTACATGTGCTGGTGCCAAGCGTGACGGCTCGCGGGATTTTGAACCTGACCGCGTTAGCGGTGGCTGAGGCGAATAGGGTGGGGTGAGCCCGGGGGCTTTGCCCCCAGGCCCCCATCGGGGTGGCCGCGGGCGTAAGCCCGCGGCGCGCGTAGGGTTGTTGTGGCGGCTGCGCGGAAGAAGCTTAGAGCCGACGAAGAGCAATCCGCCACACCGCCAGACCGGGCGCAGCGTAACTTCACCGATGGCGATAGTCGCATCATGCCAAGCGGCGGTGGTTTCATCGCGGGCGGTAATGGTCAGATCGCGGTTGATGCCGCGCATCAGATCATCATTGCCGAGCAACGCAGCACCAATCCGGCTGACTTCGCAGCCCTGATCCCGCTGGTTGACCAGGCCCACGCCAATCTTGGTCGCACGCTACGCGAGGTTTCTGGCGATACGCGCCTTGCTACCGAAGCCATTTTGGCCGCCATGGCAGAGCGCGGCATCAGGGCCTATCTCACGCCGGGCCGCATCAGGCATGGCGAGACTGATGCCTCAGCCGGGCGCGTACTCAAACGAAAGCCCCTGATGCAGGCAATGGCTGACAAGATCAGACGCGCTGGGCGACGTAGCCGATATCGGCTGCGAAAACACAACGTCGAGCCGGCATTCGATCAGATCAAGCAGCCCAGAGGCTTCCGACAATTCCTCCTCCAAGGGCTCAACCAGGGCAGAGGCGCATGGGCCATCATCTGCACCGACCGCAACCTACTCAGGCTCTACCAGGCAACAGCATAAACAAAAGGGGGCACCCACCAAAAACCTTGCTAGGAACAGCGCGAAAAACCGAAGGCCATTCTCAGACAGGCTCATAGGGCCTGCTGCGTTCACACGTGTTCACGCACTCCGCTTTATATCATTGTTTTCCGAGCATTTTCAGGCCTTCAGATTTTCCATCCGAACGCGATCTACTTTCTAGCCTAACCCATCACCCCGTCATCAGCGGCTTGCGGGAGGCGCAAAATTCCTCAACCGCCGCGATATAGCGCGCCAATTCCGCCTCACCCACCGGCAGGCTGAGCGCCACCATGCCGCGCCGCGCGATGTAAATGCCGGCCTTCATCATATCCAGGAAAAATAGCTCGCGCAGGCCTTCCTCCTGCGCGCTGGCCGCATAGGGGCGCAGGATCGGCCCCAGCCGGAAATGCGGCTGCACCATGCTGCCAATGCCGGTGAATTGCATGGCAACCCCATGCTTGGCGCAAACGGCATTCAGCGCATCGCGCAGCCCATCGCCGCGCTTGCGCAAAGCCTCGGCTTCGCTGTCATCGAAAATCTCGCCCATCGCCAAGGCGCCGGCCGACATGGACAGCACATTATTGTTGAAGGTGCCGGCATGGGTCAGCGCGCCGGGTTTGTGCGAATCAAAAACCGACATGACATCCGCCCGCCCGCCAAAGGCGCCGAAGGACATGCCGCCTGCGATATATTTGCCGAGTGAAACAAGATCAGGCGTGATGCCATGCAGCTTTTGCAGGCCGCCTGCCGTGTGACGGCTGGTCATCACCTCATCGAAAATCAGCATCGCACCCACTTCGCGGGTTGCGTCCCGCAGCCCGGCCAGAAACTCGTGCGTGGCGGGAATGCAGCCGCCGCTGCCCATCATGGGTTCCAGCAAAACAGCGGCCAGATCAGTGGCGTGCTCACGGATCAGCGCCTGCGTGCCGGGCAGGTCGTTATATTCGGCAAGGGTCACCGAAAACGGCGCATTCACCACGCTGCCGCCGGTGACGAAGCTCATCACCCCGCCATGATAGCCGCCACGGAAGGCGATGATCCTGCTGCGCCCGGTATGGGCGCGCGCAGCGGCGATCGCCATAAGGTTCGCTTCCGTGCCGCTATTGGTGAAGCGCACCAATTCCAAGGCCGGAAAGCGCGCACATAAAATAGCGGCGAGCTTCGCCTCATTCTCACCCACCGCAGCCAGGCTGATACCGTTCTGGATTACCTGAAACAGCAGCGCCTGAATGCGCGGATCGGAATGGCCAAACAGTCCGGCGGTATATTCGCCGCAGAGGTCGAGGTATTTGTTGCCGTCAATATCTTCCAGATAGCAGCCCTGGCCACTTTTCATCGCGGTCGGGAAGGGCGTGTAGAATAGGGTCGTGCGCGTATTGCCGCCCGGCATCACTTGGCGGGCTTTCTCATGCGCAGAAGCGCTATTGGGGCGGGCGCGGGAATAATTCTCCCGCGCTTCGGCAAGGGCCGCTTCCAGATCGGAATTGCGCGGCGCGGCGGATGCATCAAGCGGTGGTGTCATGCGCTTTCTCCCTCAAGGCTTCAGAAGGGTTGGCTGGCAACCCCCGGCTTTCCGGAAGTTCATCACGAAATGCGTTGGGATGCATCCCCTTTATCCGAAGGGGCCTGTTTTGCGCCCACGGCTTCTGGGTGGCATAAGCACGCCGTGCGGATTCTCTATCACCTCCCCCTCTCGCCCTATTCACGCAAGGTGCGGCTCGCGCTCGCGGAAAAGCGCATTCCCTTTGATTTGCGCGTCGAAAGGGTCTGGGAAAGGCGCCCTGAGTTCCTGGCCATCAACCCCGCCTGCACCGTGCCGGTGCTGCAGGAAGAAAACGGCTTTTGCATCATCGATTCCTACGCCATTTGCGAATATCTGGACGAAGCCTATCCGGATATGCCGTTGCTTGGGCGTTCACTCGGCGAAAGGGCGGAAATCCGGCGGCTGGTGGCCTGGTTTGATGTGAAATTCCATGCCGAGGTCGGGCGCAACCTGCTGTTTGAAAAGCAGATGAAGCAGCTTCTGGGCCGAGGCAATCCGGATGCCGGGGCCATTCGCGCGGGCTATGCCAATTTGCGCCCGCATTTGGATTATCTGGGCTGGCTTGCGGAAACCCGGCCCTGGCTTGGCGGGAATGCGCTGTCACTCGCGGATTTGGCGGCGGCGGCGCATCTTTCGGCGCTGGATTATCTGGGCGATGTGGATTGGGCTTTGAATGACGCGGCCAAGGATTGGTATGCGCGGGTGAAGTCCCGGCCATCCTTCCGGCCCCTATTGCAGGACCGGATCAGCGGCCTGATCCCGCCCGAGCACTACGCCGATTTGGATTTTTGACGCTTTTCGCTTGAATATAAGACACGGCTAATTTATCTGCTTACTGTCTTATTCAGGAGCTCCGCCATGAATGCCCAGTCCATTTCCGCCCGTGAAGCCGCCGGCCTGATCGCCTCAGGCGATACGGTGCTGGTGGATATTCGCGAAGCCGATGAACGGGCGCGCGCCCATGTGCCTGGGTCTGCCCATGCGCCGGTGTCTCGGCTGGGGAGTGCGGCGCTTGGGGTGGCGCCGGGGTCCACGGTGATTTTCCATTGCCAATCGGGCAGCCGCACGGCGCAGAATGCGGGCGCGCTTGCCGCCGCCGCACCTGGCTGCCGTGTGCTGCTGGTGGAAGGCGGGATAGGTGCGCTGAAAGCCGCGGGGATGCAGGTGGCAGAAGACAAGCGCGCGCCCATGCCCATCATGCGGCAGGTGCAGATCACCGCAGGTAGCCTGGTGCTGCTGGGCGCCGTGCTGGGTGCCTTGATTGACCCGCGCTTTCACGCGCTTTCCGCCTTTGTCGGCGCGGGTCTGGTGTTTGCCGGCATCATGGGGCTTTGCCCCATGGCCAATGTGCTGGCGCTGATGCCGTGGAATAGGCGCGCGGCCTAGTCCACCTTGGCGCCGGAAGCGCGGATCAGCGGCGCGAAGGCGGCTTCATTAGCGGCACGGAATTTCACGAATTCCTCTGCCGTGGTGTACCAGGTGGTGGCGCCATTATCGTAGAAGCGCTTCTTGATATCCTCACTTTCCAAAGACTTTTTGGTCAGTTCATTGATTCGCTGGATCAGCGCGGGGGAAATCCCCGTCGGCGCGCAAACGCCGCCCCAGGAAGTGATTTCAAACCCCGGCAGGAATTCCGCCATGGTGGGAATTTCAGGCGCTTGCGGGCTGCGCTTCGCCCCGGTTACGGCCAAGGCGCGCACCTTGCCATCCCGCGCCAAAGCCAAGGATTGAGGGATATTGTCGAAAATCATGTGAACGCGACCGCCGGCCAGATCAATATGCGCAGGCGCCGCGCCGCGATAGGGCACATGCAGCATATCCACGCCGGCCAGATGCTTGAACATCTCCCCGGAAAGATGAACCGTGGTGCCAGAACCGGAAGAGGCGAAGGCATATTTGCCGGGATTGGCCTTCAACAGCGCGATCAGTTCTGGTACGGATCGCGCCGGAACATCATTGTTGACAACAAGCATATTCGGCAATTGCCAGAGCCCTGAAATCAACGCGATGTCGCGCGCAGGGTTGTAATTCAGCCTTGTATAGAGTGTGGGCGCGATCCCGAGCGGCGCTACTGAAGCAAGCCCAATGGTATTGCCATCCGGGGTGGACCGCGCAATCGCCTCCGTCCCCACATTGCCGCCGGAACCGGAACGGTTTTCGACCACGAATTGCTGGCCGGTCATCTCACTCATTTTGATGCACCAGATGCGTGAGAGAATGTCTGTACTTCCGCCCGGCGGAAAAAGCCCGATGAAGCGAATGGGACCGCTTGGCCAATTGCCCTGCGCGCTGACAATCGCGGGCGCGGCAAGCAAGCCGGCGCCAAGGCCGAAAGCGGTGCGACGTGTGATGGTGTTTTTCATAGTGAGCCTCCCTAGTTGGATCACGCCCTGTGGCGCGGATCATGCGACCATGGCAGGATTTTGTGGTGAGAGAGTCAAGAGACAAATGAACAGGCCCGTTGAAATATGACCGTGCAGCGCGTCGGCACCAAGCCAGAAATGGATCCTGCAAGCCCAATAGACCCCATGAGCCTAAGATGGGCACAATCAGTATTAGATCACGTTGTTCCAGGTGGACCGGCAGATAGACTGAGACGATCGCGCCGCCCGCCATGCTGAGCGTTTGGCCGCCCAAGGTTGGCTGACAATTCTCCCTGGCCGTGACGGCTTCCAATCTGGTTTGGCTGCCGAAGCTACTGGTGGTGGCAGCAGGACGCCCTGAATCCATCCAGGGCGTGCCGCCAGGGCGAAAAAATCACTGAACATGGCTATGCTCAGGCGCAAGCAGCGTTGAAAACATGCTCGCGCGCCAAAGACGCAATGCTCAATGATGGCTTTTCAGCAGCCTGATAGGGGCATCCCCGTCCTCCGGCTCGGATCACCGCCACCCCGCGCGCTGCATGATCCGCAGCGCCTCCGGCGCCAGTGCTCCAAAGCGTTGCGCGTTCAATTGATCGGCGCGGAAACTGCCAAGCGCGGTCAGCGCCGGATGCGCTGCGATGCCGGCCACCACCGGATATTCGAAATTGCCATTGGCGAACATTTCCTGCGCGCGCTGGCTTGAAAGATATTCAATGAAGCGCAGCGCCACAGCCTTGTTTGCGGAAGACCGCACCACACCGGCGCCCGAGACATTCACATGCGTGCCGCGATCCCCGGCGCCTTGATTGGGGAAAATCACGCCAATCCTTTCATACAGCGCCTTTTCCTGCGGATTGGATGAAGCGCCAAACCGCGCCAGATAATAGGTATTGGCAATGGCAAGTCGCCCAACACCGGCGGCAACCGCCTGGAATTGGGGCGTATCCCCACCCTGGGGTGGGCGTGCCATATTCGCCACCACGCCGCGCGCCCAGGCTTCCGCTGCCTCTGCGCCATTGGCCAAAAGAATACTGGCCATCAGTGACGTATTGTAAGGGTGTGACGCCATGCGGATCAGGATTTGGCCGCGATGAGCCGGCTGGGCGAGATCCTCATACCGCGTGAGACCTTCTGGCAGGCCTTTGGTCTTGTCATACATGATCACGCGGGCCCTTTTGGAAAGCCCATACCAAGTGCCATTCGAAGCCCGGAGGCTTTCCGGAATTCGCGATTTTAGTATAGCGCTTTCTGTTTCTGCCAGAATCCCGGCATCCACCGCGCGCGCAAGCCGCGCCGCATCCACCGTGATCAGCACATCAGCCGGGCTATTCGCGCCTTCGGATTGGATGCGCGCGATCAACTGATCCGCATCGCCCTCAATCAGGCGAATGCGAATGCCGGACTCCGCCGTGAAGCCATCATACAGCGCGCGATCCGTATCATAATGGCGCGATGAATAGAGATTGAGCGTGCGTTCCTGCGCCGCGACCAGAGCCGGGCTGGCGAGCGGGGCTGCGAAGGGCAGGGCGAGCAGAGAGCGGCGACGCATGGTTATTCCTTTCATAGGGGCCTTATCGAAATAGTGCCAATTGCACGGTTGCCATATACTGCAACTGAGAATAATTCGCAATAGCAAAAATGGATTAAATTTCATGATTGCTGCCGCAAGCATCAGCCGGCCCTTCTGTTTGGCCCCTCTCATTCCTGGGCTTGAGAAGCCGGCCTTCGCGGCGCATAAGAAGCATTCTCATTTCCTCCTTTCCGGGCGCTGGCCCGAAGCGAGCATGATCCTTGTCAAAGCCATCTACCGCCGCACCAAAGCCTGACGCGCCGGAACTGCCGGCGGCTTCGCGCATTGAAGCGATGTGCGTGGAGCAAGGGTTGAAAATGACCGGCCAGCGCCGCCTGATCGCGCGCATCTTGAGCGAGGCCGAAGATCACCCGGATGTGGAAGAATTGCACCGCCGCGCCTTGCAACGCGACAAGCGCGTTTCGATTGCGACCGTCTATCGCACGGTGCGCCTGCTGGAAGAACGCGGCATTCTGGAAAGGCGGGATTTTGGCGGCGGACGCGCGCGGTATGATCTGGCAGATCGCGGCCATCATCATCATTTGATTGATGTTGAAACCGGCCATGTCATTGAATTTGCGGATGAGGTTCATGAGGCCCTGGCGGCGGCAATCGCCAAGCGCCTGGGCTATGAACTGGTAGGCCACAAGCTTGAATTATTTGGCCGCCGATTGAAGCTTGAGGAAACGCCGCCGAAGCCCAAGCGCCGCTGATCCCAGGCTATCTTCGCGGTCGCCTTCTGCCCCAGGGATGGCGCAAATAAAGCCCAACCTGGCGCATTTCCTGTCCAAGCATCAGTGCTGCCTGCAAGGAAGCTTGGGCCAGGCCGCATGGCAATAGCTTCAGAAGCAGCGCCTTGGCGGGCAGTGCCTGGCCACGCTGTGCCAAGGCGCAGGCTGTCAGGAATTTTGCTTCCCGAAAGCTCACCGCCGGGTCCTCGGCGATACCGAAATGAAGCGAAAGATCGGCCATGGGGTTGGCAATTTGGCCAAGCGCCTCTGCCGCTTCTGTGACCCGGGCGGGGGCCTCATTCGGGGTAGAAGTGTTGCGCCACGCCAAAAGGATGGCCTTTTCTGCCACGGGCAGCAGCTTGGGCGGGCTGCCGGCCCAGGGCCAAAGGGGGATGCCTGAGGTTGCCATGCGAATCTCCTTGCAATGCAAATGCGAATAAGTCGCAATTGCGATTCTTGCAAGCGTCAATCAGCCAGGCTAAGCTGCCATTGGTCAGGAAATGTTTTGCCTCTTGGTGGATTTGATCCTGGTTGGCGTGGCTTGGGGTGATTTGCCTCGGCAGGCGCGGATGTGACCGGTAAGGAGAGTGCGATGGCCCGATTCGAAACACGCGTGACGCGCCGCTGTGAAGCCGCTGTTATTACCGCCTATCAGGAATTGCGTGAGATCGGCACGGCTGACCCCCAAGCCTTCAATGCCTGCACAACGCTTTATCGCATCCACCACCCTGAAGCGTCAGTGACGGAAGCGCGCCGCCTTGTGGCGGAATGGATAGACCATCACATTATTCGCCAGGAAAACACCATGGCGCTGGCCGGTTGCGGCTGCGGCGAAGACCACGCCTGATCAACAAAAGCCCCGCGCGGCAAGGCCGGCGGGGCATGGCATTTTCAACCCTGCAAGCCGCGCAGGAATTTCGCCCGCGCCCCGCCGCCCGCCATCAGGAAGGCGTGGTCTGAACCGCTCAGCAGGAAGCGCGCGCCAAGGGAGATGTAATCCGGCGCCACTTTTTCATCATAAACCCCGCCCATGCCCATGACCTTGCCATGCGCCTTGCAGGCCGCTGCCACCTTGGCATAGGCGGCGCGCACATCAGGGTGCCCGATCTGCCCGGCAATACCCATGGAAGCGGTCAGGTCCGATGTGCCGATCATCAGGCAATCCACCCCCGGCACGGCGGCGATGGAATCCGCATTGGCAACGGCTTCCGGTGTTTCGATCATCACCGTCACCATGATCTGTTCATTGAGTTCCTTCTGCGCGGCGGCGGTATCCGCAACCTGGAAGGCATATTGCGCCGGCGGGCCGCCCCAGGAACGCTCACCAAGCGGCGGGTAGCGGAAGGCGCGCACCACATCGCGGGCCTCATCCGCAGTATCAATATGCGGCACCACCACACCCATGGCGCCATTATCCAGGCAGCGCGTGCCTTCAAACAGCGCATCCTTGCAGCAGCGCACCATCGGCGTGATGCCCTGCGAAAGCGCCGCCATGGCCATGCGCGTCGCGTCATCCACGCTCATTGCGCCATGTTCCATGTCAATGAAGAGCCAATCAAAGCCTGATGCTGCTGCGATCATGCCAACGGCGGGTGTGCGCAAATGATGCACGCCAAAACCAAGGGCGAGTTCACCCTTTTCCAGGCGGCGACGCGCGAAATTGGGAGCGAGTGGCATGGTGTTTCCTCTTGGGATTGATGAATGAAGGAGCCCGGTTAAGCCGCACCGCCGGGGGCGAGCTTGTCCTGGGTTTTTGTCTCAAAATCGCTGGCGTCATGGCGTTCATGCAATTGTTCGGATGGCTCCCCGGTCACGCGGTTCACCATCCGGCCACGCCTCACCGCGGGGCGGGCGAAGATGGCTTCCGCCCAGCGCTGCACATTCTTGTATTCATGCACGGCCAAAAATTCCGCCGCGCCATACAGATAACCCCGCACCAACCCGCCATACCATGGCCAGACAGCGATATCGGCGATGGTGTAATCATCCCCGCCCAAATAGGCGGCCTCCGCAAGCCGACGGTCCAGCACATCCAATTGCCGCTTGGTTTCCATGGCGAAGCGGTCAATCGCGTATTCAATCTTCACCGGCGCATAGGCGTAGAAATGCCCGAAACCGCCGCCGAGATAGGGCGCGCTCCCCATTTGCCAGAACAGCCAGGAAAGGCATTCGGCGCGCGCCGCCGCTTCCTTCGGCAGGAAGGCGCCGAATTTCTCCGCGAGGTGCATCAGGATCGCCCCGCTTTCGAAAACGCGGATGGGTTTGGGGCCGCTGCGATCCAGAAGCGCGGGGATTTTGGAATTGGGATTCACCTCCACAAAGCCGCTGCCGAATTGCTGGCCTTCGCCAATGCGGATCAGCCAGGCGTCATATTCCGCGCCCTTGTGGCCGAGGGCCAAAAGCTCCTCCAGCAGGATTGTCACCTTCTGGCCATTGGGCGTGCCGAGTGAGTAAAGCTGCAAGGGGTGGCGGCCCACCGGCAATTCCTTGTCATGCGTCGGGCCGGCGATGGGCCGGTTGATATTGGCAAAGCGCCCGCCATTGGCCTTGTTCCAGGCCCAGACCTTGGGGGGCGTGTAATCGCTTGTGCTGCTCATCGGGGATGCTCCTGGTGTTGCGGGCAAGGCTGGCGCGATTGGCGGTGGCGCGCAAGGCTGGTATCGCGGGACAGAAGGGGCAGAGGGGCCGGCGACATGAAAACCACCATCCATGGCATCAAGAATTGCGACACGATGAAGAAAGCCCGCGCCTGGCTGGAAGCGGCGGGCATTGCCCATGATTTTCATGACTACAAAACGGCGGGCATCACGCCGGCCCTGCTGCAAGCCTGGGTCCGCCAGGCGGGGTGGGAAGCCTTGCTGAACCGCGCCGGCACCACCTTCCGCAAATTGCCGGATGACCAAAAGCAAGGCCTGGATGAGGCCCGCGCCATGGCGCTGATGCTGGCACAACCCAGCATGATCAAGCGCCCGGTGCTGACGCATGGCGATAGGCTGATCATCGGCTTCGATCCCGCACGCTATTCCGCCGCATTAAAGGTTTGACGTTGCCTCAAATTCACCATCGCCGCCCCATATGAGGTGCGGGTAAGTCAAAGGGGCGGGTTTTGGCAGAGGGCATCAATTTCCAGGCCTATAGCGATGCGCTGGTTGTGCTCGGCACGGCGGGCGTGATTGTGCCGCTATTGCGCCGTGCCGGTGTCAGCCCCGTGCTTGGTTATCTGGGCGCCGGCGCCGTGCTTGGGCCACTCGCGCTTGGGTCCTTCATCAATGAATACCCCTTGCTCTATTGGTTCACGGTGATTGATGCGAAAAGTGTGACCGCGATTGCCGAGCTTGGCGTGGTTTTTCTGCTTTTCCTGATCGGGCTTGAACTTTCCTTTGAACGCCTGAAGGCCATGCGCCGGCTGGTGCTGGGCCTGGGTGGGCTGCAATTGGCGATCAGCTTTGTCGTGCTTAGCCTGATTGCGCTTGCCTTCGGCCTGACACCGCAGATTGCCGCGGTGCTTGCCGCATGTTTGGCACTTTCTTCCACCGCCATTGTGCTGGAATTGCTGGCGCAACAGGAAAGGCTGCTCACCAGCGGCGGGCGCGCCAGTTTTTCGATCCTGCTCGCGCAGGATGTCGCGGTGGTGCCCATATTGCTGTTCATCGGCATCCTGGGCGCCACGGGCGGCGATTCCGTGCTGCTCAGCATTGCCCTTGCCCTCGGCCAGGCCGTGTTGGTGCTGGCAGTGATTGTGCTGGTGGGGCGCGTGGTGCTCCGCCCGCTATTTCGCCTGGTGGGCGGCCAGCATTCGGAGGAACTTTTCATCGCCGCCGTGCTGTTCGTGATTGTCGCAACCGGCATCCTGGCCGCCAAGGCCGGGCTTTCCATGGCAATTGGCGCCTTTGTCGCCGGTTTGTTGCTGGCCGAGACCGAATATCGCCGCGCGGTGCAGGCAACGATTGAACCCTTCAAGGGCCTGCTGCTCGGCATTTTTTTCTTCAGCGTCGGCATGACCATTGATTTCCGCCAATTGGCGCAGGACCCCGCCTGGCTTTTTGCCTTGGCCTTCGGGCTGATCCTGCTCAAGGCCGGGATTGTCTATGCGTTGGCGCGGTATTTCGCGCTGACACGCGCGGCGGCATTGGAAGCGGCGTTATTGCTTGGCCCGGGCGGCGAATTCGCTTTTGTTGGTATTGGGCTCGCGACCGGTTTGGCGTTGATTGAACCAAAGCTTGGCAGTTTTGTTCTGGCCGCGATCAGCATGACCATGGCGTTATTGCCGCTGCTATCAGCCCTCGCGCGGCGATTGGCGCCGCTGCTGGAAGAAGCACGCCCCAGGGACCCCGCGCTGGAAGCCCTGCCGGAAGCGCAGCAGGGGCATGCCATCATCATCGGCTATGGGCGCGTCGGCAAAACCGTGGCCGCGCTGCTGCGCCAGCATGATTTGCGTCAGATAGCCATTGATAACGACCCGGCCTCGGTTTCCCGCGCCCGTCGTGCGGAGGAGGAGGTGTTTTTCGGCGATGCCGCGCGCCCGGCCTTTTTGCAGGCTTGCGGCATCGGGGCGGCACGCAGTGTCATCATCACCATCAATGCCACGCAGCAGATTGATGAAATCATCTCCGCCATTCGCCGGCTCAGGCCCGATCTGCCCATCATTTCCCGTGCGCGGGATGCGGCACATGCGCGCCATCTTTATGCGCAAGGCGTGAATGAGACAGTGCCTGAGACGATTGAAGCGAGCCTTCAGCTTTCCGAAGCGGCCTTGGTTGGGCTTGGCGTGCCGATGGGGCGCGTGATCGCCTCCATCCACCAAAAGCGCGCTGATTTCGCTGAGGAATTGCGCAGCGCCGCGCGGGGGGCTTAACCCGCCGCGCGGTCACACATCACGAGAGCTTCTGCTTCAGCACATCATTGACCAGCGCAGGATTGCCCTTGCCCTGCATGGCCTTCATGGTCTGGCCGACAAAAAAGCCAAACAGCTTGTCCTTGCCGGAACGATATTCCGCGACCTTATCGGCATTGGCGGCCAGCACCTGGTCAATCACCGCTTCAATCGCGCCGGTATCCGTCACCTGCTTCAGGCCGCGTTCTTCCACAATGGCGCCGGGCGCGCGGCCGGTTTCCACCATCACTTCGAACACTTCCTTGGCGAGTTTGCCGGAAAGCGTGCCATCGGCCATCAAATCCAGCAGCGCGCCAAGATCAGCGGCACTCACGGGCGGTTCGGCGATGGAGGTTTTCGTGCGGTTGATGGCGGCGAAAAGATCACCCATCACCCAATTCGCGGCCTGCTTCGCGTCGCGGCCCTTGGCAACAGCCTCAAAATAGGCAGCGGTTTCGCGTTCCAAAGTCAGCACATGCGCGTCATAGGGCGTAATGCCGTAATCGCGCACATAACGCGCGCGGCGCTGATCAGGCAGTTCCGGCAAAGCGGCCCTCAGGCTTTCCACAAAGGCGGCATCAATCACCAAGGGCGGCAGGTCAGGGTCCGGGAAATAACGGTAGTCATGCGCATCTTCCTTGGACCGCATGGAACGGGTAATGCCGCGGCCTGTATCAAATAGCCGCGTTTCCTGATCCACCGTGCCGCCGGATTCCCAAACCTCAATCTGCCGACGCGCTTCGGCTTCCACCGCCTGCATGACGAAGCGGATGGAATTCACATTCTTCACTTCGCAGCGCGTGCGGAATTTCTCACCGGCCTTGCGGACGGAAACATTCACATCGGCACGCAAAGACCCTTCATCCATATTGCCATCGCAAGTGCCAAGATAGCGCATGATCTGGCGCAGCTTGGTGAGGTAAGCGCCGGCTTCTTCGGGGCTCCGCATATCCGGTTCCGAGACAATTTCCATCAGCGCCACACCGGAACGGTTGAGGTCAATGAAGGATTTTGTCGGGTGCTGGTCGTGCTGGGATTTGCCGGCATCCTGTTCCAAATGGAGCCGCGTGATCCCAATGGTCTTCGTGCTGCCATCAGCCAATTCAATGTCAATCGCGCCTTCGCCAATGATGGGATGCGCGTATTGGCTGATCTGATAGCCCTGCGGCAGATCGGCATAGAAGTAATTCTTGCGATCAAAGCGCGACCAGAGATTAACCTTGGCATTCAAGCCAAGCCCGGTGCGCACGGCCTGCGCCACGCATTCCCGGTTGATCACCGGCAACATGCCGGGGAAGCCCGCATCAATGAAGGAAACCTGGGCATTCGGTTCCGCGCCAAAGGCCGTTGCCGCGCCGGAAAACAGCTTGGCGTTGGACGTGATCTGGGCATGGACCTCAAGCCCGATCACCACTTCCCAGGGGCCGCTTTCGCCCTCAATCGTGTAGCTCATGCGCCTGCCCTCATCGCTGGCACTGCCTTGAAATCCGCCGCGCGTTCCAGCGCCGCGCCGACCGCGAAAACCGTTTCCTCATCAAAGGCCCGGCCAATCACCTGCAAGCCCAGCGGCAAGCCCTGATGATCAAGCCCGGTCGGCAAGGCAAGGCCTGGTAGCCCGGCCAGATTGGCGGTCACGGTGAAGACATCATTCAAATACATCTTCACCGGGTCATCGGTATTTTCACCTTCCGCGAAGGCGGCTGAAGGCGTTGCCGGCGTCACTATCGCATCCACCTTCTGCCAGGCTTCATCGAAATCCCGCGCAATCAGGGCGCGGATTTTCTGCGCCTTCAGGTAATAGGCATCGTAATAACCCGCACTCAGCACATAGGTGCCGATCATGATGCGCCGACGCACTTCCGCGCCAAAACCCTCGGCGCGCGTGCGTTCATACAAGTCACGCAGGTCGCTATCTTTTTCCGCCACGCGCAGGCCGAAGCGCACGCCATCATAGCGCGCGAGGTTGGATGAAGCCTCAGCGGGGGCGACGATGTAATAGGTGGGCAGCGCATATTTCGTGTGCGGCAGAGAGATATCCACAATCTCCGCCCCCGCATCGCGCAGCCAATCCAGGCCCTGGCGCCAGAGCTTTTCGATCTCCGCCGGCATGCCATCCAGCCGATATTCGCGCGGCACGCCAATGCGCAAACCCTTCACGCTCCGCCCACAAGCGGCAGCGAAATCCGGCACGGGCTCAGCGGCGCTGGTGGAATCCTTCGGGTCATGCCCGGCCATGGACCGCAGCAGAATGGCGCAATCTTCCACCGTGCGCGCAAAGGGGCCGGCTTGGTCAAGCGATGAAGCAAAGGCCACAATGCCAAAGCGCGAACAGCGCCCATAGGTCGGCTTGATGCCGGTAATGCCACAAAACGCCGCCGGCTGACGGATGGAACCACCCGTATCCGTCCCCGTCGCCCCCAGCGCCATGCGCGCCGCGACAGCAGCGGCGGAACCACCCGAAGACCCGCCCGGCACCAGCCGCGCGCTTGGGTCATTCTTGCGCTGCCAAGGGTTCAAAACGCCCCCATAGGCCGAGGTCAAATTGGATGACCCCATGGCGAATTCATCCAGATTGGCCTTGCCCAAAAACACCGCGCCATCGCGCTTCAATTGCGCGGTGACGGTGCTTTCATAAGGCGGGATGAAATTGCCGAGGATCTTCGATGCCGCCGTGGTGCGCACAGCTTCCGTGCAGAACAAATCCTTGATGGCGAGCGGAATGCCTTCAAGCGGCCCGGCCTCACCGCGCTTGCGGCGCGCGTCCGATGCACGCGCCGCGTCCAGCGCCTGTTCGCTTGTCGTGGTGATGAAGGCATTCAGCTTCGGGTTCAGCGCTTCAACGGCGGCCACATGGGCGCGCGTCAATTCCTCGGCGCTGATCGCGCCCTCATTCAGCGCGGCCAGCGCGCCGGCGAGGGTAAAATCGGTCGGATGCATTATTCCACCACCTTCGGCACGCCGAAATATTCGCCTTCACGATCCGGCGCATTGGCCAGCACGGCCTCTGGCTTGCCGCCATCGGTCACCACATCATCGCGCATCGGCATCGCCGCCACGCCACCTGGGGTGCCGCCGGCCATGGGCTCCACGCCTTCGGTATTCACGGCCTGGAGCTGTTCAATCCAGCCCAGAATGCCGTTGAGCTCACCCTGCACGCGGGCGATATCCTGTTCTTCAAGGCGCAGCCGGGCCAAGGCCGCAACGCGCCTGACGGTGGCGGTGTCTAGGGACATGAAATCACTACTTCCCGGAAAAAGAGCGCCGGACCATAAGGCCCCCGATGCCACTCTTCAACCTGACAGATTTGCGCGCGGCCCTTCCCCGCCATTCCCGGCTGATTGGCCTTGATCCGGGGGAAAAGACCGTGGGTATCGCGCTGAGCGATGTCTCGCTCATGCTCGCCAGCCCCTATGGCAGCCTCAAGCGCGGAAAATTGATGGCGCTGGCCGCCGAGGTCAAAGCCATTGCCGCGAAGGAAGGGGCGGGGGGCCTGGTGGTTGGGTTGCCGCTTGGCCTGGATGGGTCCTTCGGCCCGGCGGCCCAGGCAGCGCGGGATTGGGCGAAATCGCTCTCGGAAGCCACTGGCTTGCCGGCGGCGCTTTGGGATGAAAGGCTTTCCTCGGCGGCGGTGAACCGCATGATGGTGGGGGAAGCCGATCTCAGCCGGGGCAAAAGGGCGGCTTCGGTGGATAAGGCGGCGGCGGCCTGGATGCTTCAGTCGGCTTTGGACGCCACCAAAGGATGAGGCGCATGGATCAGATTCTGGTGGAAATCGCCCTTGATGGCCGCATCCGCTACGCCATTGGCGCGCTGGCGGGGTTAGGCTTTGCCATGGTGGGTTTCGCGCTGCTGCCGCAATTCCTGGCCGAGTGGCCGGCCATCACGCCGCGGCTTTTGGGCCTTGGCTTCCCGATTCTGGGCCTGGGGATGTTCCTGTTTCTGTCCTTCATCCCGGCCCCCCATGCGCTTGCGATTCGTGCCGATGGCAGTGCGGTTTTCACCCGCAGCGTCACCACCTGGTGGCGGTTTTTCGACATGTTTGAGACCCTGCCCCCCGGCGCCATTGCTGACGTGGTGGTGGAGGAATTTCACCCGCCCCACATCAGAAGCCATCAGAGTGAGACGGATACCCCGGCCCCTCAGACGGAATTTCGGCTGGTGCTTCGCCTTTCAGATGGCGGCCTGCGGGAAGTGCAGCGCAGCCCTGGCCGCACCTCGCTGGATGAAAAAGCCGCCGCGCTGCGCGGCGCCTTGAACCTGCCCTGAACGGGTCTGGCCATCCCTGCCCAGGGGCGGCTAGAAAGACTCTGTGACCTATCCCCGCAAACACCTCCTCGCCATTGAGGGTCTTGAGCCGCCGCATATCGCGGATTTGCTCGATCTGGCGGAATCCTACGCCCTGCTCAATCGCAGCGGCAAAACCCAGCGAGACCTGTTGAAGGGTCGCACGCTGATCAATCTGTTTTTTGAGGACAGCACCCGCACCCGCACGAGTTTTGAACTGGCGGGCAAAAGGCTCGGCGCTGATGTCATCAATATGTCGGTCAGCACGTCCAGCGTGAACAAGGGCGAAACCCTGCTGGATACGGCCAGCACCTTGAACGCCATGCATTGCGATTTGCTGGTGGTGCGCCACGGGCAATCCGGCGCGCCATCGCTGCTGAGCCAGAAGGTGGATGCGGCGGTGATCAATGCGGGCGATGGCACGCATGAACACCCAACCCAGGCGCTATTGGACGCACTCACCATCCGCCGCCACAAGGGCCGGCTTGAAGGGCTGATTGTCGCGATTTGCGGCGATATCGCCCATTCGCGCGTCGCGCGTTCCAATATGCATTTGCTGACCACCATGGGCAGCCGCGTGCGCGTGGTGGGGCCGCCCACGCTGATCCCCGCCGAAGCCGCGCGCTTGGGCGTGGAAGTGTTCCATGACATGAAGGCCGGGCTGGCTGGTGCCGATGTTGTCATGATGCTCCGCCTGCAACGCGAACGCATGTCGGGCGGCATGGTGCCCTCAGCACGGGAGTTCTTTCGCTTTTACGGGCTGGATGCGGAGAAGCTGGCCTGTGCCAAGCCGGACTCGATAGTGATGCACCCAGGCCCGATGAATCGCGGCGTCGAGATTGACAGCGCCATTGCGGACCATCCAACGCGTAGCGTGATTGGTGAGCAGGTGGAAATGGGTGTCGCCTGCCGCATGGCGGTGCTGGATGTGCTTTCTCGCCAGTTGCCGCGGAACCGTTGAGCATGGCCGATACCCTCATCACCAACGCCCGCCTGCTCGACCCCGCCTCGGGCCTTGATGCGCCCGGCGCCCTGCTGATCCGCGATGGGCTGATTGCCGATTGCGGCGCTGGCCTGACGGCGCCCGAGGGCGCGACAGTGGTGGATGCTGCGGGCGCTTGCCTCGCACCCGGCTTGATTGATCTCCGCGCCAATCTCGG
>JBIKXA010000073.1:0-16910 GCA_044356015.1 Roseomonas sp.
GGCTTTCGCTCCCGCCTTTCGACCGTGGGCGGCCGCAAGGTGCTGGCCAATCGCCGCGCCAAGGGCCGCAAGCGTCTTTCCGCCTGAAGCAAGCAACGCGCGGGGTTGCGTGATGGAGCGGCCTGATGTTTCCGCCGCGCCATTGCCCCTTGCGGCGCCGCGGCTCGAACGGCTCAAGAAACGGCGGGAATTTCTGCGCACCGCAGCGCGCGGCAAGCGCGCCGCGCGGCCTGGGTTGGTGTTGCAAGCGCTCGCTGTGTCGGAACCCTCGCTCAGGCTTGGCTTCACCGTGACGAAGAAAATCGGCAATGCCGTGATCCGAAACCGCGCGCGCCGGCGGCTCAAGGAAGCTGCGCGGCTGACGCTGCCTGGCTTGGCGCTGTCCGGCTGGGATCTGGTGCTGATCGGGCGCGATGCGACCGCCGAGCGTCCCTTTCCGCTGTTGATCGAGGATTTGCGCGGCGCACTCCGTCAGGCGGGTGTGGCGCCATGAGCCTGCCTGCCACCGCGCTCAAGGGCTGCGTGCATGCCTATCGCTATACGCTGCGCGGCATTATCGGCAGCCATTGCCGCCATTACCCGACCTGTAGTGACTATGCGCTGGAAGCCCTGGAAGACCATGGCGCGCTGCGCGGCACCTGGTTGACCACGCGGCGCATCCTGCGCTGCAACCCCTGGACCCCTGGCGGCTACGACCCCGTTCCCCGCCCCAAAAACACCAAAGGCTGAGCACCCGCCATGGATCAGAAGCGTCTGTTCGCCGCGATCGCGCTTTCAATCGGCATCTTGCTGATTTTTGACGTCTATAAGCGCATGGTGATGCCGCCCGAGGCACCGGCCCCCGTGACGCAACAGGCAGCGCCCGCGCCAGCCGTGCCCGCCCCGGCGGCTTCCGGCGCGCCTGTGCCGGCCAATCAGGTGCTGACCACGCCTTCACAACAGGAAGCCGCACCGGCGGCCCGCACGCCCGCCCGGCGCATCGCGATTGAAAGCGCCTCGGTCGCTGGCAATCTCAATCTGCGTGGCGCGCGTCTGGATGATCTGGTGTTGCTGCGCCACCGCGAAACCGTTGATCCTGGCGCCCCGCCCGTGCGGCTTTTCGCCCCACGCGATTCTGCCGCGCCTTATTTCGCGCAATGGGGCTGGACGGCAGCCGATGGCCGCACCCGCGTGCCGGATAATGAGACGGATTGGCAGATCAGCGGCGGGCCGCTCGCGCCCGGCAAGCCGGTGACCCTCACCTGGGATAATGGCCAGGGTCAGGTTTTCGAAATCCTGCTCAGTCTCGATGAGAATTACATGTTCGCCGCCGAACAGCGCATGCGCAATACCGGCGCCGATACGGTGGCGGTGCTGCCCTGGGCGCGCATTCGGCGCGAAGTCACCCCCAAGGTGGAAGGCTTTTTCATCCTGCATGAAGGCTTCACCGGCGTGGTTGGTGGGCGCTTGAATGAAGTGACCTTCTCTGACGCGAAGTCCGAGGCGCAGAAGCGTCGCGGCCCGGCCTTTGAACAGGAAGATGTCGGCGGTTGGGTTGGCATTACCGACAAATACTGGTTGGCCGCGCTGATGCCGGCCGCACCTGATCAGCCCATGCGTGCCGCCTATCGCTTTGTCAGCGAAGCCCCCGGCACAGCCGGTGAGCGTTGGCAGGTGGATATCGCCGCGCCGGCTGCCCAACAAATCGCGCCGGGTGCCACGGATGGCTTCAAAAGCCGCCTGTTTGCCGGTGCGAAGGAAGTGCATTTGCTGGATGATTACGCAGCGCGCTTCGGCATCACGGATTTCGACAAGGCGATTGATTTCGGCTGGTTCTACTTCCTGACCAAGCCCTTCTTCTATGCCTTGGATTGGCTGTTCCGGGTATTCGGCAATTTCGGCGTTGCCATTCTGGTCTTCACCCTCGCCATCAAGATCGTTTTCTTCCCGCTGGCCAACAAGGCCTATAAATCCATGGCGAAGATGAAGGTGCTCGCGCCCAAAATGGCCGAGCTCAAGGAACGCTACAAGGATGATCCGCAAAAGGCGCAAACGGAGATGATGGCGCTTTACCGGAGTGAGAAGGTGAACCCTGCCTCCGGCTGCTTGCCCATCCTGATCCAGATTCCGGTGTTCTTCGCGCTTTACAAGGTGCTGTTTGTCACCATTGAAATGCGCCACCAGCCCTTCTTTGGCTGGATCAAGGACCTCTCTGCGCCTGATCCCACCAACCTGTTCAACCTGTTTGGCCTGCTTCCCTTTGATCCTGCATCCTGGAGCACCTTCCTCCATATGCCGGCCTGGGCTTTGATCATGGGCCTGACCATGTGGGTGCAGCAGAAGCTGAACCCGCAGCCGCCCGACCCGATTCAGGCGAAGATTTTCGCCTGGCTGCCAGTGATATTCACCTTCATGCTGGCAAGCTTTCCGGCGGGGCTGATCATTTATTGGGCCTGGAACAATACGCTCTCCGTCGGCCAGCAATACTACATCATGCGCCATGAACGCGCGGCCAATCGCGCGGCCAAGGCTGGCGGCAAGAAGGCGTGATGCCGCTTGCCGGCTTTGCGTGATGAGCAGCGTTGCCGAAACATCTGATGAAGAAGCACACGCCGCCCTGCTTGAAGCGGGGCGGCTGCTGTTTGCGCGGCCTTGTGATTTCTATTTCGGTGCGCAGAAGCTTGAACAAGTGCCGCCGCCCGGCCTGCCGGAAATCGCCTTTTGCGGGCGATCCAATGTCGGCAAATCATCCCTGCTGAATGCGCTGACGGGGCGGAATGCTCTGGCGCGCGTTTCCAACACACCGGGGCGCACACGGCAGCTCAATTTCTTCAATTTGGGTGATCGCCTCGCGCTCGTGGATATGCCTGGCTATGGCTATGCCAAGGCATCCAAGGAATTGCAGGCCGATTGGCAAGGCATGATGTTCGATTATCTGCGCGGCCGGCCCAATCTTGGCCGCGTACTGCTGCTGATGGATGCGCGGATTGAAACCAAATCCGCCGATCGCGCCGCGATGAAGCTATTGGATGATGCCGCCGTCGCCTTCCAGATCGTGCTGACCAAGGCCGATGATGTGCCGCCCGCCCAATTAGCCAAGCGCCTGGCCGAGGTTGAGGGCCTCGCCCGGCGCCATACGGCAGGCCACCCGGTGGTCATGGTCACCAGCAGCGAAACCGGGCAGGGCATTCCCGAATTGCGCGCCGAACTTGCAGCCTTCGCCCTGCCGGGCTGATTTTTCGCAGGATAACCCCGGCGACAGGGGCGCAGAAAAAGGTTACAGCCGCGTCATGCAGGCCTCCCCCCCGCTTCTTGCCGCTGAGGGCATCACCAAGCGTTTCGGCGCCTTGGTGGCGAATGATGCCGTGGACCTGACGGTGGCACCTGGTGAAATCCACGCCCTGCTTGGCGAAAACGGCGCCGGCAAATCCACGCTCGTCAAAATCATCTATGGCCTGCTGCGCCCGGATGCGGGCGGGCTTCATTGGCGCGGCGCGCCCGTCACGGTGGAAAGCCCGCGCGCCGCCCGCGCGCTTGGCATTGGCATGGTGTTTCAGCATTTTTCGCTGTTTGAGGCGCTGACAGTCGCCGAAAATGTCGCCCTCGCGCTCGATCACGCCGGCACAGTCTCGGAAATTTCCGAAAAACTGGCGGAAACCAGCCGCGCCTATGGCCTGCCACTTGATCCCAGCCGTGAAGTCTGGCGGCTTTCCGTTGGTGAACGCCAGCGCGTTGAGATCATGCGCTGCCTGATGCAGGACCCAAGCCTGCTGATCCTGGATGAACCCACCTCCGTGTTGACACCGCAGGAAGCCGAGGGGCTTTTCGCCACCCTCGCCCGATTGCGCGCTGAAGGGCGTTCGGTCCTTTACATCTCCCACAAGCTCGAAGAAGTGCGGCGCATTTGCGAAGCCGCGACCATTCTGCGTGGCGGGCAGGTGGTGGCACATTGCGACCCGCGTGCGGAAACCGCGGCGAGCCTGGCGCGCATGATGATGGGTGGTGATGTGGTGCCCATCCGTCATGATGTGATCGAAGCGCAAGGCCCGGTGCGCTTGGCTGTTGCCGCCCTGTCGCTCCCGCCGCAACATGCGCATGGCATTGCACTTTCCAACATAAATCTTGAACTGCGCGCCGGAGAAGTGCTTGGCATCGCCGGTGTCGCCGGCAATGGCCAGGATGAGCTTTTCGCAGCCCTCAGCGGCGAAGAATTGGCGCCCCACGACGCGGCCATTATCATGGATGGTGTCGCGGTCGGCCTTGCCGGCATCAATGAACGGCGCCGACGTGGTGCGGCCTTTGTGCCGGAAGAACGGCTTGGCCATGGCGCGGCGCCTGCCATGCGGCTTTCCGAAAATGCGCTGCTGTCAGGCCACGCCACCAATGGTTTCTTGCGCCATGGGTTGGTGGACCGCGCGAAGCTGACGGATTTCGTGGGCAAGGTGGTGCGCGCCTTTGATGTGCGCAAAGGCCCCGCGGATCCGGAAGCGCGCGCGCTATCCGGCGGCAATTTGCAGAAATTTGTGATCGGGCGGGAAATCGCGCGCCAGCCCGGCATTCTGGTGGTGGCGCAGCCAAGCTGGGGCGTGGATGCGGGTGCAGCTGCCACCATTCGCCAGGCGCTGATGGATCTGGCGCGCGCCGGCAGCGCCGTATTGGTGATCAGCCAGGATTTGGATGAGCTGCTCGAAATCTCCGACCGGCTTTGCGTCATGTTCATGGGCCGGCTTTCGCCTGCCATACCAACCGCGGAAGCCACACGCGAATCGCTCGGCCTATTGATGGGCGGGGCGGGGATGGCGGCGTGATGCGGCCGGAGCATTTTCAAGCCAAGTTGAAACACTTGGCGACTCGGAAAATGCGACCAAACATCGGGCTAGAGCCGTTGGCCGCGCCATCGCGCGGCAAAATGGCTCTAGTGATGGAGCGTCGCACCGAAACGCCAATCAGCCTGATGCTGATCTCTCCACTCATTGCGGTGGCACTCACGTTGATCTCGGCCGCCATCATGTTCGCGCTGCTTGGCAAGGACCCGGTGGCGGCGCTGAGCACGTATTTCCTCGATCCGCTCTCGGATTCCTGGGGTTTGCAGGAAGTGGCGGTGAAGGCGACACCGCTTGTGCTGATCGCGGTTGGGCTTGCGGTCTGCTATCGCGCGAAGGTCTGGAATATCGGCGCCGAGGGGCAATTCCTGTTCGGCGCCATGGCGGGTGGTTATATCGCCATCATCACCCATGGCAGCACGCAGGGGCCGTGGCTTTTGCCGGTGATGCTGCTGGTGGGTGCCATGGCGGGGGCGTGTTTTGCGTTGATCCCGGCGCTGCTCCGCACCCGCTTCGGCGCCAATGAAATCCTCACCAGCCTGATGCTGGTGTATGTCGCGGAATTACTGCTGGATTACCTGGTGCGCGGCCCCTGGCGCGACCCCGCGGGCTTCAACATGCCCAATAGCGTGGTGTTTGAAGCGGAAGCGACGCTACCGCTGCTGATGGAAGGCGGGCGGCTCAATATCGGCACGCCGATCATGATTGCTGTTGTATTTGCCTTCATGCTGCTGATGGGGCGCACGCTGAAAGGGTTTGAAATCCGCCTGGTGGGCGAAGCGCCACGCGCCGCGCGCTTTGCTGGGTTTTCTGAGGCGCGGCTGATCATCACGGTTTTCATGATCTCAGGCGCGCTTGCCGGGCTTGCCGGCGTGCTGGAAGCCGCGGGGACAGTGAAGCAATTACAGCCCGGCATTTCACCTGGCTATGGCTTCACCGCGATCATCGTGGCCTTCCTGGGAAGGCTCAACCCGATTGGCTGTTTATTTGCCGGTATTTTCATCGCCATCACCTTCATCGGTGGCGAGAATGCGCAAATCATGCTGCGCTTGCCGCTTGATGCAACGCGCGTGCTGCAAGGGCTTTTGCTGTTCTTCG
The DNA here is from genome assembly GCA_044356015.1 of Roseomonas sp. Taxonomy (GTDB): domain Bacteria; phylum Pseudomonadota; class Alphaproteobacteria; order Acetobacterales; family Acetobacteraceae; genus Neoroseomonas. The sequence continues at coordinate 5,901 of JBIKXA010000073.1, forward strand.
TGCTCGCTTGCGATAGCCTGCTTTTGTATCGCTTCCGCCTGCTGCGCGGTGCCGCCGCATGACGTTGTTCGAAGCCATTATCCTGACCATCATCACCGCCTCTACGCCGCTGCTGATCGCAGCGCTTGGCGAATTGGTGGTGGAACGCGCGGGCGTTTTGAACCTGGGCGTTGAGGGTATGATGATCATCGGCGCCGCCGCCGGCATCGCAGCCGCGATCACCACCGGGTCTTCAACGCTTGGCGTGCTGGTGGCGGTGCTGGCCGGCATGGCGTTGTCCCTGGTTTTTGCTGCATTGGTCTTGGGGCTTGCGGCCAATCAGGTGGCGGCGGGGCTGGCTTTGGCCATTCTGGGTCTTGGGCTTTCCGGCGTGATCGGCGCGCCCTTTGTGGGCGTGCAGCGCGCGGGCATCGGCAAAATCGAAATCCCTTGGCTGTCCGAGATTCCCTTCCTGGGCCCGCTGCTGTTCCGTCAGGACCCCTTTATTTATGCCTCGGTGGCGCTGGTCATTGGCGTATGGTGGTTCCTCACCAAAAGCCGGGCCGGGCTTGTGCTGCGCGCCGTCGGCGAAAACCACGCGGCGGCGCATGCCTTGGGCTATCCGGTGCGGCGTATTCGCCTGCTGGCCATCATGTTCGGCGGCGGCTGCGCCGGGTTGGCGGGGTCCTATATGTCGCTGGTCTACACCCCCTTCTGGACCAGCGGCATGACCGGCGGGCGGGGCTGGATTGCGCTGGCCATCGTGGTCTTTGCCTCCTGGCTGCCCTTCAGGGCCATGGTCGGCGCCTATCTGTTTGGCGCGCTCACCATCCTGCAATTGCATGCGCAATCGGCCGGCGTGCCGCTGCCATCGCAGTTTCTGGCGGCCTTGCCCTATCTGATCACGATTCTGGTGCTGGTGCTCATTATGCGGGCAAGGCGTGGGGGTGCGGCGGGGCCGGCCTCCCTCGGCGTGCCTTTTGTGCCCGATAGATAGCCCCTTCCGTATTGGTATTAAATTTGCTTAATCCACCTAGCTTTTCAGGGAGAGCTTCATGAACATCACCCGTCGTCACCTTATGGCCGGCTCTGCCGGTCTCACCGGCGCTGCCGCCTTCGGCCAGCAGGCCGAAGCGCAATCGCGCCTGAGTGTTGGCGTAGTCCTGATCGGCCCCGTCGGCGATTTTGGCTGGTCGCATATGCACGACCAGGGCCGCCGCCGCATGGCCGAGGTACTGGGCGACCGCGTCAACGCCACCACCGTCGAATCCGTCGCACCGCCCGATTTCGACCGTGTGGTGACGCAGCTGGTTCGTACCGGCCATCGGCTGATCTTCACCACCAGCTTCTCCTATTTCGCCCCGACGCAGCGCCTGGCGCCGCAGCATCCGGGCGTATTCTTTGAAAACGCGACCGGTCCGACGACGCTGCCGAATATGGCGATCTACAACGCCCGCTTCTACGAAGGCCGCTACATTCAGGGCGTGATCGCCGCGCGCAAGTCGCGTTCCAAGACCATCGGCTATGTCGCCACCTTCCCGGTGCCGGAAGTGATCAGCGCCATCAACACCGTGATGCGCGGCGCCTGGTCTGTGGACCCGTCCATGAAGGTGCGCGTGGTGTGGGTGAATGCCTGGTCGAACCCTGCGCGAGAGGCCGATGCGGCCCGCGCCCTGATTGACCAGGGCTGCGATGTGCTGTGCAGCCACACCGATGGCCCGGCGCCGCTGCAATTGGCGGAACAGCGCGGCATTTTCGGCTTCGGTCAGGCATCTGACATGACACGCTTCGCACCGCGCGCGCATTTGACAAGCAGCGTCAACAATTGGGGCGATTACTATGCCGAACGTGCCAAGGCCGTGCTGGACGGCACCTGGCGCCCCACGGATACCTGGGGCGGGCTTGGCAGCGGCATGTTCCGCCTGGCCCCCTTCACCAATATGACGCCCGAGGAAGTGAGCGAAGCCACGCGCATCCGCGATGCCATCGCCGCCGGCACGCTGCATCCGTTTGAAGGCCCGATCACGCGCCGGGATGGCACTGTCGCGATCCCTGCGGGCCGGCGGCTTTCGGATGATGAAATCCGTGCGCAGAACTATTTCTATCAGGGGATTGATGTCGCGATGCCGTAAGGCGCGTTATCAGCGCTGAAACAACGGCCCCAGCGCGAAGTGTCGCGTTGGGGCTATTTTTATTCGAAGCGATTGGACCGAGGGAACCCATTCGGCGGTGCCTTGCCCGCGCCGGCACGATTGCCAACCCAGGCGCGCAAATCCGTCTCGGTCCGCGTTCTTTCGCCAAGCACCCAGGAAAGCCCTTCCTTGCGGGTAAAGACCTTGGCATCGGCCAGCCCGCCATCGCGATAGCTTTGCAATTGCACGCCGCGCCCGCGCGTCATCTCAGGCACCTGGTCAATTGGGAAAATCAGCAATTTGCGGTTCTCGCCGACCACGGCAATGGAATCGCCTTCCGCCGGCGCGCAGACCGCCGCTTCCACCGGCGCATCCACATTCAAAACCTGCTTGCCGGTGCGCTTTTCCGCGAGCAATTCCTCGCCCTTCACCAGGAAGCCCTTGCCGTCCGAAGCGGCGACCAGATAGCGCTGCCCTTCACGATGCACGAACATCGTGACCACCGCATCCTCATTGGTCAGATCAAGCATCAGGCGCACCGGCTGGCCGTCACCGCGCCCGCGCGGAATGGCATCGGCCTTCAGCGTGAAGGCCTTGCCATTGGTCGCAAACAGCACCAGCCGATCCGTGGTCTCCGCATGCAGTGCGATGGATAGGCTATCACCTTCCTTGAAGCGCAATTCATTTTCGAGCGGCACATGGCCCTTCTGCGCCCTGATCCAGCCTTTCTCGGACAGGATCACGGTTATCGGTTCACGTTCCACAAAGGCCGCTTCATCCACCACCACTTCAGGGAGTGCCGCGCCGGTCGCCGTGCGCCGCGCACCAAGCGCGCCATCGCCAAAGCGCGCGCGCATGCTTTCAATTTCCTCGCCAATCGCCTGCCAGCGCGCGGCCTCGGACTTCATCAGCGCCTGAAGCTTCTTCTGTTCCGCGGAAAGCTTCTTATGCTCCTTGCGGATTTCCATTTCTTCCAGGCGCCTGAGCGCCCGCAGCCGCATATTCAGGATGGCTTCGGTTTGCGTATCGGTCAGGCCAAAGCGTTCCATCAGGCGCGGCTTTGGTTCATCTTCTTCCCGGATGATGCGGATCACCTCATCCAAATTCAGGTAGGCAATCAGATAGCCATCCAGAATCTCAAGCCGCCGTGCAATGGCGCCCAGACGGTGATTGGTGCGCCGTTGCAACACCTCATGCCGATGATCCAGCCAGGCGCGCAGCACTTCCTTCAGGCTCATCACACGCGGCGTGCGGTTCGCATCCAGCACATTCATGTTCAGCGGAAAGCGGCTTTCCAAAGCGGTGGCGCGGAACAGCGTTTCCATCAGCACTGCCGGTTCCACATTGCGCGTTTTGGGTTCCAGCACGATCCGCACCTGTTCGGTGCTTTCGTCACGCAAATCCGCCAGCAGCGGCAGCTTTTTTTCTTCGAGTAACTGAGCGATCTGTTCGATCAGCCGCGCCTTCTGCACCTGATAGGGGATTTCGGTGATGATAATCACCCAGCTTCCGGCCTTACTCTTTTCCACTTCCCATTTCGCGCGCACGCGAAACCCGCCGCGGCCGGTTTCATAGGCTTCACGCATGGCCTCCTGGCTTTCCACCAGAATGCCGCCGGTCGGGAAATCCGGCCCCTTGATGTGCCGCAGCAGCTGATCCGTGCCGACATCCGGGTTGCGCACCAATTCCAGCGCAGCCGCGCAAAGCTCCCCGGCATTATGCGGCGGGATGGAGGTTGCCATGCCCACCGCAATCCCCGCCGCGCCATTGGCGAGCAAATGCGGAAAGGCCGCCGGCAGCACAATGGGTTCGCGTTCTTCCCCGTCATAGGTTGCGCGGAAATCAACCGCGTCTTCTTCAATCCCTTCCAGCAGCGCCTGCGCCACTTCCGTCAGCCGCGCTTCGGTATAGCGCATGGCCGCTGGGTTATCGCCATCTATATTGCCGAAATTGCCCTGGCCTTCGACCAAGGGGTAGCGCGCGGCAAAATCCTGCGCGAGCCGCACCATCGCCTCATAAATCGCGGCATCACCATGGGGGTGATATTTACCCATGACATCGCCCACGATGCGCGCGCATTTCTTGAAGCCCGCATCCGGATCCAGCCGCAATTGCCGCATCGCCCATAACAAGCGGCGATGCACGGGCTTCAACCCATCACGCACATCCGGCAGAGACCGCGCGGTAATGGTGGAAAGGGCATAGGCCAGATAGCGTTCGGACAAAGCATCCGCGAGCCGCGTTTCACGCTCCGCCCCGCTGGGCGTCAGAGATTTCACATCATCGGGCATGGGCGAATCGCATCCTTATTCAGGAACTCGTCTAACCCTGCGCCCATCGCGCTGCAAAGGCTTCAAGACTTCGGTAAGCATTCTTGCCGTATTCTTTCCCCCATGATGAATCTGGCCCTCGCCCCCGCACGGCAGAATTACGTGCCCGAGCCCGCACCCGCCGTCTGGGTTACCTGGGCTGAGGGCATTGCCGGCCCCGCGACCCTCGCCCCGCGGGGGGAGTTCCGCTGCTTCCTGGTCTTCACCCTGGCCCGTGACGCTGAGGCGGCGGCGCAAAGGGCGGAGATGACGCTCCGCAACCTTGGCTGGAACCACGTGGCGACGCAAGGCGGCGCGCCGCTGAACCCCGAAAGACTATATTCCCTGCCCGAGGAGTTTCACGAAATTTGTGAAGCCGCCATGTGCGGGCAAACCGGCGTGATGCATTACCGGGTCAATCGGCGATCAATCCCGCTATCCGCTCCACCAATCTGAAGCGCGCTTCGGGCAAGGGGCGGTGGCGCACGCCAAAGGCATCGCGTTCCAGGAAATGCCCTGTCAGCTTCAGCCCCGCCGCCCAGGATGCGGGCTCACCCAGGCTTTCCGCGTCGCGCAGAAAGCCGGGCAGGGGGAGCAACTTATCCAAATAGGGCGCCGCCGCCCCGGCACTGACCGCGCGGCCCGAGCGTGGCGAGACATGCGTCAGCCCCTCATGCACCCCGGTCACGGCGCAGGCGGCCAGATCAAGCCCATAGCCAAGCTCGGCCAGGATCAGCGCTTCAAAGCGCACATAATCCGCGACCACGCCCTCAGCGCCGCCGGCCAGATGGCCGATCAGGGAAACCAGGCCAGCAAAAGCGCGCGGATGGGCTTCGCGTTCCGGCAGGGCATCGGCGGCAATGGCACAGGCGGAAGATAGCAGCGCGAGTGCCAGCGGTTCATCCATCGCCAGCGCCGCCGCCGGATGGACCAATTCACCGCTCAGGCTGCCCAATTGATCAGAAAGCCGGGCAACCCAACGCGCCTCAATCAGATTGCCCGGCAGCCACAACCCCGCCTGGGCGCGAGACCCGCCGCCCTTCACCAGCCCTGCATGGCGGCCATGGGCTTCGGTCAGCACGGTCACCACCGCGCCGCCTTCGCCATGCGGGCGCAGATCCAGCACCACCGCCGGGGCCTGCCATTCAATACTCATGGGAAACGGGGCTTAACCGGCATCCTCAAGCCCAATGGCGCGGATGCGTGCGGCGGTTTCATCCCAATCGGGCTTTTCCTTCACATTCAGGAAAAGATGCACCGGGCGTTCCAACAGCTTGATCAATTCCAAGCGCGCGAGCCGCCCAATCTCTCGGATACGGCTGCCCTTATCCCCAATCAGGATCGCCTTTTGCGTCGCACGCGCGATGTAGATGGTGCAATCAATCCGGACCGACCCATCGGGCTTTTCCGTCCAGGTTTCGGTTTCAACCGAAGCATGATGCGGCACTTCCTGATGCGTCTGGCGCAGGATTTGTTCGCGCACAATCTCGGCGGCCAGCATGCGGTTCGGCAAATCGGTCAAATCATCTTCCGGAAAAAGATACGGCCCCGGCGGCACGGCCTCCGCCAGCCGATCCAGCAGCCGATCCAACCCATCACCCTTTTCGGCGGAAATCATGAAGGTCTCGGCGAAAGGCAGCAGCTTGTGCAATTCCGCGGTCAGCGGCAGCAATTGCTCGCGCGGGATCAGATCGGTCTTGTTCAGCACCAGCCAAATGGGCCGGCGCGTCTTGCTCAGTCTTTCGATAATGGCGCGCAAGGGTTCCGTCAGCCCGGCGCGCGCATCCACAATCAACAGCGAGATATCAGCATCCTGCGCACCGCCCCAGGCGGCGGCGACCATGGCGCGATCCAGCCGTCGGCGTGGCGTGAAAATGCCAGGTGTATCCACCAATACCAATTGGCTTTCTCCGCGCATCACCACGGCGCGCACCCGAAAGCGCGTTGTCTGCGGCTTGGGTGAGACAATCGTTACCTTGCTGCCGGCAAGCCTATTCACCAGCGTTGATTTGCCGGCATTGGGTGCGCCCAGAATGGCAATCAACCCGCAACGCGTTGTCATGTTTCCAAACCCTTCAACCAGGCTTCCGCCGCTGCCTGTTCTGCGGCGCGTTTGCTATCACCTTCACCCTGCGCTTCGCGGCCTGCCGCCAGCACGCTGATGACAAAGCGCGGCGCATGGGCGGGGCCGCTTGATTGCACCAGCCCATATACAGGCAAACCAAGCCCGCGCCCCAAAGTCCATTCCTGCAAACGATTCTTGGGCGATGTTGGTGGGCGCACATCGGCCTCGATCAGCGCGGCAAAACAGCGCCGCACCAAGGCGCGCGCCGGCGCGATGCCACCATCCAGATAAATCGCGCCCAGCACCGCTTCAAACGCATCGGAAAGCAGATTGCGCGGCCCCATCAGCCCCGTGGCGCGATAGCGCGCCGGCATGCGCAGATCCGTGCCAAGCCCCAATTCCTCGGCAATTTTGCAGAGCGTATCGGCGGAAACCAGCATGGAAAGCCGCTTCGCCAAATCCCCTTCACGTTCCGCGGGGAAACGCTCGGCCAGCCATTCGGCGATGCACAGCCCCAGCACACGGTCGCCGACAAATTCCAGGCGTTCATTGGAAAGCAGGCCCTCACCGCGGCTTTCCGCATCGGTGCTATGGGTCAGCGCCCGGTTCAACAATTCGGGTCGGGCAAAGCGATGGCCCAACCGTGCTTCAAGATCAGCACTCATGTGTCGTGATGGCGCATCACTTGACCGTACTGAATAGCCTGGACCAGCGAATGGCAAAGGGCCAATTCCAAATCTGCCACCAGGCGGAGGAACCATCCACGGAAAAGAAAATGATCTCCGCCCGGCCAACCAGATTTTCAATCGGAATGAAGCCCACCGCATTCATCGCGCGGCTATCCAGGCTATTGTCGCGATTATCGCCCATGGCGAAAACATGCCCGGGCGGCACGCGAAACTCCGGCGTATTGTCCAAGGGCGCATCATCGGATGCTTCCAGAATGTCATGCGCCACACCCGGCGCGCCATCAATCGCGGGCAGGAATTCGCGGAAGCGCCGCACCGTGATGCGCGGCCCATCGCCTTCCACCGTATAGGGGCCAAGCAATTCGCGCCGCACCGGCGCCCCGTTCAAATGCAGAATGCCATTGCGCATCTGCACGCGATCCCCCGGCAGGCCGATGATGCGCTTGATGTAATCCGTGCTGCCATCACGCGGCAGCTTGAACACCGCAACATCGCCGCGCTTGGGTGGTGAGGCGAAAATGCGCCCTTCAAACAGCGGCGGGCTGAAGGGCATGGAATGGCGCGAATAGCCATAGGAGTATTTGGAGACGAAAAGATAATCCCCCACTTGCAGCGAAGGGATCATGGAACCGGAGGGAATATTGAAGGGCTCAAACGCGACCGTGCGAATGCCAATCGCAATCGCGGCGGCATAGACAATGGTTTTTACACTTTCCAGCCAACCGCCGGATTTCTTCGAGGCCATGTCACTTCCAAAAGTTACGCCTTACCGGCGCAATAAAGCCCCGGCGAGACTGCCCGGAGCATGTCCAAGCCAAGTGGGATCACTTGGCGGCTCGGGACATGCGACCAAACAATGGTTTAGTGCCCTTCTGGTGAACGAATGTGAACCGGACGGGCACTATGCAGGGCAGGGCATAGCGGGGCGGCGCGCCCTGTCAAGGAAGCGGCACGGCCGTGATCACCACCATCGCCTGGGCATAGGGAAATTCATCGGTCATTGTCAGCGCAATCACCGCGCCATGCCCCGCCGGCGTAATGGCCTTCAGCCGTTCCGCAGCACCCCCCGTCAGGCGCAAGGTCGGCTGGCCGGATGGCAAATTCACCACCCCCAAATCGCGCCAAAACACCCCCGCGCGAAACCCGGTGCCAAGCGCCTTGGAAGCAGCTTCCTTCGCGGCAAAGCGTTTGGCATAGGTGGCGGCGCGAATGCGTTCGGTGCGTTTTTCCGCCTTGGCACGCTCAGCCGAGGTAAAAATACGCTCCAGAAAGCGATCCCCATGGCGTTCAATGGTGCGTTCAATGCGCCGGATATCCAGGATATCCGACCCGATGCCGATGATCATGCGCTGGCCTATCCCTTGCCGCGTTCCACCTGCGTGACGCCGGGGCAGGCGCGCAGCGCCGCCAGAACGGCGGTCAGGTGGGAAATATCACGCACTTCCACATCCACCAGCACTTCGCACCAATCCTCGGCCCGGTTGGTGATGCGAAGGCTATTCACCGCCCCTTCCTGCCGCGCAATGGCCGTGGTCACCCCCGCCAGCGCATCCGGGCGGTTTTCCGCAACCAATTCCACCCGCGCGACATGGGTGCCCTTGGTCGCGCCATCATAATCCCAATCCACATCAATGAAGCGCTCAGGTGTGGCGGCAAAGGCCTGCAAGCCATGGCAATCCTGCCGATGGATCGTGACCCCGCGCCCGGTCGTGACAATGCCCAGAATCCGATCCCCGGGCAGGGGGTGGCAGCAGCCGGCGAAGCTCACGGCCATGCCGGTCACCAGGCCCCGCACCCCAAGTGCCGCATCGCGCTTGGCCGCTGATTGGCGTTCCGCCTTGCCCGGCATGAGCGTTGGCCCGGCGCCAAGCCGCCCGCGCGGCCTTGCGAGTGGCAGCGGGTCCGCCCCACGTGGCGCGGCGCGCAATTCCGGCACGGCAGCATGCAGCACATCACGCGGCGTCAGGTTGCCGCTGGCCACTGCGATGCACATCGCCTCAAAATCCGCCTGCTTCAGCGGCTTCAACGCGGGTTCGGCAAGCTTTTCCGAAAAATCGAGCCCTGCCGCGCGAAACGCCTTGGCAATGGCGCTACGCCCTTCTTCGCGCTGTTCCGAACGCTGGCGCGCGTGATTGACGCGGCGAATGCGCGCGCGCGCCTTGCCGGTGACAACAAAACGCTCCCACCCCGGATTGGGCGTGCCGCCGCGCGCGGTGATGATTTCCACCTGATCGCCATTTTCGAGCACATGCCGCAACGGCACGATCTTGCCATTCACCTTGGCGCCGACAGTGGTATCGCCGACCTGGCTATGCACCTCATAGGCGAAATCAACCGGCGTCGCGCCGCGCGGCAATTCGATCAGATCACCCTTGGGCGTGAAGCAGAACACGCGGTCCCGATGCAGCTCAAGCTTGGTATGTTCCAGAAATTCCTGGGGCTCCGCGGCGTTTTCCAGAATTTCCAAAAGGTCGCGCACCCAAGGGTAGCGCTTCTGATCCCGCGAAGATCCAGGCCCTTGCTTGTAGCTCCAATGCGCGGCCACACCATTTTCCGCGATATCATGCATTTCCTTGGTGCGGATTTGCACTTCGATCTTGGCATTGCGCCGCGCCGGCACTGTCACGCCGGTATGCAGGCTTTGATAGCCATTGGTCTTCGGCGTTGAAATCCAATCCTTGAAGCGCCCCGGTACCACGCGATAGGCGGAATGAATGGCGCCAAGGGCCGCGTAGCAATCACCCTTTTCCGGCACGATGATGCGAAAGGCCATGATGTCCGATAATTGTTCGAACGCCACATTCTTCTTCTGCATCTTGAGCCAGATGGAATAGGGCGATTTCTCCCGCCCCTGAATATCCACCACCGTCACCCCGGCATCGGCCAAAACGCGGCGCAAATCGGTCTCGATCTCTGCGATCAAATCGGCACCCTGGCCGCGCAGATAGGTGAGCCGCGCGGCGATCGTCTGCCAGGCTTCCGCATTCATTTCGCGGAAGGAAAGGGTTTCCAGCTCGGTCTTCAGCGCATCCATGCCGATGCGTTCCGCCAGCGGCGCGTAAATCTCCAGCGTTTCGCGCGCCTGCTTGCGGCGGCGTTCCGGCTGCGGCATGCCTGAGATGGTCCGCATATTATGCAGCCGATCCGCGAGCTTGATGAGCAGTACGCGAATATCCTCGCTCATGGCGAGCACAAGCTTGCGGAAATTCTCGGCCTGTTTGGTGCGTTCGGATTGCAGTTCAAGCCGCGTCAGCTTGGTGACACCATCCACCAGCCGCGCCACTTCCTTGCCGAAGCGCGCTTCAACATCGCCAAGCTTGAGCGGCGTGTCTTCAACCGTGTCATGCAGCAGCGCGGTGATGATGGACCCCGGATCAAGCCGATAACCCGCCAGGATTTCCGCAACCGCAAGGGGATGCACAATGTAAGGCTGCCCATCATCGCGCTTTTGCGGCGCATGGGCTTCGGCCGCCAAATCATAGGCGCTGGCAATCAGCGCGGCATCGGCGCGTGGGTCGTAAGCGGTGACGCGGGAAGCAAGTTCAGCACCGGGCGAAACCACCCGCCCCGCGGCCAGGCCTTCAGGCGCGCGGGGAAATTCCAGGGGGAAGCAGGAGGTTACGCTTCGCCCCATCGGCATTCCTATCGTTTGCCGCCAAGCTCGGCAGCGATGGCGGCTTCCAGATCATCGGGCGCCATATCTTCAGCGCCGGCCTCTGGCAGGGCTTCTTCCTGCACATCCATGATGCCGAAGATGTTTTCATCGGTGGCGATCAGGTCAATCACCTCTTCCTCGGCGGGCTCCGGTTCCGGCGCGCGCTGCAAGGATTTGATCA